>JALFLW010000070.1 GCA_022774505.1 Lachnospiraceae bacterium
TAATATGTCTTATGTCCTGAAGAGTAATTGGACATTTTGCCTCGGAATACAAATTGATCCGTGAGCTGTGACTAAAAAATTGACGCAGATCAGTAGGATTTCTGAAAAGACTTTGCTTTGCAATGCTTTGATGAATACGCATCTGTACGTCTGAAACCCCATAGGTGGGCTCAGTTGTTTCGGACGGCACGCTCCCGCTACGATGCACCACGCAGTGGTACATAACGCCCCAAATGTTAAATTGATGAAATATGTGTCTGTAAAACTTGGAGCGTAAGTACCAGCGGGTGCAAGTGCCTCTCAAACCCCCTGATTCCCACCTTGGGGTACATACGGGAGGATGCGTTCATCAAACATCAAAGCAGCAAAGCAATTCGTCTTTTCGAAATCCGTAAGTGACAAGACAATTTTTTAGTCACAGCTTACGGATTTAAAAATGCTTGGAAAGGCAAAATGCTATTGCATGCAACAGGACATAAGACATATTATGGGTATATATCGGTTTTGGGTGTGGGAAGTTCTCGTTATATTAGCTATGTTTAGTAATATTTCTAATCAAAAGGAAGAAACAGATGAACGATTTTATCTGTTTTGTGAAAGGTAAATAAATGGATTATAGAATATTAGATCAGGCGGACGGAGTGATCCGTTCAAAGATTGAGAAAGATGAGATAAAAGGAGCCAGTCTTTGTGTGATCCACAGAGGAGATACCGTATATTTCCGACAGTTCGGTATGGCTGATGCAGAACGGCAGATTCCGATGACGGAGGATTCTATTTTTCGCTGTTATTCTATGACAAAGCCTGTCACATCGGCAGCAGTGATGGCAGCCGTAGAAAAAGGAATGATCTCTCTGAGCGATACGGTGGACATGTATCTGCCGGGATTTAAGGATCAGAAAGTGTTGGTTGATGGGAAATTAGTACCGGTGGAGCAAAAGGTTACATTGCAGCATTTGATGAATATGACGGCGGGAGTAACATATCCGGATGCGAGTTTTCCGGCAGGTACATATATGCAGAATATGATAGACAGATATTATGCGGATCTGGAAGCGGGCAGACCGACGTCTACATATGATCTCGCTAATCTCATAGGACAGCAGCCACTGGAATTTCAGCCGGGTGAAAGGTGGAGATATTCCTTCTGTGCAGATGTACTGGGGGCAGTTTTAGAAGTGGTTTCAGGAAAGTCATATGGACAGTATCTGCAGGAAACAATATTTGGTCCGCTCAAAATGGCAGATACGGATTTTTATGTACCGGAGGAAAAACAGGACCGCTTCATGGAAAACTATGAATACAAGCCGGAGAGTGGGAAGCTGGAGCCTTGTACATGGCAGCATCTGGGTCTTTCCTATATGCACAAACAAAAGCCGGCATTTGAATCGGGAGGAGCCGGTCTTGTATCTACCGTGAAGGATTATTCAAAGTTTGTTCAGATGATGATGCATGGCGGAACTTATCAGGGAGTGAGGATCTTAGGAAGAAAGTCCGTGGAGCATATGACCGGGAACCAACTGACACCAAAGCAGCTGGAAACATACGACTGGGAGGCTCTCAGAGGATATGGATATGGAGATCTTATGCGTCAGATGATGGATGTGCAGGCATCATATGGTTTGGGCTCTGTAGGAGAGTTTGGCTGGGATGGCTGGCTGGGCTCTTATGTAGCGATGGATCCCGCAGAGGATCTGGCGATCATATATGTGATCCAGAAATGCGGAGGAAATGGTTATCGTGATGTGCAGCAGCTTCGCAATATAATTTACAGTGCACTTTAAGCAGGAAATTCAGGCTGGGGAAGCCCAAAGTAATGATATCCGAAGTTTATTGGTAAGGCGGGTGTCGGATCAGGGAGGCGGAGAGATTGGAGATCAGACAGACAAGACAGGCTGTTATAACCGGAGTCTCCGCAACAGATGCGGTTTTTAAAAGACCGGTAGATGGATGTTGCCGTGGGGTCACTGCTGTGAAATACCAGAATGTAGAATTTCATCAGGTAAAGAAGGCAAAGTGTGTGGATGCCGGAGAAGAACCGGTTCAAAAAGTATCACTATACAGGGAGAAAGAAATCGTGTCAGAGCCGGATGTATCCCGGCTAAAGGGGGCGGCACCGGCAAGAGTGGCTCCTGCTGTGACAGGGAAACCGGCAGTGAATTGCCAGATGCCCGGAGAGGCAGATGGTGATATGACGATCAGGGAGTTATTTCATGCAGACGGAATGAAAAAGGGATGGAAGAAATGATTGATTATATTTTAAGACTGGATATTAAACCATTAACAGTACATAATGACGGAAAAAGGAGAAGTACAACACTCACCTCCTTTGAAAGTGTATTGGATAGTAAAAAAACAGATCTGACAACAAAAGAAAACATAACAGCCAATAGTTCCGAAAACAAGCTGATGACAAAGAAAAGTTCCCAAAACTCAGAAGATGTTTCGGACAGTACTGTCCGGTCAGGGTTTAGAGATCCTGTGACAGGACAGACAGTCACTTATAAGGATGTGGCTGAAAAGAAAGACGAGTCCACAAAAACGGACAAGCTTGGGACTGCCACAGTTTCTGACAGGACAACGACAGCTGATTCCATGAAAAAGACGAAATATGATTCGTATTTTAAAAAAGCAGCCAAGAAATATAACGTATCCGAGAGCTTATTAAAGGCGATAGCAAAAGCGGAGTCAGGTTTTAATGCCAAGAGTGTTTCAAGTGCGGGAGCAATGGGTGTGATGCAGTTGATGCCGGCTACAGCCAAGGGCTTAGGCGTGACGGATCCCTATGATCCGGAGCAGAATATCATGGGGGGAGCAAAGTGTATTTCCCAAAAACTCAAGGAATTTAACGGGGACGAGAGAATGGCACTTGCCGCATACAATGCCGGCAGTGGTGCGGTACGCCGGTATGGAGGCATCCCATCCTATTGCAAAACCTATGTAAATAGGGTACAGAGTTACAAAAGGGCATTTCAGGCGGCTGGTACAGCGTGAATGAAATAAACGATGCTTTGGTATGTCTGTTGTTATTTAAAGATTACAGGGAGAACCCGGATGAAAAACAAGAAATATATACTATGGGACTGGAATGGAACGATCGTTGATGATGTAGGAATTGCTCTGGATGCCGTCAATATGATGCTGCGGCATGTGCAGAGACCGGAAATAACATTGGAGGAGTATCGGAAAGCTATGGATACTCCTATTTTTCTGTTTTATGAAAAATTTTTTGATATGGAGCAGACAGATTTTGAATGGATCACGAGGAGATTCCAGAGTTATTATAAGGAGCATCAGCGGGAGCTTTCTCTGCATGAGGGAGTAAAGGAGCTTTTGGATTCTTTTGCGGCCGGGGACTGCCGCCAGATCATTTTGTCCTCGTCATCAACGCAGATCATCAGACATTATGCACAGAGTTTTGGGGTGGCGGGATATTTTGAGAAAATATTGGGAGCTGATGATCTTTGTGCGGCCGGAAAGATAGAACGTGCCATTGAATATTTTAAAGATAATAAAATACCAAGGGAAGAGACAGTCATGATCGGCGATTCCGTACATGATTTTGAGGTGTCTCAAACCCTTGGTATAGACTGTATTCTTATCAGTGAAGGCCATCAGGATATAAAAAGCCTTCAAAGCTGTGGCTGTCCGGTTATTAAGTCTTTCAAGGACAAAAAATCATTAAATGGATTAATATAATAGCCGAAGTCCCTTTGGATAATGGTTCTTTATCAGACCATTTTGAGCTTTTCCCCATCCCAGAGAGCATCCGCCGTAAGAAACAAGAATCCATCCTTTCATAGAAGAGTCACAGGAAAGGGTTTCTCCTCTCAGGTAGCGGCAGGCTTCTTCGTAGCTGCAGGCATAGGTCTGTTTGGCTTCATCCGGATGTAATGCCTTTGCCAGAGAATGAGAAGGCTCGAAACGATTTTTTTTGCGGGTTCCCAGATGCAGGCCAAAACGCATGAGCTTGAGTCCTTTCAGGGAAGGTGCAGCCGGAGGGATACGGTAAAGCTCGTCTCCGAAAAATTCCAAGCGTCCCTGTGAAGGAGCTTCAGGTACCAGATGGAGATAATCCCGCAGATCTTTTTGAATAAATTTTTCTCGAAATTCCAGGTAATCGGCAAATTCATTTTTGGAGCAATTCTTTTTTCCGCGTTTTTTGGTGGAAGTATTTTTAGCTGAGGCTTCGGATGCAACAGAAGCAGCAGACATAAGCGGTTTCCCGGTCTTTTGCAGGCGGGCTGCGAAATGCCCTTCTCCCTGCAGTTTGTGAGGCCAAAGCCGCAGTACGCCGCCAGTGATCTCCGGACGGGCAGTACCGGGGATACCGGCAGATAATCCTGCATGATCCGTATATCCGGACGTTTCAATCCCTAGAGATGTCTCATGCCAGTCTGTCAGGATGTAATCAGTATGTGTGTCAAGAAACCATTGGACCATTTCCTCATCCTCTTCCGGAGAAAAGGTGCATGTGGAATAGACAAGGACACCTCCGGGCTGCAGCATTTGGTCCGCACATTCCAGAATTTCTTTCTGACGTCCGGCACAGAGGGCGACATTGTCCGGAGACCATTCTTCAACGGCTGTATCGTCCTTGCGAAACATTCCCTCACCGGAGCAGGGAGCGTCTACCACGATCCGGTGAAAAAATAATGGAAAATGAGCCGCCAGGGATGCAGGGGATTCGTTGCAGACAATAGCATTGGGGATTCCCATGCGTTCGATATTCTGTGAGAGGATCTTAGCACGGTTTGGAAAAATTTCATTAGAAACCAGAAATCCCTCTCCCTGCAGGAGAGCAGCGATCTGTGTGCTTTTTCCACCGGGAGCTGCACACAGATCACAGACCAAGTCACCGGGACGTGGATCCAGAAGACTGACAACAGACATGGCACTGGGTTCCTGGATGTAATAGGCACCTGCTTCGTGAAGAGGATGACGTCCCGGGCGTTCAGACGGATCATAGTAGAACCCGTCCGGTGTCCAGGGGACAGCTTTCAGGGAGAAAGGGAGGCTTTCGCAGGCCTGAAATGGATTACGCCGGAGCCCATAGGCTCGCGGCGCATCATACGACTGTAGAAAAGCATCCCACTCATCTCCCAGAAGCGATTTTCGTTTCTGTAGAAAATCGGGTGGTAATATCTTAGACATAAATACTCTCCATTCAGATCAGATCAATAATGTCAATGTTATCGCCGGTGATGCCGACCTGTGCACCGTCAGCAGCTTCCGAAGAATCAGGATGAGCAATAAGCCATTTATTTCTTGCCCAGAGATACTTATCATTATCATTTGCGATGGTAATTTCAGGGGCATCTTCATTCGTACCCTTTGGAAGGACGATCACAACCCGGAAACCTTCTCCCTTTTTGGCACTGCACGGAGCATAGTGGAGTGTTGTAGCATAAAGCTCTACACCGGTTCCCTTTGGACACAGAAATGCTTCTGTCTTCGAAGAATCAATTTTTCCGTCAATAATATCCTGCTGTCTTGCAACCAATAATATCGCATCATCAGCGGCAATATCGATCTCGCTGTCGCGGTGGTACTCAAAACAGTTTAATTTTGTATTTGTTCCATTGCAGTAACCAATCTCGATCGGCATACCACCATAGCAATTGTCACGAAGCTGTGCATAAGCCGGAGTATCCTCCAATTCGGAGACAGAAGGAACATAGACAACACTGTCGGAAGGTTTCGGTGTGCCGGCTTCCAAACGCTCCAGAAGCAGTGTGTAGTCATAGCCGTCAACGACACGGCCGTATGTGCGGAATGCATCATCAAATACAGATTGAATTTTCATAAAGATATCCTCCATTTCTATGCCTGAGAGGCAGATTTTCTGAATAATGGTATAAAAACCGTTTGCGATAAGTATAACATACTTTTAAAAATAAGGGAATGACTCTGGAACAAGTTTACTATTGCCATCTAAGCGGTATATAGATATAATAATGTAGAGTATGTTATGAAAGATATACTACAGCGGTAGAAAAATAAGAAAGGCATGATCATTATGCGGATAGCATTGGGACAGCTGGAGATGTGCTGGGAGGATAAGAGAGCTTCCTTAAAAAAAGTGGAGGAGTTTATCCGGCAGGCAGCAGCACAGCAGGGGGAAATGATCCTGTTTCCGGAAATGTCATTGACAGGGTTTTCCATGGATCTGAATAAGATCGGAGAGGTTCCGGATCATTCAGAAACTGTACTGCAGATGCAGAAGCTGGCTTTGAAATATCGGATCGCGATAGGATTTGGCTGGGCAGCATTGCCGGAGGCAGGTCAGAAAAAAGGAACCAACCGGTTTACGTTGGTGGATGAGCAGGGACAGATCATAGGACAGTATACAAAACTGCACCCTTTCCGGTACGGAGGAGAAGCCGATATCTACCAGGGAGGAAATAAGCTGGTATGTGTTCCATATAAGGGACACGTAGTTGGCCTTTTTATATGTTATGACCTGCGGTTTCCGGAGATATTTCAGGCAGCTTCACAGAAAGCGGATGTGATGATAGTGATCGCCGACTGGCCGGCATCCCGCAGGGATCACTGGCTGACACTTTTAAAGGCAAGGGCGATAGAAAATCAGGCATATGTGGCAGGGATAAATTGTGTAGGGAGTCTGGGTGGGCTTGAATACAGCGGTGACAGCAGTATCATTGCACCGGATGGTACGATCCTTGCGACATCACATGGACAGGAGAGTGTAACTGTATGCGATATCGGGGAGGATGTGTGGTCATTACGCCGGCACTTTCCGACAAAAGCAGACAGGAGAAATGATCTTTATATACGGGAATTAGAGAGAATAAGCAGTGAGTAGGATACGAAATATATCACGGGGGCAATGGCTGCCTCAGAAGAATATGTCATATTTATAGGAGATAAGGAAGGTACAGGGATTATGAGTAAATACGAGATGGCAGTGAGAATTTCTCAGATTGAAGAACTGGTAGAAGAACGGAAGTATCGAAAGGCGGCAGCCGTTCTTTCGACGATTGATGTGCGTCAGGTGAAATCTCAGGCACAATTGCAGACCTTTGCAGAAGTTTATGTTAAGACAGAGCAGTTTGAAGCGGCAAAGGCAATTTATCTGAGAATATACAAGAGAAATCACAATAAAAAGGTCTTGTACAGATTGATCTATTTAGCCATCAGGACGAATCATCTGGATGAGGCGGAGCAGTATTATGAGGAGTTTCAGGACCTGAATCACAGTGAGCAGGAAAGCCTGATCCTGCGATACCGTATTGATAAGGCAAAGGGGGCTTCTTTTAACCGGCTTATCGAGACTCTGGAGAAGCTCAAAGAAGAGGACTATGTTGAGGAATGGGCATATGAGCTTGCCAAGCTGTATCAGAGAGCCGGAAGGGATGAAGAATGCCGCAGGGAATGTGAGGATATTAAACTGTGGTTTGGCGAGGGCGAGATCGTGGAACGTGCGGAGGCATTGTTAGACTATCTGGATGAGGACCAGGAAATATATTATGAGGATAGGGATTATACTGTTGCCCCGCCGGAGGAGCCAAACCCGGATGATACAGGTTCGCTGCCGGATCTGGGCCCGGAGATCATGAAACAGGAAATCGAAAAGATGAAACGCAAAAAGAAAGAGGAACGAAAAAGGGAAGCGGAGGAGCCGCAGGGAGATTTCGTGGATGATTATGAAGAGGATGCCGAAGACGAAGAAATGCTGGTGTCTCCTGAGGAGATTACCCGGAAGGCAAAGGGAGGATTTCATCTGTTCCGGGGATTTTTGAAGCGTAATAATAAAGAGGACTCTGCACAAGAAGAGCCACAGGAAGAATTTCAGGAAACAATTCCACAGGAAGAGGAACAGGAGCCGGTGTCAGATGGAGATCAGGAAGATGTCAGAGAGCCTGAAAATGAGGAGCAGCCGATTAAAGAGCAGGATGATATAGAACAGTGGAAACCTTCGACGGAGCCATCTGCAGCTGATGAGGAGTCTTCCGGTCAGGAAGAGACGGATTCGGAGGAAACACCGGTGGAACCGATGAGCCAGGAGATGAAAAATACCTTGGCAGCAGCTGTAGAAAATGTTCTTGCAGAACAGGCAGCTGCACAGGAGGAAACCGAAAAGCCTGAAAAACCATCCCAGTCCGGATTAGGGATCACACAGGATCTCGCAAAGGAAATTACAGCGATATTTGAGGCGGAGAAACGGGAACAGTTAAAAGAAAAGGCAGTGG
Organism: Lachnospiraceae bacterium; assembly: GCA_022774505.1. Taxonomy (GTDB): domain Bacteria; phylum Bacillota; class Clostridia; order Lachnospirales; family Lachnospiraceae; genus Jutongia. The sequence continues at coordinate 8,214 of JALFLW010000070.1, forward strand.
CGGTCGTGGATGATGCGGCAGGCAGAATCAGTGATGTGCCAAATATTGCGTCAGATGTGTTAGGAAGGATGACACAGGCGGTACAGAGCAAAGCCGGAAAGACATATATTCCTATGGACATTACGGTAGAGGAACCGGAGGAGCAGAAAGCGGATGAACATGAAACAGTGCGGGGGACAGATGGCGATGCACAGGAACCGGAAGAGGTTCAGAGACCGGTTGGAATGGAAGAAATCGTATCCTCCGGTGTGCTTCCGGTGAAAGAGGATGAGGTCACGATGATCGAGCTTGACCAGATCATGCCGGAGCCGGATATTCCGGAGCTGCGTCAGGTAATGCCGGAGGACAGTCCGGAGCTTGGTAATCTTCCGGAGCTGGAAGAGAACGAACTGCCAACGACAAGAGCACTGCATCATTCCTTTAATGATATATTGACCTTGATCGCCGGGGAGCTGGAACCGAAGCATTTCGTACTGATGGGAGAGGGCGAAGAGAAAATACTCGGCATTACGAAAAAAATTGTCAGAGTAAATCATGAGAAAGGATTCTTGTCTACGAATCAGATTGCCAGAATATATTCCAACCAGCTCAATGAGATGGATCTGCTCAGGGTATGTAATCAGATCAAGGGAAGCTGTCTGCTGATCGATAATGCGGCAGAATTATCATTCCCGACCATCACAAAGATATTTGCCGTGATGGATGCTTTCAAAGGCGATTTTATTGTTGTACTTGCAGATGATGGAAACACGCTGGATGAGCTTTTCCGTGTGGCTCCGGCACTGGCGAGACGTTTTGAATATGTGATAGATATAGGACAGTATAGCGAGGAGGATTATCAGTAGAATGGCAGGAGAAGAAATCCATGTGATCGGACATATTAATCCTGATACGGATTCTGTATGCTCTGCGATCGCATATGCAGCATTAAAGAGAAAGATATCAGGAAAAAATTATATAGCGAAAAGAGCCGGTCAGATTAATTCCGAGACGAGATTTGTGCTTCAGCGTTTCGGAGTACAGGAACCGGAATATCTCAGTGACGTCAGGACACAGGTTTTTGATATCGATGTGGTAAGAGTACCGGGGGTAAGCAGCGATATCTCCCTGAAAAAAGCATGGGAGATCATGAAAGAGGGGACGCTTGTAACATTGCCTGTTGTCCGGAAAGATGGACGGCTTGAAGGGTTGATCACGATTGAGGATATTGCGAAATCCTACATGGATGTATATGACAGCTGTATTATTGCAAAGGCGTGTACTCCGTTTAGAAATCTTGTGGAGACATTAGAGGGGGAGATGATCGCCGGAGATCCGGATGAGATCATTTCGTCCGGAAAATGTCTTATTGCTGCGGCGAATCCGGATCTGATGGAAAATTATATCGAAAAGGATGATATTGTCATCTTGGGAAACAGGTATGAATCACAGCTTTGTGCGATTGAAATGGATGCAAAATGCATCATTGTCTGTGATGGTTCTCTGGTATCATTTACCATCAAAAAGCTTGCGGAGAGCAAAGGCTGTTTTATCATTAAGACACCTTATGACACCTACACGGCGACACGTCTGGTAAACCAGAGTATGCCGATCCGTTATTTTATGAAGCAAAAGGATCTGGTGACATTCCGGAGAAATGATTATATTGATGATATACGGGAAACGATGGCAAAGAAGCGGTACAGGGATTTCCCAATCATGGAGATGAATGGGGCATATTTTGGAATGATCTCCCGGCGAAGCCTGCTGGGAGCACGGAAAAAGCAACTTGTACTGGTTGACCACAATGAAGTGACCCAGGCGGTGGACGGTTTGGACGAGGCTGAAGTGATGGAGGTGATCGATCATCATAGGATAGGAAGTCTGGAAACGATGAATCCGGTATTTTTCAGGAACCAGCCATTAGGATGTACGGCAACGATCATATATCAGATGTATCTGGAGAATGACGTGGAGATATCGAGGGAGATAGCCGGTCTTTTATGTTCGGCAATCTTATCGGATACACTGATTTTCCGTTCTCCGACATGTACGGAGACAGACCGGAAAGCCGCATATGCTCTGGCAGAAAAAGCAGGCATTGATCCGGAAAAATATGCTGCGGAGATGTTTGCTGCGGGCAGTAATCTTTCCAAGAAGACACCGGAGGAGATTTTTTATCAGGATTTTAAAAAATTTGTCGTCAATGAGGTTTCGTTTGGGGTAGGTCAGATCAATTCCATGACACAGGAAGATCTGGATGATGTGCGTGTGCGGATGATCCCATATATGGAGAAAGCATTGACAACACATTCGATCCCGATGCTTTTCTTTATGCTTACCAATATCCTGCAGGGGACGACAGAGCTTTTGTGTGCCGGAAACGGGGCGAGAGAACTGGCAATAGAGGCATTTCATCTGCCGGCACAGACCGATCAGATCATTTTGGAAAATACAGTATCAAGAAAAAAACAGTTGATACCGGCATTGATGCAGGCAATCCAGAATTGATGGCGGCCGCCATTAAAATGTAAGAAAATTGACAGAATTTTGACATAAAAAATAAATAAATTTGGTATATACTGTCTAAGAATATAAACTTCGCATAAAGGGGGAAAATAAGCGATATGTTTAAAGGGGAAAGGAAACAGGATACCAACAGGAAAGGCAGAAGGTTCAGCAGGATCAGAGCCTTGGCTGCACTAATGGCGGTCATTATGCTGCTGGTACAGATCGTCGGTGCAATGCCATGTGAGCGTGTTTCCGCGGAGGGGGATGCTGCGGATCTTAGAATTGTATTCACAACAGACTTGCACGGACAGACTACGGATGTGGATTATTCCAAGGGCGTCTTATTTGCAAAGGGGGGACTGACGAAAGCTGCTACTCTGATCAAAAATGCCAGAAACGAGGTACCGGAGGGAAATACGCTTTTGTTTGATCTCGGAGATGTGATGTATGATTATACGACAGATTATATTTATGAGACAGATGAATCGGCAACACAGCCTATTTATACGGCAATGTCCAAATTAAACTATGATGCTATCATCTTGGGAAATCATGATTATGAATATACACTGCCGTATATTCAGAAACAGTATGAATCATCCGGTCTTAAGGACAAGGTAATAGCATCCAATATTACAGATGCCGTTACCGGCAAGCATGTATTTCATGAAAACAAGATTATTGAAAAAACACTGAAAACATCAAATGGACAGAGCGTAACCATTAAGGTTGGAGTGATCGGAGAATCCATTCCGACTCTATCCAAAAAGAGATGTGATTATACAGGTGTGTTAAACGGTGAGGATATGGTAGCCAATGTCCGGAAGGAAACAAAGATCCTGAAGGATGCGGGAGCAGATGTGGTAGTTGTTCTGGCACATTCCGGTGTTGGAAGTGAGAATCCGGCATTAATGGATGAAAATGTAGGTTATGCTTTGACACAGATTGATGGTGTAGATGCTGTTTTATGTGGTCATAAGCATTCCTATTTTTGTGCAGATGGTTCTACAAAGTATGATAAATATCCGGGTGTCGATAAGGAGACAGGACTTGTAAATGGCAAAAATCTTGTGATGGTTGCAAACAGCGGACAGGGAATTGGTGTGATCGATCTGGGAATTTCCGGAGACAAAACGATCGTCAGCAGAAAGTCCGATATCCGAAAAGTAAAAACCAATACAGCCATTGATCCTGATATTGAGGCATGTATGGAGAAATGGGGAAATGTATTTGCCGGAGACAGTACGGAGGTTTTATGTGAATTAAAATCCTCAGCCAGATGGCAGAATTACTTTGGAACGATAGAGGACAGCAGCCCGATCCAATTGTTAAATGATATTGCCATAACCTACGGTATGGAATACAAAAATAAGGACAATACTTCCTACAAGGATCTTCCTGTGGTTGCGGCGTCAAGATATTCCAAATACGGCAGCGGAAGTGGAACGGATTATTATGATATTAAGGATGATCTGACCAGCTCGGATCTGTATCAGCTGATGAATTACAGGATCGGACTGTGGCGGTATAAAGTCACAGGGGCACAGCTGAAGGAATGGCTGGAATGGGCAGCAAGTGCCTATGAAACAGCCGGTGAAAATATCATTCCGGTCACAGGCTCTGCGATCAGCAGTCCGACACCGCATCCAAGTTCTACGGCGACAGCTGCGGCAACTACAGTACCGACCGGATCGGCAGCTGCAAGTGGACAGGCTGTTGCATCAGAGGAGATCTCAGGACACACCATGGGGGGAGGATCTGAAAATACACTTCTTCGTCAGGCATCTTCTGATAACAGAGGGATAGCCCAGACAAGCGAGCTGTTGGACGGAATTATTCATTACAAGGGAAGCAGACCGATCCAGTATTCGCTTCAGGAGATGTACCTCACTGATCTGGGCCTTTTTTATGTATTGGATGGTATTGAATATGAGATTGATACATCTGTACCACCAAGGTATGATTACAAGGGAAAAAAGATCAATGATACACAGCGCGTTACATATGTTTCCAGAAATGGTCAGGAAATCAAGGATACCGATGAATTTCTTCTCATTGTGAACCGGCTGGAGACTACGAAGGTACCGGAGATGTTTACTACAAAGGACATAGGTTTTCTGAATGCAGCAAATACAAGAGAATATTTCAAAAAATATCTTCAAAAGAAATCAGAATGTGGTTCATTAGGAAATCTTGCAGATAATAACTGGAGAGTGAAATATTCTGATAAATATTTCTATGTATTAAAGACCGGATCAGGGGCAAGGGATCTGGTAGAAAGCAGACCTTGGATCAAGGAACGTCTGGACAGCTCGGAGGATTTTGACTATTACCGGGCAGATCTGACAGAGATAGATACGACAGACAAATCGGGACCGGATCTTAATCTGGCTGCTTTGACACAGATAGAGACAAATCATAAAGTTGAGGTAGCTGTGCAGGCAACCGATTCTTCCGGAATTGGTTCTTTGAAATATCTGTATGGAAAATATAATGCGGATTCCAATGCCTGGAACGGAGCATCCGATGTGCAGGACAGTTCTTTTGAATGCAGCAAAAATGGCATATATTCTGTAAAAGCGGTGGATCAAAAGGGAAATGAAACAGTACGGTATATAAGGATCAATAATATCAACGACGGAATTTTGGAAATGCCGCAGGTGGATACATATACCAATAGAAAGACATATATTACAGGTACTGCAGAGCCGGCTGTCACAATATATTTTGAACTGGAGGACTCCACGGTATACAAGACATCCGTAAAGGGCGATGGAACATTTAAATATGCTCTTCCGGCTCAGAATGCGGGAAAGAAAGTATTTGTTTATGTGAAGGATGATGATGGCAGATGCAGTGCCAGAAATGTTATCACAGTAAAAAGGACCGGTCCGAATAAACCGGTAATGGAAAAGGTTACAACAGCAGTACGGACAGTTTCCGGTGAGCTGAATGATAAAAATATATATCCGGTCTTTATTCTGGATAGCAAAAAGACAGTGTTTATGCAGGATGATGGTACAGAAGAATTGTACAAAAAGTCAGAGATATATAACAAAGATTATAAGATCCAGAAGATAACAATGGATATTACTGCAGACGGAACATATACATTTTCACTTCCGTATCTGTTAAGTGCCAATACAGAGCTGGCAGTCAGGACGCTTGACGTTGCGGCACGGCAGAGCCTGAAGACAAAGAGGATCGTAAAACAGGTGGTTCCGGCAAAACCAACAATGAATCCGGTCACAAATCTTTCAAAAAAAGTCCGGGTATTTTCAGAGGAAAAATGTACAAGTGCAGTGATCAAGGCTGGAAAGAAAGTCTATACCGTAAAGAGCAAGACATATATTTCATCCAAGAAAATGTACCGGTATCAGACGACAATTCCACGGACCAATTCCGGGGTAAAGGTAAGTGCATATCTTACCAATGTAAAGGGAAAAAGTCCGACGATAAAGACAACAAAGACGGAGGTTGTACCAGATACGCCAAAAGTCGATAAGCTGAAAAAAGGACAGAAGAAAATAACCGGTTATGTGGATGTGATCGGTGATGATACAAATGAAGAGGGTGCGACAGTAAGAAATACGAAAACAAAAGTGTTTGTATATGTAAATGGTAAAAAGCATACAGCCTCTATTGACTTTGAGGGAAATTATAAAGTAAAATTAAAAAAGAAACTGAAACCAAAGGACAAGGTGACAGTGAAAGCAAGAAACAAAAAAGGAATGGGTCTTGCCAAAAAATATGTAATAAAGAAATGATGAAATGCAGGAAAGCAGATGAAAAGATCTCCTTTCCTGCATTTTTCGTATATGGAAAATGCTGATAAAATGAAGCAAATCCAAGTATGTAATAAGATTGTAAGGAAAGCGTGAGATAATAATACCGGTATCATTTATATTATGAAAGATGTGTCCGCATCATAAAAGCAGGACTGCTGTCTGACCGGACAGCAGGAAAAACGAGTTTGCGGTCTGAAAAAGGAATGGAGGATTTACGTGGAGATATTAAAAACAGAACAGTTGAGTAAAATATATGGCGAAGGGGAGAATGAGGTGCATGCGTTAGATCATGTATCCTTAGTCGTGAAGGAAGGTACTTTTCTCGCAGTAGTAGGTTCCTCCGGAAGCGGTAAGTCGACACTTTTAAATATGCTGGGAGGATTAGACCGTCCCAGTGAAGGAGAAGTCTTTGTGCGGGGGAAAAAGATATTTGAAATGAATGATGAGGAGCTTACGATCTTTCGCAGGCGCAATATTGGGTTTGTCTTTCAGGACTATAATCTGATCCCGATATTAAATGTCTATGAAAATATCGTGCTTCCCATTGAACTGGATGGGAGTATGATCGACAAAAAGTATATTGATACTATTCTCAGGACATTAGGGCTTCAGAAGAAACTGACATCTATGCCAAACCAGCTTTCCGGCGGCCAGCAGCAGAGAGTGGCGATCGCACGGGCCCTTGCTTCAAAGCCGGCGATCATTCTGGCAGATGAACCGACAGGAAATCTGGACAGTCGTACAGGAATGGATGTGATCTCGTTGTTAAAAGTGACAAGTCTGGAATTTCATCAAACCATTGTGATGATCACGCACAATGAAGAAATCGCACAAATGGCAGATGATATTATCCGGATTGAAGACGGAAAGATTGAGGCAGGTGGCATAGAATGTTAAAAAATAATAATCAGGAAGTACTGCGTCGTTTAAGCCGGAGATTATTAAAGATGAACAGGATGAGAAACATATTTGCTGTACTCGCCATTATTCTGACGACATTTATGTTTACAACAATATTCAGTATTGGCATCAGTCTGATACATAATTTGTCTGTGATGCAGATGCGCCGTGTGGGTTCCCAAAGTTGTATATGGTTGGAGAATCCTTCCGAAAAACAGATAGAGGATGTAAAAAAGATGCAGGATCTGCGGGCAGCAGGAGTACAGACAAATGCCGGAAACAGGATGGATGGTACCGGGAAAAAGACGGTTACACTCTGGTATTATGATACTACGGAGTATACAAAAAATTACTGTCCTTCTATCAGTGATATTCATGGAACATATCCATTGGAGGAAAATGAGATCATGTTGTCAGAGACTTCCCTGGCAGTATTGGGGATAAAAAGACCTAAGATCGGTCAAAGAGTTGATCTTTACAACAAAAAAGCCGGGGAAGTTTTTGTATTGTCGGGATGGTACAGAGACTATATTTATGATAAAGCAGTGGGACTTGTATCCTCAAAATATATCCGTAAAATGGGACTGGACAAAAGGGAAAATAAAACATTGTCAGTATCTGCAAGAACCGGTATGAAACAGATTTTGTATGAAAATATGAAAAATCAGATATCTCTGGATCGGATTGCGTCCGGTGATGGGATAAGGAGGACCCAGTACTGGTCTGCCAGCTTTAATGATGATCTAAATAGTGCCGGAGAAAAAATGATCATCATTATAACAATAGTGGGAATAGGAATGATTATTGTGCTTAGCGGGTATCTGCTTATTTATAATGTAATGTATATTTCAGTGACAAAGGATATCCGTTTTTATGGACTGTTAAAAACGATCGGGACGACACCGGTCCAGCTTCAAAAAATCGTAAAATGTCAGATATGGAAATTGGCAGGGCTGGGGATTCCGCTTGGACTGCTTTTTGGAACAGGTGCCGCTTTTGGCATTGTCCCGGCAGCAATGTATACACTCACCGCAGGAGAAAATGATTCAATGCCGCGGGAGGTTCAGTTTCATCCGGCTATTTATATAGTAACAATAGTTTTTTCTTTCGCAACAATCTGGCTAAGCTGCCGCAAACCGGCACATATTGCCGGAAGTATTTCTGCAGTTGAAGCAGCAAAATATAATGGAAAAAGGCAGGAAAAAATACGTTATCACAGATCGGCAAAAGGTGGAAGGATCCGCAGAATGGCATATCGAAATGTGTTTCGTGAGAAAAAGAGGGCACTTCTTGTATTTTCGTCTTTATTTATGGGGACAATGTCTTTTTTGGCAGTAGATACCTTTCTGGGGAGTATCAAACTGGAAAATTATCTCAAGTATTATCTGGTTAATGACTATGTGATCTATACAGGAACGAATGACAGTAATGAACAAAGCCGGGATCAGAAAAGATCGATCCAAACGCTGGCAGAGGACATTCAAAAGATACCGGGGATCACGTACTTTCGGTGGAACCGTACAGCCCAGATCGTCCTTCCTTTTGATGAGAAGCTGTATCAGCCGTTTCTGGATGCAGGAAGCAGGACAGCAGCAGAGAAGGAGGAATATATAAAATACTATAAAAGAGCCAGGGAGATCAAGGATATGTACAGCTGTCCGGTGATCTCTGTCGGAATGAAGGAAATATACAGATATAATAAGCGGGTTTCCAAGGATCAGAGGATCGATCCGGAGGCATTTAAAGAGGGAAAGATATGTATTATAGGGACCGTACAGACCAAAGAGCAGGCAGAGCAGATGAAAGGAAAGGTACTGACTCTGCAGGATGTAAAAAGTCACAAAAAATCTAAAATACGGATAGGAGTCTGTGTGCGGACAATGGGAGGTTTTGAAATTGGAAATTATTGGCTGTCTCAGGGAGCTCCGGAGGCAGTCCTGGTCAGTGACAAAGCAGTGGAACGGATCACGGATTCTCCGGGCAGCGATAATCTTATTATTAATTGCAGCAAAAAGGCAGAACCATCTGTTACCGCACAGATCAAGGAATTAACAGCAGCAAATACAAATGTGGTAAATACGCTGATAAAGTCAGAAGCGGCAAAGCAGTTTTCTACAGCTATTATAATCTACCGGATCCTGGGGGGAGGAGTATCGGGGATATTGCTGTTGATCGGTCTGCTGAATTATATTAATGTAATGCTGACAGGTGTATTTACGAGGCGGATGGAGTTTGCAGTTCTGGAAAGTGTAGGGATGACCAAGAAACAGATATGCAGGATGCTGTTATGGGAAGGTGGCTGCTATGGCATGATCAGTATCGGACTTATTTTAACGGTAGGTAATCTGATCATATTCAGGATTGCAAAAACAGCGGAATTAATAGTAGATTATGCTGTGTTCCATTATCCGGCCGGGGTGTTTGGAATTATGTCCGGTGGGATCTTGGTGGTTTGTATGGTCGTACCGGCTGTGGTATATTATATGATATCGAAAGAGAGCATAACAGAACGAATGCATCGGGAGGGATAGTACTGTGTATACGATTTTGATTGTAGAGGATGATGTCCTGCTTTGTGACGGACTGAAAATGTATCTGGAGGATAAGGGATTTCGGACATTATGTGCTTCTACGGTAAAAAAAGCAGAGGATGCTGTACGAAATATGGGACACAATATATCACTGATGCTTTTGGACTGTAGTCTACCGGATGGAGACGGAGTAGTATTCTGCAGGAGGATCCGTCAGGAGTATGAACTGCCGGTGATCTTTCTGACAGCGAGGGATACAGATGAAGAAATGATTGAGGGATTCCGGGCGGGAGCAGATGATTACATCGCTAAACCATTTTCAATTAATGTGTTATATGAGCGTATCATGGCAGTTTTGCGCAGGAGCAAAGAGGAGAGTACGAAACAGCTGTTTCAATATAGAGAACTCATGGTGGATATGGGAAAAAGAAAAGTGTTTCGGGAAGGAGAGGAACTACGGCTGTCGGGGACAGAATATCGTATTTTGGAGCTTTTAATACAAAATCGCAGACAGGTGCTTACCAGGGATATGCTGCTGCAGAAAATATGGGATTGTGATGCGAATTACGTCGATGAGAATACGCTGAATGTGTATATCCGCAGGATTCGTCAGAAGCTGGAAAAGAATCCGGGGAAACCGGAGTATGTCATTACAGTATTTGGGATAGGATATACCTTTGGCAGATAGGCACAAAATTCACAAACATAAAACAACAGAGGAGGAAGTTCGTTGAATAGAAAAGAATCCTATCGTAACAGGATAGAAATCATTGCTGTTTTGTGCGTATTGATTACATTGATGGGACCTTTATACTTTATATATCATATAAAAAGCAATATGGCAGGCTGTATTATGGGGGCAGTCTGTCTGTTTTTTGATGGAATGATATGGCTTGTACATCGAACAGATGAGAGATATATCAGGGAGATTGTGACAGAATTATCTGAATTATTGGACACATTATTGGAACTGGAAGAGAGGGAAATATTTTCCGATATACAGGATACCATGCTTTCAAAGCTGCAGAGCAATGTTACAAAATTGATCCGCAGGATGCGCCATCAGAATGAGATGAGCAGACGGGAGCAGGAGAGGATGAAAGGAATAATATCGGATCTGTCGCATCAGTTAAAGACACCTCTTGCTAATCTGAAAATGTATTGCCGGTTTCTTCAAAATGACGATCTGTCCGAAAAACAGTACAAAGATTATCTGAATGCGCTTTGTCTGTCTGTGGATCGTTTGAACTTCCTGTCTGAAAATATGATCAAGATATCGCGGCTGGAAACAGGACTGATCAATTTGAAATGCCGGAGAAACTGTGTGGATGAGACCGTATTAGAAGCGGTAAAGGATATTTATTCAAAGGCGTGCCGGGAGGGATGTGAGATCATTTATCAGGGAGAGAAGGGAGTGATGGCAGAATATGATGCTTCATGGACGAGAGAAGCGGTATTTAATCTTTTGGACAATGCAATTAAATATTCAGATCATTCTTTGGATAAGAAAATCCTGCTAAATGTCCGAAAACTGGGAATATTTGTGGAGATATCCGTAGAGGACCGGAATGGATCAATCCCGGAGAAGGAACAGAGTAATATATTTAAGAGATTTTACAGAGGGGAAAGAAGCAGTGGCAGAGAGGGTGTAGGAATAGGTCTTTACCTTACCAGAGAGATTGTTTTGCGGGAGGGCGGATATGTCCGTGTAAAAGCAGTGGAAAACGGAAACAGATTTTCTATATTTCTCCGATATTAGCCAGATCCTGTTGAAACTATATGGGATTTATGGTACGCTACATATAGTTATGACAAACGTGAATACAGCGATTGGCAGATTATGATAAACGAAAGAGTGGAGAGGATTATGGGAGATAATGACAGATTGATCGGCGTATTTGTTTCAAGGGCTTTTGAAGAAAATAACCTGAATTTTACACATGCTTTGCAACGGATCGGTGAGGAGGAAGGGTACAAGCTTGCCATTTTTTCTTTAGACACGACAGTGAGTGCAGGGGTGGACAGGACACCGGCAGAGATAGAATTATGCGGGCTTGCGGAGTATCTTCCTCTGGAGGCATTTGTGATCATGGGGGAGACGATCAAAAACCGGGATCTGATCGATAGTATTGCGGCTATTGCAAGGAGGAAACAGATCCCATGCTTTTGCATGGACCGTGAAGCGCGAGGATGTTATCCGATACGTCATGATTATGAATCGGGATTTGAGGAGATGGTACGCCATGTGGTAGTTGATCATGGAGCCAGATGTGTCAATATGCTTGCCGGTCATAAAGGAAATGAGATCTCGGAGGCCAGAGTGGAGGCATATCGGAGAGTACTGGAAGAAAATGGTATCCGTTATGAACCGGAACGTGTCGGATATGGACAGTTCTGGGATATGCCTGCCAGACAGGAAATGCAGCGTTTTCTGAAATCAGATCTTCCGATGCCGGAGGCAATTGTGTGTGCTAATGATGCTATGGCGGTCGCAGCATGTAATGTTTTGGAAAAGGCAGGATACAGAGTACCGGAGGATGTGATCGTGACAGGCTTTGATGGTGTTAATGAGGGTAAATATTATCATCCGGTTCTTTCGACCTGTGCTCCGGATTATGAGGGGACTGCCTGGTTTATTTTTGATAAGATCCGGGAGTGGCACGAGACAGGGGATATACGACCGGAGGCATTTTTGATCAAATATTATGTAGAAAAGAATCAGTCCTGTGGCTGTCAGGTTCACGATACGGTAAACCGGAGTGAGGTTATTCGCGGTTTGTCTGATTCACTGGGAGATTGTGCATGGCATACACATGCCATGAATGAATTGGTGACATCGGCATTACCTGTACGGTCACTGCATGATCTGGCTGAAATCCTGCCACATACAGAGTATATCTGGAGAAATTATTTCCGCTATGCTGCAGTGAAGACAGAATTGATGGATGGGACAGAGGTAAACGGAAAGTATCAGTATATGACGACGCTTATGTGTGGCGGTGATGGAAAGTTCAAAAGATCTGAGACAAATTTTCAGATAGAGGACTGGTTTGATGTATTGAATGCATCTGACAGCCGCTGGGAGATACTGCTGGTTCGTCTTTTAAATGCCGGAAAAACGGTATATGGTTACATGGTGGATGGTTTTCGGGAAATCAATCAGAGAGATGTACAGAGAAACGATGAACTTAGTATGTTTCTTTCTGATACGATCAATCTTGTTTTGCAGAATCAGCAGCTTGATAAATTAAAACAGAATCTTTTAAAAGCAAATAAAGAGCTTGCTAACCTGTCAGAGCTGGATGCCATGACAGAGCTTTATAACCGCCGCGGATTTTATAAGCATTTTGCGAGGATGCTTCAGGAGACAAGGCGTAAATATGTGGTGCTTATTTCCGTAGATATGAACCGGCTCAAGCATATAAATGATACATATGGTCATGCAGAGGGAGATTTTGCAATCTGTACCCTGGCACATGCGGTAAGAGCCATCTGCGGAGAGAAAGCGGTGTGTGCCAGATTTGGCGGAGATGAATTCGACAGCGTCGTATTTGCGGATGATGTATCGGAAATGACGGAAGAGATAATGGGGCAGCGGCTCCAGATGTATATCGACCGGACGGAGGGGGTAGATGAGAAGCCTTATGCGATCACGGCAGGTATTGGTATCATCGTACAGGAATGGTCGAAGGATCTGGATATTGAGCATATGATCGGAGAGGCGGATACCCTGATGTATCATAATAAAAGAAAAAACAGATAGAGTTTGCAGTTACAATAAAATAAAAACGTATCGAGGGAGCATATCACCGTGGTGAGAGCTCCCTCGATATGTTTCCGGCAAATATATATGATTTTTTGGCAGGTTTCCGGTTGAGGCAGATCAGTTGTTTTTTAAGTTCTTTAATGCACTTGTCAGCCGGATAGGGTTGCCGTACCGTAGAGTTCCCATACGATAGATCCTGGCAGCAAACCATCCGGCACCAAAAATGGAAAGGAACAGAATTATCGCGGCGGTTATGACCTCGGTAGCAGTAACGCTTCCCATGCCAATCCGGACGAACATTGCAGAGTATGAAGAAAATGGAAGAAAAGAGCAGATCTTCATAATGATGCTGTTCGGAGTCGGCAGCTGGAACATTACAATAAAGTAGACGATCATGATCAGCATTTGGAGGGAGCCGGCAGATTTATTGAGGTCTTCCGTTTTGGATACAAGGGCACCCATGGCACCATAGAGAAATGCATAGAAGAGAAATCCACCGATTCCAAATACAGCGAATGCTGCAAGAACATTACCGGGGATTTTAAGGATCATATCCAGTTTATCTCCCCACAAAGTATGATTGAAATGGTAGCCGGTCAATGTGGCAGCAAGGACCAATGCAATCTGCAGGACTGCGGCTGTTGCACCGGCAAATACTTTGCCAAACAGCAGATATTTGGCATCGACACTGGTCACCAGGACTTCGATCGAACGGTTGCTTTTTTCTACGGTAACGGAGGTTGCTACCATGACGCCATATAAAATAATCATCATAAAGATTATCATGACCAAAGCATAACAGTACCAGTAATTATCACCGGCATCTTTGCCGAGGATCTTTTCCGTACAGCTGACGGGTGCATCATATTCCGCAGAGAAGGACGCATAATCAATCCCCTTTTTTTCACAGTATATTTGTTGATGCACCTGTGTCAGGAGAGACTCAAATATTGCCTGATTATCATCGTACATGTCACGGTTTATTACATAATATTCATAATGAAGATCATCCTTGATATCAAAACCTGCAGACACTTTTTCGGACTTAACCGCTTTCTTTAGTTCTGTCTCATTTTTCATGGCAAGGATGGAGGTATCTTCAAAAGCCTGTTTGAAGATGGTCGTATCTTTAAAGATTCCTTTTTCGTCAACGATGCCGATCTTTGTTGTGTCATCGATATCATCGTCATCGGAAGAGTCCTTGCTGTTTTTGCTGTCTTCTTCGGTGCCGGTTACATTTTTCTCGATCCCAAGCATATCGGACATGTCGATAAAACGGGGAAGAAAGGTGGCTGCACATAGGAGAACGGCTAAGAGAATCGTTGTGATGGTAAAAGATTTGTTTTTTATGTAGCTTTTTAATTCAAATTCATATATTGTAAAAAATCGTTTCATTTTAATCCTCCATTCTGGCTGTTTGGTATCATTCACCCGCACGGGCTACAAAGATATCGTTAAGGGATGGTTTGTACGTTTCAAAGCGTTCGATCGTAAAATCCTGTATTTGGGCCAGTTTGCTCAAAAGTTCATGACGGGTAACGCCTTCGCACGGACGGACAATTACACCATCCTTAGAGTGTCCGGTAATATGGACGAGATCCGGGAGAAAATGGACGATCAGCTGAGAAAAGTCATCAGGGGTATGATCAATGGCATTTAAAACGAGCTGATCCTTTCCAAAATCCCGTTTAATTGTGTCCAAATTACCGGACAGAACAACTTCCCCGTGATTGATGATCACGATATCCTCACAGAATTCTTCGACATAACTCATTTGATGGCTGGAAAAAATTACGATTTTTCCATTGTGGATCAATTCCTGCACAACATCCTGCAAAATCTGTGAATTGACAGGATCCAGTCCACTGAAAGGTTCATCCAGAATGACGATCTCAGGATCGCATACCAGGGTAGATGCCAGCTGAACCTTCTGCTGATTTCCTTTAGATAAGGTTTCTAACAGTTTGTCCTGATACTGGGACACCTCAAGACGTTCCAGCCAGCGTTTTGCATTTGCTGCTGCATTTTTTCGATTGACACCGCGGAGCATGGCCAGATATACCATCTGTTCCAGTATCTGGCGTTTTGGATATAATCCCCTTTCCTCCGGAAGATATCCAATCTGGATCCTGCGGGGATCAAAGGGTTTGCCATCCAGACGGATCTCGCCGCTGTTGGCATGGAATACATCCATAAGGATACGGATCGTTGTCGTTTTTCCGGCACCGTTGCGCCCGAGGAGACCAAGCGCCTTTCCGCTTTCTACTGAAAATGAGATTCCCTTCAGGACATTGGTCTCCCCGAAGGATTTGGTAAGATTTATAACTTCCAGTTTCATGTAAACCTCCATTCATGGCCGGTCAATTCACGTGACCGGTATAGCTGACTATATGAAAAATACAAAGACTCCACATAAGGGGAATGATCAGTACAGTATCCCCTGCTTAGCGTGGAAGATTTTAGTAAATCTACTATAAGTGACTTACGACAAAATATCAAGTACCTTTTATAAGGACTTGTTTTTTGACAGCTTTCTGTTCATAATAGTGATTGGGATTTACCGCATAACAACAGATATCATGCACTACATGTGCAGATAATACAGGGAGATATGATCATGGATATAAAGCTTACAGCATTCGACATGGATGGAACACTTTTAAATGATAAAAAGGAGCTGCCGGCAGATTTTCCGGAATGGGTGAAGAAACATCCGGAGATAAAAAAGGTGATTGCCAGCGGCCGTCAGTATTATACTCTTAGAGATAATATGGGAGAATTGAAAGATGAATTTTTATATGTAGCAGAAAATGGTGCTATTGTTTACGGAAAAGGTGAGACATTATATTGTGATGAGATAATGCCTGAGGATTTGCGTTATTGTGTAGAGAGGCTGAATCGGATGGAAGGGGTCTATCCGATGCTTTGTGGAATTGATGGTGCATATATCAGTCAGGGGACGAAAGAAGAAGTATATTGTGAGGCTTCCATGTATTATCATCAATTGACAAAATGCGAGAATGTATTAGACGCTGCTTTGCAGGACCGGGTCGTAAAGATTGCGATCTATGTAGAAAATTATCAGGTGGAAAAGGCGGCAAAGGCTTTCGAAGATCTTCCGGATAGGCTTGCTGTTGTTGTATCGGGAGACAGTTGGATCGATATTGCAAACAGGAGTGCCAATAAAGGTGCCGGGATTGCAGCAATCCAAAGAAAATTTCAGATCATGCCGGAGGAGTGTATGGCATTTGGAGATTATCTGAATGATGTAGAGCTGCTGCGAAGCTGTGGGGAAAGCTATTGTATGGAAAACGGGCATCCTCTGCTTAAAAGGATTGCCCGTCATATCGCTCCGTCCAACAATGAATGTGGTGTCATGCAGATTATTAATAAAATATAGTAACTCAAACTTCGCACAACAAGAACTATGATATACCCAGACTGTTTCTGATGTTCTGGGGTATTGAATATGATTTTTGGCTTTTAAGGGTCTGAATACCCGGAGCTGTGTCTGGAAATTGCCTTGTCACTATCGGCTTGCGGGAAGTCTGATTGCTTTGCTGTTTCGATGTTCGATGAACGTGTCTTCCCGTACTCGC
>JALFLW010000087.1 GCA_022774505.1 Lachnospiraceae bacterium
AGAAGCCGTAGATGCTTTTCCGGGTTTCTTTGTTTTCTCCCCTTTCCCCACACTTGTGGTAGATTTCCCATTTAGTGCATCACTCTTTGAACGGCTGCCTCCTCTATGCTGACTGTTTTTGCCATCTTTAGCCGCTTTGGAGTCAGCTTCTGTCCCATTATTTTCCACTGTCCCGGCAGATATTTCCGGATCCTTGGACGTTTTCTTATTCGTATTCCCATTTTCTGTATCTTGAACAGACGCTTTTCCGGACTTTTCCTGTCCACTTGATTCCTCTGTTTTCTCTGAGTCCGATGGAGCCATCGTGGCATACATCGACCCAAGCTCTCCTTCCGGAGACTGTATCCCGTCAAATACATCTCCTGCCAACTGCTTCTGCTCCTGGCGATAAGAATCAACAGTTTGAAAATGTGTCTGCCGCACGCCTGCTATGCCTGCAAATATAATGATCATCATTACAACAACATATTTCCATCTTCGCTGTCTCATTTTCTCCCTCATTTCTATGCTATTCCCGGACAAATGGGCAAAATCGCTGTCTTGTCCCATATACTAAAAAGGCAAAACCAGCGTCTTGCACTCTGGCTTTCCTCTACGCTACGAGCATTTTCCTATACACCAAAAAAGTCTCTGTACGCACATTAAGCCGTACAGAGACTGTCATATAAAAATTTGGATCCATATTTATATTCGCCGAATAAAATATAAAACTCCCTGAAAATTTCCATCATGAAATAAACGCTTTCATGTTGTCTCCCTCCCACCGAGGGTTTCTTCCATCAAAACGTCTTTTGTCTCTGTCCAGCAGGTCTCCTGGCTTGAAATCATCTTCCTCTCTCCCTTCCCATACTGCCTCAAGCAGTACAGTGGTTCCGGATACCAATATAGCAAATAGAAATTTTTGACCGGCCAATAATCCCATCCGGGAATCATCAGACTGGTATGACATTTTCTGTCATTTCTCCACTATTGGCTCCGGTGAAAGAGTCATCCTTCTTACAGTAGCGGGGGCTGCTGCAGCATCTCACTGCATTCCCTTTTCAATCTATGCCATATAACCTACTGCTGCGCAGGCATACTCATAGATCACTGAACCAAGCAAAGCATATCATGATGCAGGAAAGATGTCAATGCAGGCTTATACTTTTTTCGTCCAAAAGCACAGAGATCACTCATCCCACCCTTATCTGTTCAGAGCTTTATTTACCTTTGTCCTTATCCTTTGCAATGCATTATCAATTGATTTTGGCTCTTTTTCCATTTCTCTGGCTATCTCCTGATATGTCATGCCATCCATATAGAAATCAAAAACCTTCCTTTCCATAGGACTAAGGCATGTTTCAATCTTTTCCCTTAGATTTTGAACATTCTCCCGATCGATCAATATTTCCTCCGGGCTAAGTTCTGCCGCCTCCAGAGAATGATCTACCATAAAGCTTCCTTCTTCTGTCTCTCCCTGCTCAGAATATACCGGCGAATAGATCGATACATATGTATTAAGCGGGATATTTTTTTTGCGGTTTGATGATTTTACGGCAGAATAAAGCTGTCTGCTGATACATAGCTCGGCAAAGGTCGAAAATACAGCCTCCTTAGAACTATCATAATCTTGTATCGCCTTAAACAGACCAATCATTCCCTCCTGCATCAGATCATCCTGATCTCCCCCGATCATAAATAACGATCTGGCACGTTTCCGGACAATTCCTTTATAACGTCTCATCAATGCGTCTATTGCCTCATGATCCTGCTCCTGTGCACGTCTGATCAGCTCTCCCTCCGGCAATATCTCAAAATTTTCCGCCATTTTCTCCATTCCTCCATGCCCATCAAATTCGGAAATCTCCTCTCTCCGGAATTATCACACTAGCGATAAATATTCCTGCTTATTCATATTCTCTATCCGGCTTTTATCTGTCCGCCTTGTTCAATCTCTGACGCACAATTTCATAAGAAAGTACTCCCATAGCTACCGACGCATTCAGAGAGTCAATATCTCCAAACATAGGTATTCTTGCAACGAAATCACAATTTTCCTTTACAAGTCTGCTGACACCATCGCCTTCATTTCCGATCACAACTCCCATAGGTCCTGTCAGATCCATAGAATACATAGATTCTCCATCCATATCACCGCAGACAAACCACATTCCCTTTTCCTTTAATTCTTCCATGGTACGCACCAGATTTGTCACCTTGGCAACCGGAGTATAATTGATTGCCCCTGCTGATGCCTTGGCAACCGTAGTCGTCAGCCCAACAGCACGACGTTTTGGAATGATCACACCATGTGCTCCTGCCTGATTCGCAGTACGAATGATGGATCCAAGGTTATGAGGATCCTCAATATTATCCAGCAAAATAAGAAATGGGGCTTCGCCCTTCTCCTCAGCTTTTGCAAGCATCTCCTCAATAGTTCCATATTCATAGGCAGCCGCATATGCGATCACGCCCTGATGTTTTCCCGTTTCAGACATCTGATCCAAACGATCTTTTTTTACAAAATTAATAATCGTATCTGATTTTTTTGCTTCGCGAAGAATCGTACGGATCGGACCATCCTGACATCCATCCAGTATAAATAGCTTATCTATTGTCTTTCCTGCTCGAAATGCTTCCAATACTGCATTTCTTCCTTCAATCGTAAGTTCCTCGTATCTCATCTCTGTATTCCTTTCTTTAACTTAAATTGATGCAATAAATTATCTGCTCATCATATATATTCTGCTTTTTGTACTTTAAAACTGACCTGTACGCTCTAAGCCAATAGAAACCAGTTCAATGGCACGCGACATTCTTTCCTTTAAATACAAATATCCGATCAGTGCCTCAAAACCTGTCGCGATACGGTAATCTATAATAGATGCATTTTTGGCAGACGTACCTGATTTTGCATTTCTTCCATGATGAAAGATTCTGCACTCTTCCTCTGTAAGCTCCGGCTCAATCGCCTCTACCAGCCGTGCCTGTGCTTCTGCTTTCACAATGCTGCTGGTCATCTTATGAAAGGACTTAACACTGTAATTACCTCTGCTGAGAACCAGCGTCCTTATGATCAGGTCATATACGGCATCCCCTATATATGCCAGACCAAGAGCAGAATACTGTTCCGGTTTTAACTTACTCTCTCCAAACTGCCGATAAATTTCCTCTTGAAAACCAATCTCTTCGACTTCTTTATTATCCATACACTGCCTCTTTCACTTACAATATCTTTTTATATAGAAAAAAATCCTCGAAACATCAGCGTTTCAAGGATTTGAGAGGCGCAGGCCGGATTTGAACCGGCGCATACTGGTGTTGCAGACCATTGCCTTACCACTTGGCTACTGCGCCATATAGTGACTCCAACGGGATTTGAACCCGTGTTACCGCCGTGAAAGGGCGATGTCTTAACCGCTTGACCATGGAGCCATTAATTCATTATATGTCCTATCTCAGAAAAATATCCCAAAATAAGGAAAACTCCCCGAGTAGGGCTCGAACCTACAACAACTCGGTTAACAGCCGAGTGCTCTACCATTGAGCTATCGAGGATCATCTTTTTGAAAGCAGATACCTTCAAAACTGTATACCGATCTTTTTTCCATCTTTACGCATGCTTCACAACCAGCTCTCCGTTTCTTTTGGATAAGCCTTCGACCTATTAGTGACAGTCAGCTCCATGTGTTACCACACTTCCACCTCTGCCCTATCTACCTCATCGTCTCTAAGGGGTCTTATGTGATTCCTCACGGGATATCTCATCTTAAGGGGGGCTTCACGCTTAGATGCCTTCAGCGTTTATCCCTTCCAAACTTGGCTACCCGGCTATGCCACTGGTGTGACAACCGGTGAACCAGAGGTTCGTCCAGCCCGGTCCTCTCGTACTAAGGCCAGCTCCTTTCAGATATCCTACGCCCGCGCCGGATAGGGACCGAACTGTCTCACGACGTTCTGAACCCAGCTCGCGTACCGCTTTAATGGGCGAACAGCCCAACCCTTGGGACCTGCTACAGCCCCAGGATGCGATGAGCCGACATCGAGGTGCCAAACCAC
>JALFLW010000110.1 GCA_022774505.1 Lachnospiraceae bacterium
TAGCAGTTACTTCTTTTGGCTCACTTGCATAATCGGTAGAGTTGTCAGCATTTACATGCTCTGCCAAAAGATAGATGTGGTAATCCGTACCCAAAGTTCCTGTTAAACCACTTGGTAGTGCAAAGGTTCCTGTTCCGGTGGAAGTTTGTGCCACCGTACTATCATTTCCTTCCGCATTCTTTATAGCCTGCAATGCACCGTAATACAGAATCTGTGCCTCCTGTGCATTTGCCGTTTTTTCTGCATCATAAACTTTGTCCGTAATCATTACAGAAATCTGGTTTACTTTTTCTTTTTCTGTTGCATTTTCCTTGTCTGTATATGTATATGGCACGGTTATGGTTCCATCGCTTGCTTTTGTTACGCTTCTGCCCTCTGTAAGTTTTACTGATTTCCCGGTATCCTTCAATGTCAGCTTCCAATCGGTATTCGCCTCTGTACCAATCTCTGTACTGCCACTTGTAAGAGCAGAAGATTTGCTCACTGCGTTCGCAGATGAGAAGAGGACAGATGACAGATTCAAATTCAAAGCGGGACTCACACCAGAGAAACTGTGGCTGACATGGTTGTCGCTGATGCCGCCGTTGCCGTTGACATAGCCGGCGCGGTCATCATAATCATTGAAGGCAGACCGGAGCCACCAGAAATAGGCACCAGAGCTGCCTGTCTTCTTACGGTTTTCGGTAGATTCATCTGTCATGCTATATCCATATGCTCCGTTGGACACATCTTCTGCATCCAGCAAAAAGATTTGTTCTCCGGTTAATGCCACATAATTTACCAAAGTACTTTGTGTCCAGCTTGCCACATTGACTCCCGTTGTACTATTCGTTGTCAATACGTGGCTATCCACGTTGCTTGCTGCAATAGCATTCTTTTCGGCAGTGGTAAACACTCCCTCTTTATTCAAAAAGCCATTCCCATTCAAACTGCTTTTTACATCACTGATTGACCAGTCGTTTGCTTTTTTGTCATCTTCATTGGCAGCGCCATCGTTATCAAATTTTTGAAAGTACAGAATACTGTCACAATCAAGGAACATGGTCTGTGTCGTTCCACCTGCACTGAAATCTGTGGTACTGGCATCCAGTACACGATATTTTACAGGCTCTGCTGTTCCGTCACCGTCTGCATCATAATTTCCATAATATACATAACAACCCTTCCATGCATCACTTACACTGTTTGGTACTGCCGGGTCGATAATACCCTTTGTACCAAAGTTCATCTGCTTTACGGTTGGTGCTTCCCAGAGATGAACCTCTACCGGCGTACCGGCATAGTCTGTTTCCTTTTCCCCGTTTACATCCTCTGCCACAATATAGATATGATAATCCGTTCCGGCTTTCTTTCCGGATAAGGAATCCGGAAGGGTAAAAGTTCCTGTTCCGGTTGTGGAAAAACTATCTACATTTAATTTATCATAGGCAAGTACAGTTGCTCCATTGGTATTTCCTACAGTGTATTCCTTATCCAGAATCAGCACAGAAACCTGTGTGGCATTACCACTATTCGTTCCTTCGATACTATATGGAATGGTTACCGTATTGCCACTCTTTGTCACACCACTTTCCGGTGCAATGGTCATGTCACTGTCTAACAGTGTCAGCTTATACTCTGCGCTTGTCTCCCCGGCAGTTCCGGAGATGACAGATGAGAAGAGGACAGATTGCAGATTGACATTAAAAGCGGGACTCACACCTTCCCAATTGCTGTTGGCCTCGGAGTCGGAAATCTGACCGGTGTTGTCGACACTGCCGGCTATACTAGGCCAAGAATTGTCAGCAGACCGAAGCCACCAACAGTCATAAGCGCTACCTGTCTTCTTGCGGTTTTTACAACTAAAATAACTCTTATCTGTCAAGCTATATCCGTATGCTCTGTTGGATACATCTTCTGCATCCAGTATAAAGATTTGTTCTCCGGTTAGTGCCACATATTTTACAAATTTCTCTTTCGTCCAGTCTATCACATTGACTCCCGTTTCACTATCTGTTGTCAATTCATGGGTGGCCACTTTACTTTCGGCAATGGCATTCTTTTCAGCAGTGGTGAACACTCCCTCTTTATTTAGGAAATCATCTCCGTTCAAACTTTTTTTTACGTCACTGATTGACCAGTCGTTTAAGTTTTTACCAGCTTCATTGGCAGTATAATCTTCATCAAACATTTGAGCGTACAGAATGCTGTCACAATCAAGAAGCATGGTTGTTCCGCCAAACTTTGTGGTACTTGCATCCAGCACACGGTACTTGACAGGACTACCATTATAATTTCCATAGTACACATAGCTTCCTGCCCATGCTTTTTCTGTATCATTGCCGGGGTCTGTTGGGTCAGCTATCACGCCTGTACCAAGTCCGGCGATGGTTTTCGTGGTACTTGTGGTTTTTACCACTTGTGATTCCTGTGCCTGTGCCTGCAGGGTACCTGTCCCCGGCATCAGTCCTACTGCCATGGCGGCAGTTAAAAGTATGGCTAGTCCTTTCTTTCGTCTACTTCGTTTCTTCATGTTGCTATCATCTCCTCATCAAATTATTACGATTACGCTACTACGTGTTACTCTATCAGATATGGGATTGTTGCAAATCACCCATTTGGTGCTATTCTACCAAACATTTTTTTGCCAGGCAATATTTTTTACTTGTTTTTCAATATTTTTTCGTTCTTTAAAAAGTTATTCGCATAAAATACATGTAATTCATCAGAATATCTGCCTATATTCACGCAAATCGCAAGTTTTAAATTTGCATTTCATACGAATATAATATAAAATCAAAAAAACAAAATGATATTTCCACAGTGCGTACACGGTGTGTAAGACGAGAAAACAGAAGTAATTCCATGAAAATATAGCCAGAAAGACATATATTTAAAGGATTCCGAAAGTTCATTTAATTTTAAGGGAGGTTTACTATGGCAAAGAGAAAATATTGGACACTAAACGATATTGAACCGGAGCATATCTTATCGACCTATCATTTTGAGGATAAGATGGTGCTGTGTTTAGACAATGGTGAGGAGGTAAAGACTACCGCCCGTTTTTATGAGATTGAAAAGATTCTTCCTGAGGATGAATTTCTTGTTATCCGCAAGGGTATTGCAGTACGCAAATCTGCGATTGTTGCCATCAGTGATGATGGCATCTATACGATGATGGATGGCAGAACCTATAAGGGCACCACACGAAGCCTTGCCGCACACAAGAGAATCCGAAAAGCTCTCGGAATTAAACGCGAGCTGCCTGCACCACCACCTGACTGGCTTGACCCGGAAACAAGAATGCCGTTGACGCTTTTGGAAAAATGCACTCTGATAGAGGACATGCCGGTGGCATATTGTATCATTGAGCTTGTATTTGATGAAAACGGACACGGCATTGATTTCATTTTCCGCTACTGCAACAAGCATATGGCGGTGGTAGAGGGTGTACCTGTAGAGGATATGGTGAACCATTCCTTTTATGAAGTATTCAAAAACGGCGACCGCAAGTGGCTGGTGGCATATGCCGATGTTGCCTTAAACGGGGGTACCCATACACTTCATGACTTTAGTCCTGAGATTGGCAAGCAGCTTACCATTCACTGCTACCAGCCGGAGCCGGGGTATTGTGCCTGTGTGCTGGTTCCGGAGGAGATGAAGGTGGATGTTGAAGAGGAAGAGGAAGTACGAAACGAAACTGACCAAAAGACTGAAAAAGAACAGCCCTGACGGACTGTTCTTCATTGCTTTTTGTATAATGCTCAAAAAATAGCGACATTTTATTGACGAAGATTTCACAAACCCAGTGTTTATGCCGGTTTACGGACTTTTTTCTCTACTCAAACTCTATCGTCCCAGGAGGCTTCGAGCTGATGTCAAACAGAACCCGATTGACCCCCCGCACTTCATTAATGATCCTGCTCATGACCTTTTGCAGCACTTCAAACGGAATCTGTGCCGCCTCGGCTGTCATGAAATCGATGGTATTCACGGCACGCAGTGCCACAGCATAATCATAGGTACGTTCATCTCCCATCACACCTACAGATCGCATATTAGTAAGGGCTGCAAAATACTGATTTGGCATCCAGGATGGAGGATTGCCGTTTTCCTTTTCATACTCCCGGACTGCCTTGTCCACCTCTTCACGGTAGATTGCATCAGCATCCTGAACGATCTTAACTTTCTCACCGGTGACTTCTCCGATGATACGGATACCCAGACCCGGACCTGGGAATGGCTGACGAAATACCAGTTTTTCGGGGATTCCCATTTCAAGTCCTGCCTTACGCACCTCGTCCTTGAAAAGATTACGAAGTGGTTCTATGATTTCCTTGAAATCGACATACTCCGGCAGACCACCTACATTATGATGTGATTTGATTACAGCCGATTCTCCTCCGAGTCCGCTTTCCACGACGTCCGGATAAATGGTTCCCTGTACCAGGAAATCCACGGCTCCGATCTTCTTTGCCTCTTCCTCAAATACACGAATAAATTCTTCACCTATGATCTTACGTTTTGCCTCCGGCTCTGTGACTCCTGCCAGCTTGGAATAATAACGTTCTTGTGCATTGACACGGATAAAATTCAACTCATACGGGCCATTGGGGCCAAAGACTTCCTCTACCTCATCTCCCTCATCCTTTCGAAGCAGACCATGATCTACAAAGACGCATGTAAGCTGGCTTCCTATGGCTTTAGAAAGCATGACTGCCGCCACGGAAGAATCCACTCCTCCCGATAATGCACACAGTACCTTACCTTTTCCGACTTTTTTGCGGATCTCTTCGATAGAATGTTCCACAAAGGAATCCATTCTCCAGGTGCCGGCACAGCCACATATATTACGAACAAAGTTATAAAGCATCTTCGTTCCTTCCTGCGTATGAAGCACCTCCGGATGAAACTGAATCGCAAAAAGTTTCCGGTCTAAATTCTGTGCTGCTGCCACCGGACAATCTGCCGTTGAAGCAACGATTTCAAATCCCGGTGCGGTCTTTGAAATGTAATCAAAATGACTCATCCAGCAGATGGTATCTTTGCTGACATTTTGAAATAATGGTGAGTCCTGATTAACGGACACCTCAGTCTTTCCATATTCCCGGACAGGTGCTTTTTCCACCTTTCCCCCCAGGACATGCATCATGAGCTGGGCACCGTAGCACAGTCCCAAAACAGGTACACCTAACTCAAATAATCCTTTCTGATATGTCGGAGAATCCTCTTCATAACAGCTGTTTGGTCCTCCCGTCAGAATAATTCCCTTTGGATTCATCGCTTTGATCTGCTCCAGATCTGTCTTATAAGAATAGATTTCGCAATATACGTTGCACTCTCGCACGCGTCTTGCCACCAGTTGGTTATATTGACCACCAAAGTCAATAACGATAACCTTTTCCTGATTCATCTGCACTTTCCTCTCTTTCTGGGTATATTTCCTTCTCTCATTATAGATTACTGCCACAATAATAACAAGGACTATTTACACTTTGCCCTCCGTCAATTGTTCAGAATGTCCATTCACGCCTCTTCGCTTTTGCCTTCCAAATACTCTTTCATATACTGACGCAGTTCATTAAAAGTATCTGCCGTGTCAGGATTTTGGGACCGAAATGCCATCATCTTCTCCAGATACCCCTGTTCCCCGGCTATCCGGATGCTTTCCGGATATACAAGTTCAAATACCAGTGCCCCATGTGCCACAATGTAATCTGCCGGCTGCTTCTTTAAGCTGCGAAGTACTGCATGACATTCCAAAAATGCCTGTTTTACCTCGGGTGTTATCCCGGACTGAAGAATGTCCTCTGTCCGAAATCCATAAACTTCCTCCATCGGAGTATCACAAATGACACGAAAAATATCTATTTTATCAGCATCTCTCAGTATATGACAAAACATCTGTGTCCGCTCATCAAGTCCTTTCTTTATACGATAGGCACTATGATTTCCTATTGCCTCTCTCAATATATCCAATTCCTTTTTTAACAATTCACATCTGTCTCTTTCGCACTCTTTATCCGTTTTCCCGATGTCTTGCCTGTATTCTGTCTTTTTTTTCGAGAAATCCTTTTCCTCTATTTTATTTGATAAATCGCTTTCTTTCCCCTGCAGCGATGTTCCTGCGACCTTTCGGCGCCCCGCCAATCCGGTCACATAATCAGTTATCAATCCCTCATCATAGAGAAGCTCTACCGCAAACATCGCATGATCGATCGACTGTGCATCAGAAAAGGTATTATACCGCCGAAGCTGTTCAAATCTCCCAATATCATGAAGCATGCCACTAAGCCACGCCAGATCAATATCTTCCTCCGATAATCCAAGAGAATGGGCAATCCTTTCACAAAGCTGTGCAACGCGATATGTATGATCGATCTTCAGCTTTATTTTAGGATCTGAACTATCATAATGATCTGTATATTCCTGAAATGTATCTTTTACATGTTTTCTATTTATCTTCATACAAATAACCATGCCTTTCCAAAAGTATGTAAAGTTTCAGCTGCAGAGACGATATTTGACAGATCCCCCTTACCTGACCACCAAAAAACACAGCAAAAACGATAAAACGTCTTTGCTGTGTCAGTCCTGCTTCTATGAGAACAGATCGAAAATATCCACAGAGTCTGTGATACCGTCTACCACATTATCCATCATTCCACAACGATCAGTTCTTACTGGGAATCATTTTTGCAATTCTTCCGGCAAACTCGGCAAAGTTCTGTGTCTGAAGCACAACACGTCCCGGGCCGGTAAGCTTTGTGAGAAACAATCCTTCTCCTCCCAGAAAGATGTTTTTCAGCCCTTTGACCATCTCAACCTCATAAGCCATTCCCTTCTGGAATGCCACAACATTTCCGGTGTCTACCTTAATAACCTCACCGGGACCAAGGTCTTTAACAATCTTATCTCCGTCAATCTCCAAAAATGCCATACCGGCTCCACTGATCTCCTCAAGGATAAATCCTTCTCCACCGAAAAAACCTGAAGAAAGCTTTTTCGTCAGTGTAACACTCAGATTAACAGTAGGTTCTGCACAAAGAAATGCTCCTTTCTGACAGATCATTCCTCCTGTCTCACCAACATTAAGCGGCATGATCTCTCCCGCTACCGTAGATGAGAATGCAATTGTCGCTCCCGGTTTGCTGGCAGTATAATTTGCCATAAAAAGCGACTCGCCGGCAAACATTCTGCCTACGCCTTTAAGCAGACCTCCCCTTGTATTGGTGTTCATCTCAACACCATCTGACATCCACGCCATACCACCTGACTGTGTATACATGGATTCGCCCGGCTGATCAAATAATATCTCCACCGCCGGCATCGTGTTTCCTAAAATTTTGTACTGCATTTTTCTCCTGCCTTTCTTTCATTCCCTCTGCTGATTTTATTCACTTCTCCTATGATTTATCACAAAATTCGCAGATTTCTCTTGTCATGTGTTTTATTTGCTACGGTAAATACAGTTTAGCATACCGGCAGGACTTTGACCATGCTTTTCATAAAAAAATTCCTATCGCCGTTCCACAACGCAAGGGAGCGTGTATAGCATAAATGCATTACTCCGCTCCCTTGGATCATTTACATTAGTGTTCTGCAGATAAATTTCAGATACACAATGAGTGGCTATTTAATTTATATCATATTAATTCAGCAACAACAGCGGATCCACGGCCTTTCCGTTTTCTTTTACCTGAAAGAACAGATTGCTTCCTTCCTCACTGAAGTATTTTGTCGGTTCCGCAACCACTCCAAGAAGCTGTCCCTCTTTTACTTCGTCACCTTTTTTTACTTTCAGATCCGTCAACTGTCCATAAGTGATCTTATAATTACTTCCTATGTCAGTTGTTACCATCGTTCCGGTAATGTCATCCTTGTTTATCTCCACAACTCTGCCCGCCGCAGACGCAATCACCTTTGTTCCCTTATCCGCTGAAATTTCAATGGCTGGATTGCTTTTATATTGCGCTAAAGTTTTAAAATAAACATTATTACTCTGACTGAATTTCATTAAAATATCACCTTTAACCGGCCAAGTCAGTCCCTTTTCTTCGCTGAATGTTTTTTTCCCTGCGGACATTGCCGTTGCCTTAGAAATATTTTTCTCCTTATTTTCCTTTTTCTTATTCGCCTTTACCTCAATTTTTTTCTTATCTGCTTTATCCTTCTGTTTATTCACTCTATCCGCATTCATTGTTGTACTTGCCTGCTCACTGTCTTTTTTCCCATCTTCTCCGGCATCAGACTGCCAGTTTTTGCTGATAGATGTCTTTCCTGCCGCAGTGGCAGCCGGACGCTCTGCCACATTACTGTTTTTCATGTTTTCCGTCTTTTGCGTTTGAAAATATGCCGTCCCAAGAACAGCGGCACATGCCAGCACCGCACAGGCAGCTACATAAAAACCTTTTTTCGATTGTGTGTCCTGATTCTTAAAGTCATTGCGTGTGTATCTCATCCAATCCCTCCATTCTGAGACGTCATCGTCTCTATACTTCCAAAAAGAAAAGCACCCTGAATCTATCAGGATGCTTTCCGATATCTTCTGTCTTTATTTTTGACAGGCATTTTTGAATTTATTCAATGACTTTAAAAAAACTAATATATAACGGATCAAATTTATAATTGCTTATTTTCTGTCTTTTGTGAAGTTCCTATCTCTTCACTCTGTGGGGTTATTTCTCCCTGCGGTGGCTGCATATTCACACCCTGCGGGCTCATTCCTCCCTGCGGTGGCTGCATATTCACATCCTGTGGTCTCATTCCTCCCTGTGGCGGCTGCATATTCACACCCTGCGGGCTCATTTCTCCCTGCGGTGGCTGGATATTCGCACCCTGCGGTCTTATTCCTCCCTGCGATGGCTGCATATTCGCACCCTGCGGTCTCATTCCTCCCTGTGGCGGCTGTATATTCGCACCCTGCGGTCTCATTCCTCCCTGTGGCGGCACAG
Source organism: Lachnospiraceae bacterium (assembly GCA_022774505.1). Taxonomy (GTDB): domain Bacteria; phylum Bacillota; class Clostridia; order Lachnospirales; family Lachnospiraceae; genus Jutongia. The sequence goes on from JALFLW010000110.1 coordinate 8,934, forward strand.
TATAACCCGGCTGCTGTACCATATTTCGATAATTCATTTGAGTGTGCACATATACTTTCTTTTCATGATAATATATAACACTTGTATCAGCCAACAGATCATGAATCCCCCGATGCTCCTTCTGTGCAAGAATCAGCAAATATCCCAGATTCATAATCACTCCACATAAAAATCTGCCAATGCTCTCCCGATATACCACTTCAAAAAAAGTCATTTTCCGATCTTCTGTACTGACGACCCGCAGCTGAAAAAGTTTTTTTCCAAGTGTTGCACCTGTATAATAAGTCAGCAACACGAAATACAGAACTGTCAACAAATAACAGACAATGTCTGCAATAGAATACTGAAAAATAAAATCCCGCACCAGCACATTATCCGGACTTTTTAATGATAATACCCATATGGGAATGTGAACCACCAGCAGGGCGGCATTTACGATGATCATATCTACCAGGAATGCCGTCAGACGCACGAAAAATCCGGCATATACCCGATCCTTCGTATTAGTCTGCATAATACATCAACACTCCTTTTCCTTTATTTTCAACAATATCTACTGCCAATTCACTATCTGATTTTGGCATGATCTTCTGCACGGATCCCATGAGGCCGGAAAAGAAATCTAACTTACTGCTCTTAGCCGTATCATATACAACGTCTTTTGATAATTTATTTTCTGTTTCGATCAATGTCTTTAATTCATCCTCTGTTCCAATTTCGTCCACAAGCTTCTTTTGCTTTGCCTGCTTTGCAGAATAAATTCTTCCATCCGCAATTTTCTTTACTGTAGCAATATCTATTCCACGACCCTCACTCACAATTCCTGAAAACTGGTCATAGGCCTCGTCTACCAGACTCTGCAAAATGTCATACTGCTCATCCGTGAGGTCAAGACCACCGGACCCCATCGACTTATTTTTACCACTGGTAATATCGATTTCTTTAATGCCAAGTTTATCATAAAGCTTTTTATAATTTGTCAAAGAAACGATAACACCGATCGAACCGGTCCACGTATTACGATTTGCATATATTTTATCTGCTGCCATAGAAATATAATATGCTCCGGAGCATGCCTGAGAAGCAAAATATGCATATACAGGCCGTTTTGTCTTTTTCTTATACTCCATAAGTTTTAAATACAGCTCATCACTCTCGTATACGGTTCCTCCGGGGCTGTTCACATACAATAGTATTGCTTTATTATCCTTTGATTTCTCCAGCTCATCAATATACTGCATGTACAGATTATGATTATATTGTCCATCATCAGATCCAGTCAGGCTGATATTATCTGAAGAGCTTGCCTGAATCGTTCCTACAATGTTCAATACCCCAACAAATTCCTCGGTCGGTAGTGTGATATCCTCTTCCGATGAACTCCAGATATTTTTTAACATATCTGTCTTACTTTCAGTTGTTTTTGTTTTTTCGGTAAGTTTTGATTGAACAACATTTGAAAAAATGCCCGTTGCGCATACCGCAATAAATACCACGCCTGCTACAACAATTCCAATCCATTGCTTCTTTTTCATGGTGCCTCCCTCTATATTCCAATGTTATATTTTTGAATATCCATAGCTATTCACGATTGCATCCAATTTCTTCTTTTGATCGCAGAACGGACATGATCCCGGTCTGTATGTCGCATAATCCGGAATATCACTTTTCGTAAATATGGAATCCACATCTACTCCACCCACATTATCAACTGCAGAGAAAAGAGCGGATACCCCCTCTACAATACCACCATAATAACTGATTCCATCAATACTCTGCTGTATCGTCTTTCCGGTGGTGGCACTTGCAATAAGGACTACAACATGTTTATGTAAAACCATAGGCTCTACATTCTCACGAAAAATAATCTGTCCGCCTGAATTGATCTCCGGCGTGATCACATTTACACATTCATGAGAATTTAGTGACATGATCCCTGCTGCGGTAAGTTCCTCCGCAAGATATGCACCAATAACCTCACAGCCATCCATGCATACAATTGCATCTACAGCTGTCGTATGACGATACTTTTTGACCATTTCTTTGGCAACCAGCTGTGCCTCTGTATGACGATATTTAATCGGTGTCATATCAAGATAATAATTAATGTGTGAATGATTTGTTGCAAAATGCCCCGGATATGCTTTCAATTCGATTTTGCGGTTACATTTTGCCGGAATTTTGATAATACTGTCCATGCTCATAATAAACCCTCCATTCTCCCTTTTTATAACTGCCCTATACAAATGCATAGGGCAGCGATGTTGTGTTTCGTCTCCGAAACATTATTTAATTATTCATCATCCTCAGGAACTTCTACTTCTACTTTCTCAAGATGCCAGATTTCCTTTGCATACTCCTCAATAGTACGATCAGATGAGAACTTACCACTCTTAGAGATATTAATAAGTGCTGATTTTGCCCAGCCCTCTTCATCACGATAAGCTTCCTCTACTTTTTTCTGTGCATCCGCATAAGAACGGAAATCCTTGAGAATAAAATACATATCCGGACGTCCACCATTACCATCGAGCAGTGAATTATATATGTCACGGAACTCATCAAGATTACCCGGTGCATATGTTCCGTCAACCAGCTGCGTCATCACGGCACGTATATCTGAATCGATGTTATAAATATCTCTTGGATTATACTGTCCGTTATGCTCATATGCAATAACCTCGTCTGAAGAAAGACCGAAGATAAATGCATTCTCTTCACCAACTTCATCAACGATCTCCACATTTGCTCCATCCATAGTTCCCAGGGTCAGTGCACCATTAAGCATAAATTTCATATTACCGGTACCTGATGCCTCCTTGCTGGCTGTTGATATCTGTTCTGATACATCTGCTGCCGCAAAAATGATCTCCGCGTTGGATACACGATAGTTCTCAATAAATACAACTTTAATCTTATTCTGAATACTCTTATCGTTATTGATCACATCACCTACACTGTTGATCAGCTTGATAATGGATTTTGCTCTATGATAACCTGCTGATGCCTTCGCTCCAAAGATAAATGTACGAGGATAGAAATCCATGTCCGGATTTTTCTTCAATTCATTGTACAAATACATGATATGAAGAATATTTAACAACTGACGCTTATATTCATGCAGTCTCTTTACCTGTACGTCAAAGATAGAACGAGGATTTACTTCTACTCCGTTGTGTTCTTTAATATATTTAGCCAGACGTACTTTATTCTGATATTTGATATTCATAAATTCCTTGCGGCTCAACGCATCATCTGCATAAATCCCCAATTCATTGATGTGGGCAAGATTTGTGATCCAGTCATCACCGATCTTCTTGGTTACCCAGTCTGCAAGAAGCGGATTTCCATGAAGCAGGAAACGTCTCTGGGTTATACCATTTGTCTTATTATTAAATTTCTCCGGCATCATAAGATAAAAATCTTTAAGCTCCTGATTCTTAAGAATCTCTGTATGCAGCTTCGCTACACCATTTACAGAAAAGCTTGCTGCGATGGCCAGATGTGCCATTTTGACTTGTCCATCATAGATGATCGCCATCTTCTCCACCTTGCTGTTATCACCCGGATATGCAGCCTGGATCTGGAGAATAAAACGACGGTTAATCTCTTCCGTAATCTGATAAATACGAGGAAGCAGTCTGGAGAACAGCTCTAACGGCCACTTCTCTAATGCCTCTGACATAATTGTATGATTTGTATATGCACAGGTTTTATTGGTGATGCTCCACGCCTCATCCCATTCAAGACCATACTCATCCACAAGAATACGCATCAGCTCAGAAACTGTTACTGTCGGATGTGTATCATTTAACTGGAAACAAACTTTTTCATAAATCTTGCGGATATCGTCATGCTTCTCCATGTACTTGGCAACTGCCCGCTGAACACTGGCAGATACAAAGAAATACTGCTGTTTCAAACGAAGCTCTTTACCAGCCATATGATTATCGTTCGGATAAAGCACCTCGCAGATAGTTCTTGCCAGATTCTGCTGCTCTACTGCCTTCTGGTAATCTCCCTTGTCAAAAGAATCCAGGTTGAAAGTATCAATTGCCTCTGCATCCCAGATACGAAGTGTATTTACTACGTTATTGTTATAACCGACTACCGGAAGATCATACGGAACAGCAAGTACGGACTGATAATTCTCCTGTACAAACTTATCTCTGCCATACTCGTCCTTGCGCATTGCCACATATCCGCCAAACTTGACTTCCACAGCATACTCGGGACGCTTGATCTCGAATGGATTACCATTTTTCAACCAGTCATCCGGCTTTTCAATCTGATAACCATTCTCAATAACCTGCTTAAACATACCATATTTATAACGGATACCACATCCATACGCAGGATATCCCAATGTAGACAGAGAATCCAGGAAACATGCTGCCAGACGTCCAAGACCACCATTACCAAGTGCTGCATCCGGCTCCTGATCCTCGATCACATCCAGATTCATTCCCAGCTCTTCAACAGCCTCCTTGATCGCCTTATTCCCTTTTAAATTAATAATGATGTTTCCAAGTGCACGTCCTGTCAAAAACTCCATTGACAGATAATACACTGTCTTTACATCCTGCTCCTCATATGTTTTATGAGTCGCCATCCACTGATCCACTACAATATCCTTTACTGCATAAGAAACAGCCTGGAATTTTTCCTGATCATTCGCTTCTTTGATGGATTTACGGAACAAGACTTTTGCATAATTCTCGATGTCTTTCTTGAATTCTTCCTTGTTAATTTCGTTCATTCGTAGTATCCTCCCTGAAATTATCTACTTTTAGATTCTATTCATAATCACCCTACCATCATATACTATAAAAGTCAAAAAATCAACGAATCAACCCTAATTTGTTTATTATTTTGCTTTTGTTTTACATTGATTTATCACGTTTATTGCATATATTAATTTGTTTTTGAATAAAATATATCAAAATATAAATAAGCAAATATCCACTATCGTCTTGTGCCATATTTGCCAAAGGAGTTATTATGCTTTCACAACACAACCGTATAATATATCTCCCTGAAATTTCTCTATACATACCTTGTTATATTTATATGCGTCGATGCGTTTGCTTTTTTTTACTTTTTTCTTTAATCTGTTCTCTAACCGGATGCCAAAAAAACACTTTGCCGGAAAAAAAGAAGGACCTTGACTTTACGGTTGTTGCAGGTACTGATATCCCTCCCGAACTACAGGAGCTTATTGACGACCGGGTAGCAGACCCTTTTGAACTTACATATTCGGATGGCTCCTGCCTCTACATCGTCAAAGGTTATGGCAAAAAGAAGACAGAAGGCTACAACATTACTGTAAACAACTTCTACGAGACATCCGACGGTCTTGTATTTGATACAGAATTGATGGGACCGCCCAAAAATGAAGAAGTGAGCCAGACCGAATCATTTCCATATATCGTGATCAAGACTGAATTTATCGATTCACCTGTGATATTTCCTTAAAAATTTAATATTCTTCTAATATTTACAGCATTGCATCCTTTTCTGTATTTTTGTAAAATAAAAAAGTGTCTTCGACACCTCAACTCCCCTGCCCCTCATTCATGAGGGGTAAGGGGTTTTCTTTTCTCTCTTTTTTCTGCATAATAGTCTTATGAACATTTTACAAAACATTATCCTTGACCATTATGAAGAAATTA
>JALFLW010000091.1 GCA_022774505.1 Lachnospiraceae bacterium
AATAGCAGTTTTTATATATATGTTGTATTGTTGAGATACCCCTACCTTAACATAAACATACACAAAAAAACTGCTATGTCTACTTTATCATGTATTTACAATCTCAACAACTACATATCTTATTTTTTTATCCGTCCACCACCTCTTTTTTGAAATGTAACGCTACTACTTTTTTTACTTATTTCATTTCAAAGGAGATATTACGATGGACAACTATTTAAATTCTTTCAGAAAAATGATTTCCCTTCGTGGTCTTACCGACCATACCCTTAAAAGTTACTGCACTTACATCCGGACTTATCTGGATTATCTTAATAACATTCTCCATAAATCACCGGAAGAGGTTTCATGGGATGAACTCCGTGATTACATCTGCTGGCTTCAGAAATCCAGAGATCTTTCTGACCGTACAATCAACGGTGCCATTTCCAAGCTGCGTTTCTTCACTCTTTATGTTCTTCATAAACCTTGGGATGATACTCAGCTCCCTATGCGCAGGTTTGATGAATACCTTCCTTTCGTCCCTTCAAAAGAAGAAACCTGGCAGTTTATTTCTTCCATGCCTGATCTTAAGCCTAAAACCATGGTTACCCTCATGTACTCTTCTGGTCTTCGTATCGGGGAAGTCTGCCGCCTCCGTTATGAAGATGTTGACCGCAAACATATGCGCCTTCACATCACACACTCTAAAAACAGAAATGACCGGTATGCCATTCTTTCTAAAGCAGCCCTTGACCTTCTGACACAGTATTGGTTTGAATGCGGACGGCCTATGGGATATCTTTTCCCAAAGCAACGTGGCGAGGACAGACCCATTGATACCTTCTACCTCTCAAGGCACATCCACGCCCACGAGGACAGGCTGGGCTGGGAACGCAGGCTTACCTGCCATTCCTTCCGCCATGCTTTTGGTACACATCTGTATGAAAATGGAACGGATCTGCTTACCATAAAAGCTCTTATGGGACATAAATCCCTGAATTCCACTACGATATATGTCCACCTTTCCAGCGATTCTATCCGGCAGACGGTCAGTCCCCTTGATTATATGGCAGGTGTTTGCCATGAATAGTTACAAGATCCGGCAGATCTTTGAGAGATCTTATCAGAACTATTCTGCCCAGAACCAATACCAGTCGGACGTACAATGGAAAGCTGCACATTCCATCTTAAACTGCAAATCCGGCAGGCTGGGGGTAAACTTAACCCAGTGTAAAGACTGCGGGCACGTGGAAATCCATAACAACTCCTGCCGCAACCGTAACTGCCCCAACTGCCAGGCGGTCCTGAAGGAATTCTGGGTGGATAAACGAAAAGCAGAGGTCATTGATACCCCTTACTTTCATGTGGTGTTTACGCTTCCCCATCAGTTAAACCCGCTTATTTACTGCAATCAAAAACTGCTGTATGGACTCCTTCACAGATGCTGCTCCGAAACACTTCTGGAATTATCAGATGACAAGAAGTGGCTCGGAGCAACACCCGGTATCATCCAGGTGCTTCACACTTGGAACCAGGAACTGGGTTACCATGTGCATATGCACTGCATCATTTCCGGTGGCGGACTTACAAAGGACGGAAAACTCCGAAGATCTTCCGGGAATTTTTTTATCCGCACTGAAGTACTGAGGGAGAAATTTAAAGGAAAATATATGGCACACCTTTCCTCCCTTTATGAAAAAGGCTCACTTACATTCTCTTCTTCCTGTGGAAAGCTGCGTAATTCCTATCACTGGAAGGAATGGAAAAACAAACTTTATGAAATGGACTGGTGTCCTTACATCAAGGAAACCTTTAACGGCTTTGGCAATGCCATTGAATATCTTGGGCGTTATACCCACAAGATTGCCATTTCTAACAGCCGGATCCTTTCTGTTTCCGAGGATACGGTCACTTTTTCTGCCAGAGGGAAAAAGCCCGGTGAACCCAGACGTCAGATTACTCTGAAGCATACAGAATTCATCCGGCGTTACCTGATGCATGTACTGCCGCCCGGGTTCCAGAAGATTCGTTACTACGGCTTCCTGAATAACCGCTATAAGACCAGAAACCTGAAACTGATCTTTACGCTCCAGGGGCACCAACGTTTCAAGGCAAAATATACCAATCTGTCCATGGCAGAACTTTTGAAAGCAGTTTGGAACTTAAATATCCATATCTGCCCGGAATGCGGATGCAGTAACATGCGGCACATTGGAAGGACATATGGCTCTTCCTGATAGAAGTCCTCTGTTACTAAATATCATTTTTCAAAGACCTCCGAAAGAAGGTCTTAAAAGCATGCCCTTTTCTCGGATATGTTTATGCAATCAGCCTGAAAAATGATACGTATGCTTCATTTCCAATCAGGAGTTCAGCGTATTCACTAAAAGGGAAGAATACTATCCCCATATACTCATTGGCAAAATAGCCGCGACTTTGTACAATGATGAAGAATCACATTCAGAGCAGTTCCTGTTTTTTTCAGAACTGCTCTTTTTGTCTGCTCTGAATCTGATACTTCACTTATGAATTCTA
>JALFLW010000123.1 GCA_022774505.1 Lachnospiraceae bacterium
AATATGAGACTCCCGACAAATTAACACAGTTGATTTCAAAAAATAAAGAAGAGAAGAAGAAAGCTCAGGAAAAAATGGAGTCGGCCGATTCTATTCCGGAAAAATTCCGGAATATCGAAGATGAGGATATGTATGCCTCTAAACTGGAGGGCAGGCTTGAAGATTACGATAAACAGATTGAACTGCATAGCGAAAAGCTTCGTGCGGCAGAGAGGAGTCTGGGAGAAAAGACAGCGGAGGAATACTCCGAGGAGCTTCAGCAAAAAGAGGAGGAGCTGGAGGCAGCAAAAAGAGAGTATAGACATTGGTCACATATTCAGGAGGTATTTGGCCGGTTGAAAGATCAGATGGTGGGAAATCCAATTGAAGATATCGAGGAAAAATTCCGAAAATATCTGTCCGAAATAACGGATGGAAATTTACAGTTGACAGCCATGGATGAGTCTCTGGCAGAGGTACAGATGGCGAGTGATGCACATAAGCTTTCTTATAACATTCTCTCTGATGGAACGAAGGATACCATATCTCTGGCATTTCGTCTGGCGATGCTCGAACATTTATATCCGGAGGGAGACGGGATTGCTGTATTTGATGATCCGTTTACTGATATGGATCCGAAGCGTGTCGAAAGGGCGTGCCGGCTGCTCAGAAAATATGCGGAGAACAATCAGGTGATCTTTATTACCTGTGACGATAAATATAAAACCCTTTTGGGCGGCAATATTATCGTGGCAGACAGATAAGTTGCTGGAAAAAGAAAGGAGCTGCACACCAACTGCAGGGATTCTTCTGCCATTGAATTTCTGTGCCGGGAATGGTATGATTGTGACGGATTCTAAAGTGGTTAAGGAAAGGAAATTAATATATATGAGAGTAGGAATGGGTTATGATGTACATCGCCTTGTTGAGGGGCGTGATCTGATCATTGGAGGCGTGAAGATCCCTTATGAAAAGGGATTAGATGGACACTCGGATGCAGATGTGCTTCTGCATGCTGTTATGGATGCCCTTCTCGGAGCAGCGGCTTTGGGGGATATTGGAAAGCATTTCCCGGATACAGATCCGGAATATGAGGGAGCCGATAGTGTTCGTCTGCTGGAGCAGGTGGGTGGACTGATCGAGGAGGCAGGTTATCTCATAGAGAATATAGATGCCACGATTATTGCACAGCGTCCAAAAATGAGAGATTATATTGATACAATGAGAGAGAATATCGCACGGGCTCTGGGAATAGAGATCAACCAGGTCAATGTCAAGGCAACTACAGAGGAGGGACTTGGATTTACCGGAGAAGGAGCCGGAATATCATCTCAGGCAGTATGTTGTCTGGAAGCGATCTACGATAAGGCGGGTCTGGTATCCTCTATTGATGTGACAAGTGATGACATTTCTGCAGCACCGGCAGGATGCAGCGGTGGATGCGGAGCATGTCCGTCAGCGGCACAATGTCACAAAACAGTGTAAGACACTGTGTATATAGGACAAACTGAAAATGTACAGAAAGGATAGATAGAAGATATGTGGATTGCAAATGACTGGAAGGATTATGAGGTGATTGATACCTCTGGAGGAGAGAAGCTGGAGAGATGGGGGGACTATATTTTGCTGCGTCCGGATCCACAAGTGATCTGGGATACGCCAAAGAAGAACAAAAGCTGGCATAAACTGAATGCCCATTATCATCGCAGTAATCGTGGCGGTGGAGAGTGGGAGTTTTTTGATCTGCCACAAACCTGGCAGATCTCTTACAAGAATCTGACATTTCGTCTGCAGCCCTTTAAATTTAAACATACCGGTTTATTCCCTGAGCAGGCGGTGAACTGGGACTGGTTTGGCAATAAGATATGTCAGGCAGGGCGTCCGGTAAAGGTTTTAAATCTCTTTGCATACACAGGAGGAGCAACTCTTGCGGCAGCCGATGCAGGAGCCGCTGTGACGCATGTAGATGCATCTAAGGGAATGGTTACCTGGGCAAAGGAAAATGCACAGGTTTCCGGTCTGTCTGATAAACCGGTCAGATGGCTGGTGGATGATTGCGTGAAATTTGTAGAGAGGGAGATCCGCCGGGGAAATCATTATGATGGGATCATTATGGATCCTCCGTCGTATGGCAGAGGACCTAAGGGAGAAATCTGGAAGATTGAAGAGAAAATTTACCCTTTTATTCAGTTATGTACGCAGATCCTCTCGGATGATCCGCTCTTTTTTCTGGTCAATTCCTATACAACAGGTCTGCAGCCGGCTGTATTGACATATATGCTGGAGTCAGCCCTTGTATCAAAGCTTGGCGGTCATGTGGAAGCACAGGAGATCGGTCTGCCGGTGAGTTCCAATGGCTTGGTACTGCCTTGCGGAGCATCCGGGCGTTGGACAAGATAATACTGCTCCTGCATGAAATTTGACTGCTTTTAAGGGAAATGATATAATTATACGGTTAATGGAAATGTGGTAAAGAGGTCTATTGTTATGAATCATAAAATAAAACTCACCGGCAATCTTAAGACATATATGAGATGGCCGATGATGCTGTCACTTTTGTGGGCAGTTGCGACGATTCAAATATATGCGCTGAACAATAAAGCCGGATTCTGTGTAGCTGGTTACACGCTGGCTTATTTTGTGTTCTCTATGATGTTACGCATGACCGGCAGGAAGAAGCTGCAGCAGGATCTTATATGTTTTGCTCAGAGTTATGGACGTCTACAGATGAAAATGATGAAGGAAATGGCGGTTCCGTTTGCTGTATTAAATGTAGAGGGGCATCTGTTGTGGGGAAATGATGAGTTCTTAGCAGTTGCAGTGAATAAAAAGGCAGCAAGACGTAATATTGCCAATATATTTCCGGAAATCACACTGGATAAGCTGCCGGAAGCGGGAGCAGGCGATGCGGTATTCAGAGTGACCAGAGAGGAGAAGACATTCCGGGCCGTTTTACGTCAGATAGATGCGGCCATGGTAGATGATTTTTCTGATGATCTGGAGATGGATCAGTTTATTGATGATCAGAGCATTATCGCATTATTTCTCTATGATGTGACAGAAATGGTACAGTTAGAGCAGACCATTGCGGCTGAGAAGCTGACGGTGGGCCTTTTGTATATAGACAACTATGAGGAGACGGTGTCAAGCATTGATGAAGTACGTCAGTCTCTGCTGATGGCACTGATCGACCGGAAGATCAATAAATATATGCAGGGCATTGATGCTATTTCTAAGAAACTGGAAAAGGATAAATTCCTTTTTGTATTTAAGCAGGAGCATTTGAAGGATCTGAAGGAAACCAGATTTTCTATTCTGGAGGAGGTTCGTGCCATAAACATTGGAAATGACCAGGTCTGTACGATCAGTATCGGCATAGGTGCGGAATCTGAGACGTATACAGAGCTGTATGATAATGCCCGTGCGGCCATCGATCTGGCTTTGGGACGCGGTGGTGACCAGGCGGTGATCAAGGGCAGTGACAGTGAGGAATTTTATGGAGGTAAGCGTGTCACGGCAGAGAGAAACACCCGTGTGAAGGCAAGAGTAAAGGCTCATGCCCTGAAGGAACTGATCGAGGGAAAGGAACGTGTCGTCGTTATGGGTCATTCCATTGGTGATGCGGATTCTTTTGGTGCGTCTGTGGGGGTTTACAGGATTGCAAAGACATTGGAGAGAAAAGCGTATGTGGTGCTGGATCAGTGCAGCCCGTCTGTAAAACCTCTTTGTGACAGATTTTATAATGGAGACTACGAGGAGGATATGATCGTAAACAGGGAAGAGGCACAGAAGCTGGTGGATGAAAATGCTCTTCTTGTCATAGTCGATGTAAACAAGGCAGATTATACGGAATGTCCGGAGCTGGTAGATCAGGCACAGTCTATTGTGGTGATCGATCATCACAGACAGGCAGGAGATGCTATTTCGCAGGCGGTATTATTTTATATTGAACCTTATGCATCATCTGCCAGTGAGATGGTTTCTGAAATCTCACAATATATAGGAAATGGTCTCCGTCTGAAACCGGCAGAGGCAGAGGCTCTTTATGCGGGAATCATGATAGATACTAATAATTTTACGGATAAAACGGGAGTGCGTACCTTTGAGGCTATGGCATATCTGCGCCGGAATGGTGTGGATGTGATCAGACTGCGTAAGGCATTCCGTGAGAATATGGACGAGTACAGGATAAAGGCTGCGGCCATTGAAGCGACAGATCTGTATCTGGATTATTATGCGATCACGGAGAGCAGGGCAGAGGGGACAGACAGTCCTACCGTCCTGGCAGCAAAGATCGCAAATGAGCTTTTGGATATCAGTGGTGTACGGGCATCCTTTGTATTGACAAACTATAATGATAAAATATATATAAGTGCAAGATCCATTGATGAAGTTAATGTGCAGGTGATGATGGAAAGACTGGGAGGAGGAGGTCATATTAATATGGCCGGAGCCCAGTTAAAGGACTGCACTGTGCAGGAGGCAGAGGAAAAGCTGCGTCGTATGATCGATCAAATGATCAATGATGGAGAGATCACACAATAGGAGGTAAGAGATAATGGAAGTTATTTTGTTGGCGGATGTTAAAACATTAGGAAAAAAGGGAGAGCTTGTAAAGGTCAGCGATGGCTATGCCAAAAATTTTCTCTTCAAAAAGAAATTGGGGATTGAGGCTACGGCTCAGAATAAAAATGATCTGAAGCTTCAGAAGAAGCATGAAGAAAAAGTAGCACAGGAGAAGCTGGATGCAGCCAAAGCATTTGCTGAGGAGCTGAAGGAGAAATCAATCACAGTATCGATCAAGACAGGAAGTAACGGAAGAAGTTTCGGCTCTGTGTCCACAAAGGAGCTGGCGGCAGCAGCGAAGGAGCAGCTGGGCTATGAGCTTGATAAGAAAAAAATGGTACTGCCGGAGCCTGTTAAGAGTCCGGGAATCTTTGATCTGCCGGTCAAGCTTCATCCAAAGGTAATGGGAAGCCTGAAAGTGATCGTTCAGGAGGCAAAGTAATCGGGTTATTATTTTCATATGAGATGATAACAGGATGAAATAACAAACGAAAGGCGAAGAATTTTGATAAGATACCGGAAACAGATCAGAGAGGAATGAGAGAATGGACGAGGCCGTATTTAAAAGAATTCCACCCCATAATGATGAAGCAGAACGTGCGGTGATCGGTTCCATGATGATGGATCAGGATGCTGTACAGATTGCTTCAGAGCAGCTGCAGAGAGAGGATTTTTATAATGGGCAGTATGGGGTGATATTTTCTGCATTGGTAGAGATGCATCAGCAGGGTGTTGGGGCTGATCTGGTCACGATACAGGCAAAGCTTCGGGAGATGGAGATACCACCGGAACTTACAAGTGTAGAATATATCAGTGACCTGATCAATAGTGTACCTACGTCGGCGAATATCCGGGATTATGTCAGGATCGTACAGGAAAAGTCGGTGCTTCGCAGTCTCATAAAGGTGACAGAGTCCATTACAGGAAACTGTTATCTGGATAAACATCCGTTAGAGGAAATCCTGGAGGATGCAGAGAAAAAAGTATATGATGTTGTTCAGAGGCGTAACTCCGGGGAGTTTGAGAATATCCGGGATGTTGTCCTAAGGACTCTGGACAGTATTGAAACAGCGGCCAGACAGCAGGGGCATATCACCGGACTGCAGACGGGATTTCGGGATCTGGATTACAAGACAGCAGGTCTGCAGCCATCTGACCTTATTCTTATCGCAGCACGTCCGGCTATGGGAAAGACGGCATTTGTCCTTAATCTGGCAGAATATATTGCACTGCATAGCCAGAGTACGATTGCCATGTTTAGTCTTGAGATGAGTAAGGAGCAGCTGGTCAAGCGTATGCTTTCCATGAATTCCAAGGTGGATTCACAAAAGATCAGAACAGGAAGTCTGGAGGACGAAGACTGGGGAAAACTGGTAGACAGTGTCAGACGACTTGGAAATTCCAATCTGGTTATTGATGACAGTTCGGGGATTACGGCATCGGAGATTCATTCAAAATGCCGCCGGCTTAAGATGGAAAAGGGACTAGATCTGGTTATTATTGATTATCTGCAGCTTATGAGCGGAGGCGGCAAACGCAGAGGTGACAGCCGTCAGCAGGAGATTTCTGATATTTCCCGGGCATTGAAGGTTATGGCGAGGGATCTGAATGTGCCGGTCATTGCTTTGTCACAGCTGTCCCGTGCGGTAGAGCAGAGACCGGACAAGAAACCGATGTTGTCAGATCTGCGTGAATCCGGGGCGATCGAGCAGGATGCAGATATGGTAATGTTTCTTTACCGAGAGGAATATTATAAACCGGATTCGGAAAAGAAAGGTCAGGCAGAGCTGATCATTGCAAAACAGAGAAGTGGCCCTACCGGCACAGTGGAGCTGGCATGGCTTGCTCAATATACAAAGTTTGGCAATTTGGAACAGGACAACAGACAGTCTTAGGAGAATGTTTATTGTAAAAAAAATCTAAAATTGTCAAACCTACTTGATTTGCGGACGCGAAACGAGTAGAATGAAACACGGTGTAAACCTAGTAACGAATGGAGGAAAGAGAGAAATGGCTGAACAGGTAAAGTTTGATTATTCTTTGACAGCTGGCGTTATCTCAGAGGATGAGATGAAGGCTATGGAGAAGATCACAAAGGACGCAAAGGACGTATTAGTAGGGAAAAGTGGAGCAGGTAATGATTTCCTTGGATGGATCGACCTTCCAGTTGATTATGACAAGGATGAGTTTGCCAGAATCCGTAAAGCGGCACAGAAGATCCAGTCAGATTCCGAGGTACTGTTGGTGATCGGTATTGGTGGTTCTTATCTTGGAGCCAGAGCTGCTATCGAATTTTTACGTCATAGCTTTTATAATAATGTATCAAAGGAGATCCGCAAGACACCGGAGATTTATTATTGCGGAAATAACCTGAGCGGTACTTATCTGTCTCAGTTGATCGATGTCATTGGCGACAGAGATTTCTCTGTAAATATTATCAGTAAATCAGGTACAACTACAGAGCCTGCAGTAGCATTCCGTATTTTTAAAGAAATGCTGGAAAAGAAATATGGCAAGGAAGAGGCTGCAAAGAGAATCTATGCAACTACAGATAAGGAAAAGGGAGCTCTTAAGAGTCTGGCTACAGAGGAAGGATATGAGACCTTTGTAGTGCCTGATGATGTAGGAGGACGTTTTTCTGTATTGACAGCAGTAGGTCTTCTGCCGATCGCTGTCAGTGGTGCTGATATCACAAAGCTTATGGAAGGTGCGGCTTCTATGCGTGAAGTGTGCCTGAATAAGGACTTCGCAGAGAATGATTCCATGAAATATGCTGCTGTTCGTAATATTCTTCTCCGTAAAGGAAAATCAGTAGAGATCCTCTGCAATTATGAACCAATCTTTCATTATGTAGCAGAGTGGTGGAAACAGCTCTTTGGCGAGAGTGAGGGAAAAGATCAGAAGGGACTCTTCCCGGCTTCAGTAGATCTTACAACGGATCTTCATTCCATGGGACAGTTTATTCAGGACGGAAGCCGTGTTATGTTTGAGACTGTTATGGAATTAGAGAAGCCTGCATTTGATCTGACGATCCAGAAAGAAGATGTGGATCTGGATGGGTTGAACTATCTTGCGGGAAAGACACTTGATTTCATTAATAAGAGTGCAATGAAAGGAACACAGCTTGCCCATACGGACGGAAATGTTCCTAATCTCGTAGTAAAGGTACCGGAGCAGAATGAATTTTATCTGGGACAGCTTTTCTACTTCTATGAGTTTGCATGCGGTCTGAGTGGATATATTCTGGGAGTAAATCCATTTAACCAGCCGGGTGTGGAAAGCTACAAAAAGAACATGTTTGCACTTCTCGGAAAGCCTGGTTTTGAGGAGCAGAGAGAGCAGCTCATGAAGAGACTGTGATCAAGGCAAAATGTCTGGGATTTATATGATCGGATTGAATCTGAGAGGGACAGTGGTAAAACGCTGTCCCTTTTTTCGTTGTATAGGAAAATGCTTGTAACATAGAGGGAAGCCAGAGTGCAAAACGCTGGTTTTGCCCTTTTTTCGTGCAGTGGAAAATATTGAAAAAAGTAGAAAACAGCGGGAGAATTGTTTCGTAATGTATCGCTGATGGTAGAAAAAATAGGGTAAATCTGTGGGAAAAAGAATGTATCTTTCGTAGCGTGTTCAGTGATAAAATAAATATATTATACAAGTACGGTCATATAAATTACAGAAAGGCAGGATGAAAATATGAGAAAAAGATTTGGAAGATGGATCGCAATTGCTGCAGCGATCAGCATGGCAGTCAGTTCTATGCCGTTAGATGTTCTTGCAGCAAATAACACCACGGGATTAAAGCAGGGTAAGGCCGATCAGCAGGAGAGCATCGGTGCAGTGAGGACAAAGAAAGATGACACTGAGGAAGCTTTGCAAGTAGTATTTTCAAAAGAAAGCGGAACGTATGCAGATGCATTTCAACTTGATCTGAGCTTTGCGGATCAGGCAGCAGAGATTTATTATACCACGGACGGAAGTGATCCGTCCGATCCTGAAAATGAGAACAGGATCGCCTATGGGGAAGGTGGTATACAGATCACAGACCGAAAGAGTGACGAAAATGTATTGTCTGCCATTGATCCGATACTTTTTGATGCTGTCAATGTGAAAGTAAATTCGGACAGAACAGATTTTGTGAGTACGGTGAACAAACCATCGAAGGAAGCAGTTGATAAGTGTACCGTGGTCAAGGCGGCAGCACAATATGCAGATGGCACATGCTCAGGGGTTACAACAAATACATATTTTGTGGGTGATATGGAAAGTCATATACAGGGGATCCAGGGAAGCTGTAAGGCTGCAGGAAAGGATCTGGCAGTTATGTCTATCAGCATGGATGCGGATGATCTGTTTGACTCAACAAAAGGAATCTATGTCAAGGGTGATGTTTTTCAAAAAGCACTGGAGAGTTATCTTGCGGAAAATAAAAAAATCAGCCGGAAGGACGCAGTCGATATAAGCCGTAAAATGGATGCGAATTATAAGCAGAAGGGAAAGAATTGGGAACGCAGCACTCATATTGATTATTTTGAGAGTGATGGAACAGAGACAAAATGTCAGTTCCAGCAGGACTGCGGAATCCGTATTCAGGGGAATTATTCCCGTTCGGATTATCAAAAAAGCTTTCGTCTTTATGCGAGAGAAGATTACGGCAGCAAAAACTTCAAGTACGGTTTTTGGGACAATGCAACAGATGACGAAGGAAATGTTATCAAGAAATATAAAAAGATTGTTTTGAGAAATGGAGGAAATTGTGCATTTACAACGAAATTTTCAGACTCCTACTGGCAGTCACTGTTAGAGGAT
>JALFLW010000014.1 GCA_022774505.1 Lachnospiraceae bacterium
CCTGATAAGGGTGCTTTGCAACCTTGACAGGCCACATCCCAGCAGATAAAAAGTAGTCAAGCGGAATAAGAAAAGTGTGTAGCATTACATGCTCACTGGTTAAAATCTATAATACCATACCGTTCCTTTTATTTTTCAAAAGTTGGTGTCACATCATTGACTAATGTACATATCACAATCTCTTCAATCCATATCACAATCTCATCAATCCATATCATCTGATTAGATATGATAGATATTATTCATATCAGTCTTAATATCTCTCAGTATCATTACCTTGTTCCTTGAACACTTCCATATCAGTAAAAAGGACATCCCCTTACCTGTAAAATCTACAGTTCCGGAATGTCCTTTTTTCCATACTTCACTATATTTTTAACACATGATGCTGCTTATCCACAATCTATATGATTCCAAAATGTCTAAACGCCTGCATAATTGCATCTTCCTTCTCCGGTGTACACTGTGGCTGTCTCGCATTGTCTGATTTAGACAAATTAAAGTTCTCACCGACATCTAGTCCACACTTCTTCTTAATCTGTGCGATATACAGTGATGAAACCTTAAGTCCTGTCTCCTCCAGTACATATGCCTTTATCTGCTCATATATCGCTTTTCCCTTGAATTCAGATAAATCCATACCCTCTAAAGAGAAATCCACCTTAACTTTTCTGCTATCGGCCCTTCTCCGTTCTACTTCGGTCCGCGCTGAGCAAGGTCCACCGGACCTTTAGCGCCCTTGGAAAGTAAGACAACAGTCTCAACATGACCATCATTGTCCAAACCATCTCCGACAGGAATCTGAATATCTTCTTCAATGATCGGAAGTCTGAACGTAATGGATTTCAGCCACTGTCCATTCGGCTGTCGCTCCTCGTAAATCTGGATCTCCTTAATCAGAATCTCCATAAACTTACGTTTTTCCTCTTCCTCCAACATACCATAAAGCTTATCAAAGAAGATGAGAACTTTATAAATGTTGTCACCAGTCATCTTCTCAGCTTCAATCGTCTGCTTCTTGGCTCTTGCTTCGATCAGGCTCTGCTCCAGATCATCGATCTTATCATACATACGATAGAGGCGGTCATCCAGATCATCCTTTTTGCGCTTATAATGTCTATCGTCAGGATCCAGTTGTTCGATCTCTTCAAGGGTCTTTTTCTTGGTACTGTATGCCTGTCTCAGCTGCTTCTCTAATGCGGCAACCTCCTGTTCAATCACAGAAGTATCAACCTTCATATTGATCTTTTCCTGCATCATGGCAGCAAAGCGTGGATTGGCAACAAGTTTGGTGATGACTTCCACAACAGCAGCATCTAACAGTTCTTCATGGATCTGTTTCTTGTAATCACACTTATGACCACGTGTCATGTTGCGATGCTTGCAGCCGTAGTAGAAGAAACTTTTGTACTGACTTCCATCAGGCTTCTTCTTGTTGCTCTTATTGCCATACATGCCGGCTCCACAGATTGGACATTTCACTAAGCCGGACAGCAAATGCATCTTGGTTCCCTTGGCTTTATTGACATGCTCATACTTCTTAGCCTGGGCAACGGACTTGATCTGTGCTTTCTGCCAGAGTTCTTCCGATATGATTCCCTCATGAATGCCATCAACGACTATGAAATCATCCTGTTCCACCAGCTTGTATTCATTGCGGGTACCATGAACCTTTTCAGTCTTTCTGCGACCATATGCGATCTTGCCACAGTAAACCGGATTCTTAATAATCTTGCGGATCAGTGCCGCATCAAAGAGCGGGTTCTTGCCATTGTCTCTCGGAATCTTATGGATCCCATGTTTCTCCAAATATCGGGCTATTCCTGTCGAACCCATATCAGTGCCGACATACTGTTCAAAAATGGTTCTGATCGCCGGCGCTTCCTCTTCATTGATCTCGAGAAAGCCATTTACAAGCTTATAGCCATATGGCGGAAAACCTCCATTCCATTTACCCTCACGTGCCTTCTGAATACGACCTTCCATGGTCTGAATACGAATATTCTCACGCTCAATCTCTGCAACTGCAGACAGAACCGAGATCATCAGCTTACCGGCATCCTTTGAACTATCGATACCATCTTCCACACAGATCAGGTTCACCCCAAAGTCCTGCATGGTCTGAAGGGTAGATAATACATCCGCTGCATTACGCCCGAAACGGGAAAGCTTAAATACAAGGACATAGGAAACTTTATCCTTGCCGGTCTTGATGTCTTCCATCATCTGGTTGAACTCATTACGACCCTCTATGGACTTTCCGGATTTACCGGCATCTTCATATTCACCAGCGATTTCAAAATCGTTGAATTCGGCAAAAGCTTTCATTCGGCTGCGTTGTGCTTCCAGAGAATAGCCATCAATCTGCATTGCAGTAGAGACACGTGTATATAAATAAACCTTTGTTTTTTCTTTTGTCATCGGCTCATCCTCTCTTTTTAATATTTTGGACAATTTGTCCACGTATAGAATAACACAGTTATCCCATTTCTTCAATTCGCAACATAAACAAAAAGCAGGGCTGACTCAGTATCTTGATACCAAATCAGCCCCTAATGTTATGCCGTTCTCTTTCTTGCGCTCAATCTCATGTACCGTGTGTACATTTCCTTTATCTGCTTCATTTTATAATACTTGTCAGGATCCGGAAGATTATCCAGGTCCATCTTTTCTGCATATTTTTCAATGATACCGGCCAGGAAATCAGCCATACCATTCCATTCATCATTATAATTCATGTGCCTGTTTCCTCCTGTTCTGCCTGTCTGCTTTTCCGGAATATACATCCAGAACCTCTTTTGGAATACGATCCAGCAAAGCTACCGCTGCATCATAATCCCTCCTAAGACGCATATCCTCCATCTTTTTCAGGATACTTTCGTGCTGTTCTTCTTCCAGCTGTTCTGTAAGGCGTTCATTCTGTTTTTCCAATGATTTATTCTTTCGCTCCAGCTGAGCATATCCGACTCGGTATTTCTTCAGTTCCGTATCCATCTTTGCCACAGCGGGAATATACTTATCCAACAGCTTTGCCACCTCATCAATTTTCCCTTTGGAATTAAAGAAGTTAGCATCTGAGATAAGAGCATCAATTTTTTCCTTCTGCTTTGTAAGACGGGTCATCTGCTTAAAGAGTCGAGGAGGAATATGGTTCCTTCCGGTCTCACTTGCGCTCTGGCCGCGCTCCAGATCCGGATATTTCTCTACCATGTGCTCCCAGAATTCATCCTGCCACTGGGTGAGTTTCTTCTTATTGCCTACGATATCCTTTGCACTGAGTCTTCCGTCCTCGGTCAGAGGGACAAAAGAAAGGTGCATATGGGGAGTTTTCTCGTCCATATGCACCACTGCTGAAATAATTGTATTCGGATTCTGCCTGCTTTCCAAAAAGCTTAATGCTTCCTGAAAGAACTCCTTTACATCCTTCTTTTTCTTACACTGAAAGAACTCAGGACTGGCGGTAAATAATACCTCTACCAGCCTGATACTGTCTTTTCTGGTTCTGCAACCGGCCTCTGCGATCTGCTTCTCTGCCTCAGTACGGTATCTGCCCTGCGGTTCAATCAGATGAAAATTCAGATGTGACCTGCTGGTATCGATATCCGGATTGCTTGCATAACTCTCTTTGGTCCGTTCATTGTGTGCCTCAATAGGACTGATCTCCGGTCCTTTGTATTTCTTAAATCTTATAATTGCATACTGTGCTGCCATTTCTTATATCTCCTTATATTACGAAAAAACTAAAAAGTTACTGTACGTGCGTACAGGCGTACTGCAGCCTGCCTTGTTAAGACAGTACTTATGTACGCATGTACACATGTTTTTGAAATTATCTTATAAACGGATTATCCGGATCATAGATCTGGATTCCCTGATACCCGCGGCATCGCTTGCCTTTGCCGGCATAAACATTGTTTGTCGGAGACAGATGATAACGTTCTGCGTTCTGTGCCAGAGTAGTAGAGAAGCTTTTCATTGAAAATGAATTCTCGGCATTATCATTGCACCAGTCGACATATGCCTTGTATAACTCCGCAGTGCCTGCCTCGCCTCCATCGATGAATTCAACATATCCCTCTGATGCAAGGAAATCGAAGATGTTGTTCGCTTCTTTGATTGCAGATGCAATATTCGCTCTGGCTCTGTCACTGATCGTAAAGTGATAATCATTAGCAATCAGGCGTTTCAAACCTTCCAGACACCAGAGAAATATGCCTTCCTTCTCCTGAATAAGTTTTTCTACCAGATACGGATCATCTACTCTGCCTGCCGGCTTGTCCTTCGTGGTAAGAATGATCTGCCTGCGGAAGAAACCATCCGAACGGTCATGAAGTGCTGTCAGTACTCCGTTTCCAAAGCAGAGAAAACGTACATACAGCTGATCCTGAAAGCTCTGTGCATGCTTTTTCTCCACATCCATCTTTCCTTCCGAGGTGACGATGGACTTGATATAATTCGTTTTCTTCAAGGCATTCATGTCCATATCGT
Organism: Lachnospiraceae bacterium; assembly: GCA_022774505.1. Lineage (GTDB taxonomy): Bacteria > Bacillota > Clostridia > Lachnospirales > Lachnospiraceae > Jutongia. The sequence continues at coordinate 4,489 of JALFLW010000014.1, forward strand.
CATCCACCATAAGGAGCTTGTTTCCCTGATCCGCACGGGCGAATTTGTCATTTTCAACCTTCTGGATGCTAGTCGTATTCATTGCCTTTCCAAGAAGAGCATTCATTACGATACCGATTCTCGATTTACCTTCGCCGCCTCGCCCGATGATCATCATCATTTTCTGGGCCTTTGTAACCGGAAGAAGGCAATAACCAAGGTATTCCTGTAATGTGGGAATATCCTCTTCCTCCAGAAGCTGGCGCAGGAAATCCAGCCATCTTTCCGGAGTCGGAGCATCCGGGTCATAAACTACCGTAAGGCGGTTTCTGCAGTACTGTTTTTCCTCCATAAATCTGCCATCCAGATATAAGGTGCCATTTGCCACATGAATGCGGTCTGTATGAATAGGAATCTCATCAGCCGCTGCGAGCATCTTCATCGCATTCCAGAGATCATTGACCTTATTTGCCAGCTTACTGGTCACCCAGCCACTGATATCTGAACAGATTTCCTGCTTCAAAAGAGCCACATCTGTAATGGTTCCATCCTCGTTAAAGAAGGTATCTCCGATATACCTCATAGGATGTTTTCTGAGAAACATCCAGCAATACAAAGGTTCTGAAATCTTCAGTTCCTCTGTGATCCATACCGGCGCATTAGCCGGCAATACTTTTTTCTTTCCCATAATTGCCCTCCATTTTTTCCTGCTTAAGACGCTCCTGCAATTCTGCAAGTTTCCCACTCCTAAGCAACGTATCCATCAATAGTGCCTTTTCCTCCTGTGTACCTTCCAGAAGCAGATCCAACTGATACTCAACCTGATCGAGTTTCTGACATGCTTCCACAAAGTGTTCATCCCATTCTTCATCAGGATCCTTAGGTGCATACCTGTCTTTCCATCGGATCAGAAGCCATCTGAAGTCACTGAGAACAGAAAAGCACAGCCTCTCTCTGTTACGGAGCTGCTGTGCTTCTGCAAGTTTTCTTTTCTTCAACTGTATCTCTGGTGAAGGTGGAATTCCTTCCTGCAGCCCATACTGCGCTGCAAGCTGCTTCGCCGCCTCATAGGGTCTAAGACCTGTAAGTTCGGCAACGAAATTGATCACATCTCCATGTGCTCCACAGGCAAAACAATGATAATGATCCTCTGCGACCAGCATACTTGGATGCCTGTCGTCATGAAACGGACAAAGTCCTCTGTTATGGCGGTTAACCTTAACTCCATACGCCTCCGCGACGCTCCTCATGCTGATGTTTGATTTGACATTTTCAAAAATATCCATGTCGTTTACCTCCTGTATTTTCTCGGATTTTTCATCCTAAGTACTTATACGGAGATTGTTCGACTGACGAAAAAAATATAGCATTTACGGAATTTATATTTTTCAGGGACGAATTTCTTGCAAAAATGCAAGAATTGAAAGCCAAAATGGAATGAAATATGGATGAAATATGGATGGGTGAGAGGGAGTTTTTGGGGACACCTAATCTGCTAAACTTCTTATCATAGATAGCCAGCATCAGCAGGAAGAACATGTGTTCTATCATTTATATTGATATTATTCAGCAAATAGAATATACTAATACATAGAGAATCACTGTTACGAATAGGGAACAGACCATTTGGAGACGCTATTATGAAATATTTATCGACCTTTGAAATCGGAGAAAAATGGAATTTATCTGCAAGACGTGTTGCAATCCTTTGTGCTGAGGGCAGGATTGAAGGAGCCATGCGTGCCGGAAAGATGTGGATCATTCCAGAAGACGCAGTAAAGCCTGCCGATGCCCGCTATCGGGATGTAGAAAAGGTAATTGTTAGTGAGGTGAGCAAGAATGGCTGAAAGTCAGAATATTGAATGGAAAGAGTCCTGGAGAGATGATTATCTCAAATGGATCTGCGGTTTTGCCAATGCTCAGGGTGGCAAAATCTATATCGGCATTAAAGATGACGGAAGGATCATTGGTGTCAAAAACAGCAAGAAACTATTGGAAGATATCCCAAACAAGATCCGGAATACCATGGGCATTGTTGCTGATGTCAACCTTCATAAAAAAGAAGGACTTGAATATCTGGAGATCATTGTATCTCCAAGCAGTTTCCCGGTCAGCTATTACGGGGAATTTCATTACCGCAGCGGCAGCACCAAGCAGTTACTGACTGGTATCGCACTGTCGGATTTTATTATGAAAAGAGCCGGTGTACATTGGGAAGATGCCATCGTAGAGGGCATAACTATGGATGACATTGATGATGAAAGTATCAAGATCTTCAAGCGCGAAGCACGTCGATGTAAGCGAATGAAACCGGAAGACCTGAACGTTTCCACAGAAGAATTGTTAGAAAAGCTGCATCTTGCTGAAAATGGCAAACTTAAGCGTTCCGCAGTTCTGCTGTTCACTAACAAATGTGAGATGGTTCAGACCGGAAGTTACACTAAGGTAGGACATTTCGGTGTTGGATCTGACCTGCAGTATCAGGATCTCTTTGAAGGATCTTTGATCAATACCGCAGATAAGATCATTGATGTAATCTACCTGAAATACCTGAAGGCAGCTATCACTTACGATCATGACCGCCGGATAGAAACATATCCTTATGCCAGGGATGCCATCCGTGAAGCGATTTATAACGCTTTGGTTCATAACTGCTACATGTTCGGCTCTCCAATTCAGATCCGCATCAGCGATGAAGAAATGAGGATCAGCAATTCCTGCATTCTGCCTTCAGGCTGGACGCTGGAAACGTTGCTGGGACCGCATACTTCTGAACCATATAACCCGAATATTGCCCGGGTATTCTACCTTGCCGGTTATATCGAAACATGGGGACGTGGTGTTGAGAAAATATTTGAAACCTGTGAAGAGCTTGGCGCACCAAAGCCGGAGTACAGTATCCTTGGAAATGGAGTGACCGTTCGATTCCCCGCACTCCAAAGCGCCATTTCTAATATTCCAAATGTTCAAAATGAACATTTGGATGAACATTTGGAATACACTTTGGAAAATAGAATCCTTACTGCTTTCCGAAACAATCCACAGATCACATACGCAGACCTCGAAACCATGTTAGGGGCTTCAAGAAGCAGCTTGCGTCGGGCTATTCAAAAGCTGACTGATGACGGAAAGGTATTGCGTACAGGCGGTAAACGCTTTGGAAAATGGGAGGTCTTATAATCCTCATTTAAAATCTATTTTTCAATTAAGACAAGGAGGTGCCTATGGAACATGTATATATATCAGCAGATACCAGACTGCGAATTCATGATCTTATCAAACATACAGAAGGGATGACGCAGGCAAAGCTGGCAAAAGAACTTGGGATCTCCGAAAGTACTCTAAGCCGTTTCCTTAGCGGCCAAACAACAAAAATGGGCAATGACCGCATCATAAAGATTGCTAATATCTTCAATGTCTCAACAGATTTTCTTCTCGGTGAGACGAACATTCCGGTCAAGAAGAATTATGATATTAGTGAGCTTGGATTGTCTGCTGAAGCAGCTCAAGCATTATATACTCATAAAGTTAATACTGAGATTGTATGTCAACTTCTGGAGAGTACAAAATTTGCAGTCCTTACAAATCTGCTTGCAAATTATCAGAAAGAAGTATTTGCTACCGGCATGGCTGCCATGAATCAGAATATGGATTTTCTTCGTTCTCTCATGCTTGGACAGGCCAGACTCGTTCCCAAAGACAAAGCTGCAGCCAGCGCTGTTGCAAGTGATCTGCAGAGTCTTAAACTTCCACCGGTCTCTGTTGATACAGCCATGATTCAAAACGTGTTCAATCAGATTCTTCACGAGCTCCGAGAAAAAACAGAATCGCAGCTCAAAGAAAGCACGACTGCAACAAAAGAAACCCTAGAGCAGTTTCGCAAGAATCTGACCAAAGGTCAGGATGCTATTGATCTCAGAACGCTTACACCGGAAGATATCTCTTCAGCTGTATTGATGATGGTTCCGGAAGGGGCACTGCCAGAGAAAGAATTAATACAGCTTGGCGATGCATTCACTGATTTACTAACCGCCTCAGGCATTAATCATGATGAGTGAGATTGAAATGCTATGGACGAGAGCCCACACTGGCGATCAGGATTCCGTCAATCAGCTGATCGCTGCGATTTGGCCTTCTGTAGATATCATTGCAAGGTCAATACGAAAGTCAAAAAAATTTTCCAAACTACCCCTTGACTTGGATGATATGACCCAGGAAGGACTTATCGCCCTGACACGCGCCATCCAAAAATACCAGCCAGAGAAAGGCATCCAGTTTTGGACTTATGCTGAAACGGTTGTCCGTAATGCTATTACTGACTATATTCGCAAGATTATGTCAGAGCACGAAGTTTGGGTAAACATACTCTCATTGAATGCAAGTATCTCTGATGATGCTTCTGAAGAACGTTCTTTTGAAGAAACCATTCCTGATGAGCACTGCAAAACGCCGGAGCAGATCTATATCGAGAAAGAAAATCTATCCGAAATTCATGACGCTCTTAATCGTATTTCTGCCAGAGAACGGGACTATCTCTGCTACCGATTTGGCTTCGATGATGACGAATATCATGATAAGACAGACACTGCAGAACATTTCATGATGAGTAAAAGCTGGGCTGGCAAGCTTGAGAAAAGTGCTCTTGATAATTTCAGTTTAGAATTGCCATGGTGGTACTAATTTTTTATATCCCTTTACATCACTCCCGACCTTATCCGGTGACTATCATCTGTCGATGTCAGTCATCGGATTTTTCTTTTGCAGCTAGCTTGTAGAAAACCACCCTCTACCTTTCAAAGAAAAAAGCAGCCTATGCATTTCGCTCTGGAAAGGTGAGCGTAATACATAGACTGCTGTCGTCCGTTCAATAAAGGTATAACACACTAGACTTTCCAAGGAAAGTCGTGTGCCACTGGGGCTATCTGCCCCTTTGGATTCCCTGACCAAATGAAGGCTCTGCCCTCCTTTGGAAACCACCTGCCAACAGGAACGTTCTCACTCCCTATTGGAAACCCAGAGCCAACGGTTTCTTTGGATTCTTCCTATTTTCTATAAACATCACCCAAATCAGTTTCCAGACCAAGCAACGACCAAAACTCCCGATTATCACCTTCACTATAATCATAATACTTGCCATCTGAAAAAAATACTGCACAACTGTCAGTGGCTGGATAAATAACTCCGATTGAACCGTCCTCTTTTGTCAAGTATATAGGTGTATGGAATGGACATCCAGCTTCTTTGACTTCCATAGCTTCACCTAACATCTTTTCAATCTTAGTAAGCACTTTAGGATCCGTGATGCTATATTCTTCTCCATCCATAAGCTGCAGGTCTATGCGATTAACCGAAATAATATCTGAAGGTGAACAAGGTACTGATTTCTCTGCCAACTCATCCAGGTCAACATCTGTTCCGTTCACAAAAGATCCTAGCCAAGCAAACTGCTTTTTCTGTCCGGGGATAAACTCGCTGGATGCTAATATTTCCAGCATCTTTTTTTGCGTAAGATCCGGATCATCATATGCAATGATATCTTCGTATATGGTTCCATCATTTCCCGTCGACTCAAATAAGGAGAAATACTTATAGATCTCTGTTTCATAAAGGTAATTCGGATCAGCAAACTTATCTCTTCTAGAGTCATGTGTTACAATAACCTGAGTCCCATCAAAGGCAACATAATATAGGATCAAATCACCTTCTGTTGTGTACTGCCCAAGTGTAATCGCAGCTATGTTACCAGCGGAATATTGCTCCAGGAAATCAGACATATGCTCTGAACCATAGATGCTACCATTATTTGACATCACAAAGCATCTTTGCTCTGATAGACTATCTGCATCTTCCGGAAGTGCTTCAAGATATTCCGCAAGTTCTTCTCCATGTAGAATTACTTCCTGCTTTTCCATATTGCTCAAAGGCTCATCGTTTTGATTTTTTTCTGGCTCAGGTTCTGCTTCAAAGAAGCCGTCTGTATTAATGCCATCAATAAGCCATTCTCCACTACTGTATGTCAGATGAATGTAGAATGATGTCTCGTCTTCTGGATATAATGCCGATTCTGGTACAGTTTCCATTTTGACATCAACCATAAAAATCTCATTATGCTCATCAACGGCTTCTTCTGAATAATTCTCCATGGAAGCTGTTCTCATCCCCCATATGTCTCCATCATGAAAATACGTTTTCACGAAAGACTCTGTGCAGTACTGTTTCATAGCCTGATGGTCAGCTTCTTTGAAAGCATCAAAAAATGCAACGACTGTATTCTTTGCTTCCATCTCTGTTCTTTGAGATTTCTTCGGATTGGTCATAAAACATATTGCAACAACAATGCAAGCCACGATTGTCACCAATATAACCCAAAATGCTGGCTTTTTGTAATTCAACACAGCTTTCACCCTTTCTTTCACACCAACTTCCCCAAACGCCAGCGGACATGCAGCAATTGTCTTTCGAGGAAAATTAACGTTCAGTAATGCCTGAGAATACATTGCCTTACCATTACGATCCATGTCACGAATAACCCTTTCATCGCAGGCCATCTCGATATCACGGCATAAAAGAATATATGCAACCCAACAAAGTGGATTGAACCAGTAAACTGTCAGAAGAAGATATCCAAGCGGTTTCCACCAATGATCATGTCTTTTGATATGTGCCGCCTCATGAATAATAACACAATCCAACGTTTCTCCGGTCATTGAGGAAGGGACATATATCATTGGCCTGATCATTCCCAAAATAAAAGGGGACTTTACCTCATCACACGCTAAAATGTTATCTCTAAGAACAATGGATGCGCCAACACTTCTTTTTAGTCTGATACAACTAATAAGAGCATAAATCAACAATGCAATCATTCCGGCCATCCATATGACGGACACTACCGGAAGAACTATTTGCAGTGGGTTGGCACTGGCAAGCGGATTTGGTGTAAAACTACCAGCTATTAACGGATTTATGACCCTATTCATGGTAGGGATGCCCGAATCGATTGTTGGATTTGCACAGAGTTCAATATCGTAAGGAACAACTTCGCTGCTTGGTATCAGACTCATCGCGCTCTCAAATGAAAACGGACAAATCAGTCTGATCCCAACCAATGCCCATAATGCGCAATTAATCCACTTAGGTGCCTTCTTCAATAATGGTCTAACTATAACAACAGCCAATATGAACCAGCTTGCGGTTATACTCAGATTCAACATGTGCAGGAATATCAAACTCATACTTATCCCTCCCTTCGGAAAGCATCAATCATTCTTTGTATTTCATTCGCTTCTTTTTCAGTCAGATTTTTACGTGAAATAAATGCGGCAATAAATGCCGGGAGAGAACCCTTAAATGATTCTTCAACAATCTGTTCACTCTTTGCTGAATAGAAGTCGTCACGTGAAATACGTGATGTTACAATGCCATTCTCATTCTGAAGCAGCCCTTTCTCACATAATTTACGAAGGACTGTATATGTAGTAGGCTTCTTCCAATTCAACTCTCGTTCACATATCTTAACAAGTTCTCCTGAGCCAACAGGTTCATGAGCCCATACAATATCTGCAAACCTTTCCTGAACAAAACCAAGTTCTAAATCCATGCTATCTTATTTCTCCTTTCTCGATTTATTCATATTAGGCGTTTGCGAAACGCCAAACACCGCATAAATACGGCATTTTTTGTTGTTAAAAATAAAATATCTCCTCAAGGTTTATGGTAAAATAGAATTGCTCAGAAACTAATTAACCGTCCACCTTAAAGGAGATATACCTA
>JALFLW010000023.1 GCA_022774505.1 Lachnospiraceae bacterium
GGACGGCATCCAGTTTAAACTGTTTGTCAAAATGTTTTGCCATGATAAATTCCTCCTTCAGTACGATACTTTTATTGTATCACTAATCGACGGAATGAAAAGCTCTCACTTTGACTTGTACTATTTATATTCTAACACCAATTCGCAACGCAAGGGTGCTGGATATTTGGATGTGAAAGGTTTTAGCTGTTGACGTATCTGAAAGCGTTTGATAACATATATCATAGCAAAAAAGATAAACAAATGGAGTGGTTTAGCAGACATTTGAGAAAAAGAGAGAGGAATTGACATGCAGGACATTATGATTGTACGGGATGCTCTGGAGAAGGGAAGCCTGGACAGTAAAATAAAACAGATTTATGTAGATGAACAGAGAGTTTCTTATAATAGGGAGCGGTATATCGGGGCGATTGACAGATTCATGCAGTTGTTTCCGTCAGAAAAGCAGATTGAGATTTACAGTGCACCGGGCCGCAGTGAAGTATGCGGTAATCATACCGATCACCAGAATGGGATGGTGCTTGCGACTTCGATCAATTTAGATGCGGTTGCGATCACAGCCGGAGCGGATGATAATGTGATCCGGCTTGTATCCGGTGACTTTCCGATGGAGGAAGTTAGTGTAGAGGATCTTGCAATGAAAGAAGAGGAGAAAAGCACGACCACTGCATTGATCAGGGGTGTTGCAGCCGGAATGAAGGAGCGTGGATATAAGGTAGGCGGTTTCACGGCATATATCACCAGTGATGTACTGATGGGGGCGGGAATGTCTTCCTCAGCGGCTTTCGAGAGCCTGATTGGGACTATTTTGTCCGGCCTTTACAATAATATGGAAGTATCCGGTATAGAGATTGCACAGATCGGACAGTATGCAGAGAACGTCTATTTTGGAAAGCCGTGTGGTCTTATGGATCAGATGGCATGCAGCGTGGGCGGTATGATCTTTATAGACTTTAAAGACAAGGAAAAGCCGGAGGTCAAGCAGGTACATAGTGATTTTGAAAAGGCGGGACTTAGCCTGTGCATTGTTGATACAAAAGGTTCTCATGCGGATCTGACGCCGGATTATGCAGCAGTACCGGCGGAGATGGACAGGGTCGCGGAGGCACTTGGAAAGTCACATTTGCGGGAGGTATCGACAGAGGAGTTTTTCGGGGCATTGCAGGTGCTTTGGAAGAAGACTTCCGGAAGAGCAGTACTGCGTGCTATTCATTTTTTTGAGGAAGAGGAGAGGGTGCTGCAGGGTGTCAAAGCTTTGGAGGAGTCTGATTATAAGGAATTTTTGAAGGTGATAAAGAGCAGTGGCGATTCATCGGCCAAATATCTGCAAAATATTTATAGTCCAAAGGATGTGGATAAACAGAATGTTACGGTTGCTTTGGCAGTCAGTGAGCATATTCTGGGGAAAAACGGAGTATGCCGTGTGCATGGCGGTGGATTTGCAGGTACAATTCAGGCGTTTGTAAGGAACGAGGCAGTCGATGAATATAAAGAAAAGATAGAAGCTGTTTTTGGTTCCGGCAGCTGTCATGTATTAAAGGTGCGTTTGCAGGGTGGCATGCGAGTTTTATGATGAACCCTTCAGATAGACATAAAAACAAAGACGAAAGGGAGGTTCGCTATGAAAATTTTAGTTACAGGTGGAGCAGGATACATAGGAAGTCATACCTGTGTGGAGCTTTTGGAGGAAGGTTATGAGGTAGTTATCGTAGATAATCTTTATAATGCCAGTGAGAAAGCGGTTCAGAGGATTCAGAAGATTACCGGCAGAGAAGTTGCCTTTTATCAGGACGATATTCGGGATTATGAGGCTATGAGCCGTATTTTTGCAAAAGAGAAGCCGGAGGCGGTTATTCATTTTGCAGGTCTTAAGGCAGTAGGAGAATCCGTGGCAAAGCCGTTGGAATATTATGAAAATAATATTGGCGGTACATTGAACTTATGCAAGGCCATGAGAGAAAACGGCTGCAAAAATATTATCTTTTCTTCATCAGCAACTGTTTATGGTGAGCCTGCATTTATCCCGATCACTGAGAAGTGCCCGAAAGGGGTATGTACCAATCCATACGGATGGACGAAGCATATGCTGGAACAGATCCTGACAGATTTTCATACAGCGGACGAGGAATGGAACGTGATCCTTCTTCGTTATTTTAACCCGATCGGAGCTCATAAGAGCGGACTGCTGGGGGAGGATCCAAAGGGAATACCAAACAATCTGCTTCCTTATGTGGCTCAGGTAGCTATTGGAAAGCTGGAATGTGTCGGTGTATTTGGTAATGATTATGACACACCGGATGGAACAGGCGTCAGGGATTATATTCATGTGGTTGATCTGGCAAAAGGCCATGTAAAAGCCATTAATAAATTAATGGAAAAACCAGGTGTTAAGATCTACAATCTGGGAACCGGGAAGGGCTACAGTGTGCTTGATGTGATCAAAGCATTTGGAAAGGCATGTGGCAAAGAGATACCATATCAGATCAAACCGAGACGTCCCGGAGATATTGCCACCTGCTATTCAGATGCTTCCTTAGCGAAGAAAGAACTGGGATGGGAAGCACAGTATGGTATTGAGGAGATGTGTGCAGACTCCTGGAGATGGCAGACGATGAATCCGGATGGATATAGTACACAGGATTAGAAACGGATGATTGCTGAAAAAGAATAAGAAATATCAGCCGTCAGGCTGCGGAGAGATTCGTGGTTTGATGGCTGTTTCGGTTAGTTACTAAGATTTCCCACACCAATAACAGAAAGCAGCTGTGCATTGGGAGATTCTGGACAAGTTATGCGGCATGCATGGACATAATATGCTCGATACTTTACAGCAAATCGCCGGAGTTGGATGAACTGCTTAAATGGACTGATAGTGAGAGATGGACGAGGAATCTATTTTCTATAAGACAGTTGTTTGGTATAGCTTCAAACTATACCAAACAACTGTTTTTTCGTATTATTCAAATTAAATAATTAATGTTAGTATAATTGATACAAAAACAGAGAATACGGAGGAAATATAAATGAGTAAGATCAGTACACCATGCAGGTATGATTTTGTAGGAAGCTTTTTGCGTCCGTCAGCATTGAAAAAAGCAAGAAAGCAGTTTGATCAGGGAGAGATTTCTTATGATGCCCTGAAAGAGGTAGAAGATCAGGCGATCACAGAGCTTGTTCAAAAAACAAAGGAACTGGGGTATCATGTGATTACAGACGGGGAGTTTAGAAGGGCGACATGGCATCTTGATTTTATGTGGGCCTTTGATGGGGTTGGCCACACGCCGACGACCACGGGGCTGCCTTTTCATGGAGAGGCTGCGATGGTAGATGACACATATCTGAATGGAAAAGTCGGTATTTCAGGGGAGCATCCGTTTGTAGAGCATTTCCGCTTTGTAAAGGCTCTGGAGAATGAAAATACGGTGGTAAAGCAGACAATGCCGTCTCCGGCACAGTTTTTGGCACAGTTTACCATGCCATTTAACAGAGAGCATACAGACAGATATTATGAAAAGGATGAAGATCTTGTCAAAGATATTGTAATGGTATATGGAAAAGTGATCGAAGATCTTTATCAGGCAGGATGCCGTAATATACAGCTTGACGACTGTACCTGGGGAATGTTGGCAGACAAGACAGGTCCCCTGCTTTATGGCACTACAGTGGAGGGAGCAGTAGAGGTGCAGAAGAGACATAAAGATATTAATAATCAGGTTATCGCAAATGCACCAAAGGACATGATCATTAATACCCATGTATGCCGCGGAAATTTCCATTCGACATATGCCAATAGCGGAGCTTATGATCCTGTGGCAGATGTATTGTTTGGTGAGGAAGACGTAAATGCATATTTTCTGGAGTTTGATGATGAGAGATCCGGTGGTTTTGAACCACTTGCCAAGGTATCAGATGACAAGAAGGTGGTACTTGGGCTTATCACGACAAAGTCACCGGAATTGGAGGATAAAGACGAGGTAATCGCACGGATTCATGAGGCTGAAAAATATATACCGTTAGACCGGCTTTATCTCAGCCCTCAATGTGGTTTTGCTTCCTGTGAGATTGGAAACAAACTGACTCAGGAGCAGCAGTGGGCTAAGCTTGCACTTGTAAAAGAGATTGCTGAAGAGGTATGGGGAGCATAATGCAAATAGGATGAAACAGGCGTTTGTCTTTCCCATCTGCGTTACGGGTATTTTCCTATACAATAAAAAAGGGCAAAACCAGCGTTTTGCCCTCCAAGAATTGCTTCGCAATTCTCGTTGGCTTCTCTCTACGCTACGAGCATTTTCCTATACACTAAATAAGAGGGAGCTGATCCGGCCCCCTCTTTTTGGTATATGGTAAAGATATCCTGCCTTATTTGATCATTCCCTGCTTGTGTCTGTCAAAGAAATCTTTTGTTTCTTTCACGATAACACCGTTTAATGCAAAGATAGCGATCATGTTTGGAATAGCCATCAGTCCGTTGAAAATATCGGCAATGGTCCATACGGCACTTACTGTCATGTATGGTCCGATAAACACAGCCAGGATATATACCCAGCGGTAAATCTTAACATGCTTCATATTGCCTCCACTCAAGTATTCCAGACAGCGTTCGCTGTAGTAATCCCATCCGAGGATTGTTGTAAATGCAAAGAATACAAGGCAGAGCATTAATATAAAAGCAGAAATTTCTTCCGGAAATGGAAGACCCTTTTGAAATGCATATGTGGTTACGGCAACGCCTTCCAGTCCTTTGACATTCCAGGCACCTGTGAGTACAATAGACAGTCCTGTCAGCGTACAGATGACAATGGTATCGATAAAAGTACCTGTCATGCTGACAAGTCCCTGGCGGACAGGTTCTTTTGTCTGTGCGGCAGCTGCAGCGATAGGAGCACTACCGAGACCGGCTTCGTTCGAGAAAATACCTCTTGCCACACCTTTTTGTATGGCGACGAACATACTTCCTACGGCACCTCCGGTGACAGCTTTTGGAGAAAATGCGGCCTTAATGATAATTTTGATAGCAGCAGGAATCTGTGTAATATTCGTAATGATCAGGATTGCTGCAAAAAGGAAATAAATGATAGCCATAAAAGGTACGATTACCTGACTGACATTTGCGATTCGTTTAATGCCGCCGATGAGTACGGCTGCAACGCAGAATGCGAGGATCAGGGAAGCGATGACGACAGACCAGGAATATTTTCCGAGAGACATGATCTGTACGCAGTGTTCATTATTTGGATCAAAAAAACCATGGATGGCGCTGGAGATACCATTCACCTGACTAAAGGTTCCGATTCCGAAAAGTCCTACGCAGACACCGAAAAATGCAAATAGTTTTGCAAGCCATTTCCAGTTTTTGCCCATTCCCTGTTCGATGTAATAGAAAGGACCACCGAGACTGTGGCCATCTTCGCCTACCACACGATATTTCACGGCAAGAAGTCCCTCAGAGAACTTGGTAGCCATTCCAAAGAAGGCAGCAACGATCATCCAGAAAAGTGCTCCCGGACCACCTGTTCCAACGGCTGTTGCCACACCGACGATATTTCCGGTACCTATGGTAGCACTTAAAGCAGTACATAGTGCAGAAAAGCTGGAAATCTCGCCTTCTCCGCCCTCTTCATTTTTGATCATCCATTTCAGGGCTAATGGGAGTTTTCTGATCTGAAGCAATCCGAGACGGATCGTAAGCAGGATGCCACCGGTTATGATAAGTACCATTAGCGGGACACCCCATACCAGATTGTCGATATTAACTAGTAAATCATTGATTGTTTTCCACATTGTTTTATCCTTCCTGTATATAATTTGAGTGTTAAATATGTAAAAACCACCTTTATACTATATCGTTATTTAGTTTTTTTTTCAACAAAATGTTTGAGAGATGGGATATTAAACGGTATAGAAACGAGCTTTTTTCGCAGAGGTTTATATGATAAGATAGACATATCGGGGTGGAGGAGAAAGGTTAGGAACTGATACCGATCACAGAAAATTTTAATGTAGGAGTCGTATATGGGTAATAATTATAAATTTTTTCAAAATAAACAATGTGAGTATTTTCCGTGCCATGATGTGGAGGATGAGGATTCGTTCAATTGTCTGTTCTGTTATTGTCCTTTGTATCTGCAGGAGCATTGTCCGGGACATCCCGGTTATATATTGAATGGGATCGGACAGAAGATCAAGGACTGCAGTGGCTGTCTGGTGCCTCATTGTCCGGAGATGTATGAAAAAATAATACAGCAGCTTGGCAGACAGGATATGGAAGTATCCATCAATATATGGAATCTGCGGGAGCAGATATGGGAGAGGATGGCACAGATTGCTTCGTGGAACCGGATGGAACCGGAAATGTACAGGCATCATAAGGCAGAGGCAATCAGTGGTATCACGGCAATATTTGAGAAACATAAATATCTGTACCGGCTTACGGTACTGCTTCAGCCATTTTCAAGGGAATGTATCGTAAAAGACCACTTTATCTTTGGAAAACAAAGGATTAGATGTAATGTGCTGGAGCGGATAGAACCTTGTCGGCTCGAGACAGGCTATCTGTACGGCTTTCATGCACCTCTTTTTGAGATGGAGGAGACAGATTCCCTGTTGACACAGTATTATCTGGAAATATTTCAGATTGCCTGCATGGATGTTGTCAGAGAATGGATAAAAGGGTATCTGGAGAGAAAACACAGTGTAAAGACAAAGCATTATTGCAGTCCGTCTTTTGGTCCGGGATATTATGGAATGGAACTTGATTCAGTGCCAAAGCTGTTAGATGTTATGCAGGGGGAAAAGTCCGGTATCCGGTGGAAGGATGGAAAGATGGAGCCGCTTATGAGCCTGGTGGGAATATATCTGGTGAGTGAAGAGGAGATATTGACAGATTGCAGAGATTGTGCCGGTTGTATCGGACAGAGCACAGGCTGCAGGTTTTGTTCCAATTATCCCGGATGAGATAATATTTGATCACAACAGGTTGCCAAAAGTGGTGATTTCATGATAAAATATTCATTTAGATGTAAATTTGTATCTGTTATCGAAAGGTGCAGGTATAGGAAAGGCATGGTTATTATGAGTGAAAATCAAAATGCATCCCCGGTTGTAGAAAATAAGATGGGGACAATGCCGGTTGGAAAACTGGTATTTAATATGTCACTGCCGATGATGGTTTCCATGTTGGTACAGGCACTGTACAATATCGTAGATAGTATCTTTGTGGCAAAACTTTCGGAAAACGCACTGACAGCGGTTTCGCTGGCATTTCCGCTGCAGACGTTTTTGATCGCTGTGGGGGCTGGTACAGGAGTTGGTATGAATGCATTGGTATCCCGTTCGCTGGGAGAGAAAAATCACCAAAAGGCAGACAAGATTGCGAGAAATGGTGCGTTTATTTACGCGATGAGCTATATTTTATTTCTGATCCTGGGATTTACAGTGGTAAAGCCGTTTTATGCCAGTCAGACTGGGAGTGCTGATCCGGAGATCATGACGATGGGGATAGAGTATCTGAGTACGGTGATGCTCTTTTCTTTCGGTCTGTTTTCTCAATTCTTTTTTGAAAGGCTGCTTACGTCTACCGGAAAGACGATTTTTAGCATGACTTCCCAGATGGCAGGAGCTTTGACAAATATTATTCTGGATCCGATCCTGATCTTTGGTCTGTGTGGTGCACCAAAGATGGGCGTGACAGGCGCTGCGGTTGCGACAGTGATCGGACAGTGTGTAGCCGGTATTGTGGCAGGAATCTGTCATCACAAGTTTAATCATGAGGTGACAGTGGATCTCAGGGGATTTCGTCCCGATGGAAAGATCATTGGAAATATTTATGCAGTAGGAATTCCGTCGATCATTATGCAGTCAATTGGTTCCATCATGACATATTGTATGAACCGTATCCTGATTGATTTCTCAGCCACAGCGACAGCTGTATTCGGCGTTTATTTTAAGTTGCAGAGCTTTTTCTTTATGCCGGTCTTTGGCCTGAACAATGGAATTACTCCGATCATTGCATATAATTACGGTGCAGAAAAGAGAAAGCGTATGGTGGATACGATCAAATTAAGCATGACGGTTGCATTTTGTCTTACGTTTATCGGATTCCTTTTGTTTGAGACAATTCCTCAGACTCTTTTGGGAATGTTTAGTGCTTCGGACAATCTGCTTGCCATCGGTGTGCCGGCACTTCGGATCATAGGGATCCATTATTTGATCGCATGGTTTTGTATTATTGCAGGTACAGTGTTTCAGGCACTTGGAAAGGCTGTATTCAGCATGGTTGTATCTATTATGCGGCAGCTGTTTGTATTGATCCCGGCAGCATATATTCTGGCTAGGATTGGCGGTCTTCACATGGTATGGTGGTCTTTCCCGATTGCAGAGGTGATTTCCTTTGCGGTGTCTGTGACATTTTTGGTACGGATATATCAGATGATCATTAAAAAGATCCCTAATGAGGAATAAGTCTTAATAGAATATTGATATTTATGCCATATTTTTGTCATAAATATGGCATAAATTATAGTATAGATAATTTTAGATGAGCAGTCATGAAAAGGTTATTTAGATGGAGGTGCTTTGATATGGACAGCAGATATATTGATATGATCCGTAAGGTAATGGGACGATCACTGACATGTATGATCATTGCAGGCATGCTGACAGCTCTGATGCCTCAAATGGTTCAGGCACAGGATAGTCATTGGATGAATGTGAAAGCAGTAGTAAACTCACCAACGATGCTCAGACTGTCCTGGAAATCCAAGAAAGTGGCCTATTATAAGCTATACCGCTGCCAAAAGAAAAAGGACAGCAATTATACAAAATATAAACTCATAGCACGATTGAATAAAAATGCTGTTTATTATACGGATAAAAAAGTAAAAAAAGATCAGGAATATGATTATAAGCTGGAAGGATACAAAAACGGAAAGAAGGTGTATCAGGGGTCACAGCTGATATATACGGGACTTATGTGCTTTTTTGATGAATATCAGGTGCCTGATGCGTATCGGAGTACAGAGGCGGTTTGTCTGAATATCTTTAGTTATGGAATGAAGCCGGATGGTTATGAGATATACCGCAGGAATGCCGGAAACAAGAAATTTACACTTCTTGCGGTAATAAAAAAGTCTGTTTCTTCTATGACATATACAGATAAGAAGGTTACTTGCGCAGAATCGTATGAATATAAAGTAAGGTCATATAAAACTATTGCCAAAAAGAGACAGACCAGCAAATACAGCAGTATTGTCAAGATGTCTGCCACAAATCAAACAGGAAAATATCGGGTACAGCTTGTGCCGGAACAGACAAATACAGAGAGTGAAGCAGTTTTTATGATCACAAGTGAAGCAGGAAATGGAGAGATGACATTAAATAATAATGGGTCTGTGCAATTAAAACAAAACCCGGAAAATGTGAATACAACAGATGAAACGGTTGTAAATGTCAATCTGACCGAATACAGCACGGATGGCATAAACTGGACTGCAGTGGATACGCAAAAGGAAAATTATCCGGTTATCAAGGAGAAAGAAACGCTCTGGATCAAGGTGAAATCTGACGGCAGGAAGATTAATTCAACAGATGGACAGGGACAGTATAAGTATTACGTAGATATGATCCGTTATAATGATCTGACCTGCAGCTTTGAGGCAGATCTTCTTCAAAAAACGGGAAAAGCGTTTGTATTTGAAGAAGCATATCATTGATAAGGCAGCCGGAGACGGTCAGAAAGGCGGGCATGTTTATTGGGCGGAGGCGTCAGCCCCGGATGCAATGCTCAGGGGCGTGACTTTCCCCAGTATTTTTCGATGACATTTTTTTGCAACCCTTCGCCGATGATGATGAGAATAGACTGTCCCATTGGAATAGGCTTTATCTCTGTTTTTTGATGGGTAGCATTGATAGAGATCCAGGAGCTGTCGGGAAGCTTTTGAAAACCTTTGATGCGAAAGACCTTGCCACAGGCAGGGTCTTTTAATATTTCAGAACAGGATTGCCGCAGAAATGCCTCGCTAAAGTCCATATTCATAAAATAGAGGCTGTCATATGATTTTTGATCATTCATCCATAATTTTTGGTAGTCGGCAGAATGATAGCCTGCATGCAGGATAGCTTCAAAATCAGAATCATTCAGCGTGTTCCAGTCCTTTTTCAGTACGATCCGGTGGGAAGGCACGGTTGTTTGCAGATCGGTCACCAGTTCAGATACATAACGGGTGGTACCTGAAAGTCTTTCGGGAGTTACCTCTTGAACATGACTGTACAGGACCGCACCTGCCTGAGTAGTCTGGGAAGCCAGAATATAGCGGGAGGTGTCTGAAAGGTTTGTTTCAAGCCCGGCATCGACGATCGTAATGACATTTCCAATTTCATACCAGCGGTCCAGAGGCTCCTCATGCAGAGTGTCAAAGAACTCATCCATATCAAAAATGCCGGATGGTTCCACTAAGACACGGTCATAACCGCACATACCCATGGCGATCAGCTTTGTTTTAAAACGTCGTCTGTGACAGTCGGTATCACAGCCACCGGCTACCATCTCCAGGGTGCATTTATCTCCCAGAATATCCTGCAGAAGCATAGCATCTACATTGACGGCACCATAGTCATTTTCGAGGATACCTATATTTTTTCCTTGATTTATAAGATATTTTGCATATTTTCGTATAAAGGTTGTTTTACCGGAACCGAGAAATCCGGTGATAAGATCGATTTTTATCATTTTAATGAAACACCTCTTTTTTATTAAAGTCATATTTATGATATAATAATTCCAAAATCCAGATGCTTCGCATCTGTCGCACGTTGTGCTTTAAGATTTTGTCGTTCATGAATTCTGCGCAAGTGAACAAGCTCCATTGCGTTGCGAATTCATGATATAATGAGCCCTAAGGGGCTCATATTAGGAGTTTCAAAGAAACTCCATTATGTGCAAAAAGCGTGCACATATATATGATAACATAATATTTTTTTCTCTGGCAAGAACAGATTGCGAAATGGTGAGATTTGTGGTATCCTATAAAATGTTTTATGTCATTACGAGAAGGAGAAAGAGAGGTATGATATGCAACATCGGAAAAACTACGAGATTAGTTTATTTATCATAGGCTGCATACTGATAAATTATATTGGAAAGTGGATTGCAGCGGGGCTGCGTCTTCCTGTATGGATGGATTCCTTCGGAACGGTATGTGCGGCTTATGCGTTAGGACCGTTTTGTGGTGCCGTTGTCGGTGCGACGGTAAATCTTACGTATGGACTGGTACATTCTACTGCCTGCATATACGCTTTGACCAATATAGCATTGGGAATATTGGTGGGATGTCTGGCAAAAAAAGGATATATGAATGACCTGTTTAAGACGATGTCTTTAGGCTTTTTGGTGACGATGATCGCTGTGGCAGTATCTACGCCTTTGAATTATCTTTTTTCAGACGGAATGACAGGGAATATATGGGGAGATGGAGTTATTGGTTTATTAAAGCAGATGGGACTGAAAAAGGTTTATCGGTGCATTATCGGAGAGTATTATGTGGACTTTTTGGATAAAGTACTTACTCTTTTGTTGTTTTTTATCATATTGAGATTGCTTCATCGTCGAAAAGAACAAAAGAATATAAAGAAAAAAGGGAAAAAACCAACTTATAGAAAAGCAAAACTGGTAGGGATTTTTCTGTTTGTGTTGACATTATCCCAGTGGACGGATATAAATTGTGCAGCACAGGAAAAGACAGATTATAACAGTTATGTAGAGACAATCTATAATGACAGCAATGGACTTCCGGGAGGAAAGGCGAATGATATTGCCCAGACAAAGGATGGAATTTTGTGGATAGGGACATATGGAGGACTTTACCAGTACAACGGAGGAAGCTTTCAGTGGATGAACCGGTATGATTCCGTAAAAAATGTGAACTGCCTTTACACAGATGAAGCAGGTCGTTTGTGGATCGGGACAAATGATAGTGGTTTATCAATCAGTATTAATGAGGAGATTTCTAATGTGATCGATTCCGATGAGGGACTGCCGGCAGATTCCGTAAGATGTATTACAGAAAGTTCTGATGGAAATTATTATGTGGGGACATCAGATGCTTTGGCAATCGTATCGTTATCGGGCGGTCTGGCAGTGACAGATACGCTTCCTCAGATAAAATATGCGAAAAGCATTACTGCCGATCAAAATGGGAATGTAGTCACCATTACAGACGAGGGGGACCTCTATTTCATACGGGATGGGAACATCCTGCAGCATAAAGAGAATAAGCCGATGATGGCAGCATATACAGCTTGTCTGTTTGATAATGACAGATTGTACGTGGGAATGTCAGATGGTACGATACAGATATATGAGGATTCGGGAGAGAAATGGACGAAAAAGGAAAAGTTTGCGTGCAGTGGACTTGAAAATATTAAATCTTTAAAATCTTCAGATGCGGGTGAAATATTTGTTTGTGCAGATAACGGTGTCGGATACATGGATGATGCAGGAAGATACAAGGGTATTAATACAAATAAATTCAACAGTTCCATAGACCGGATGTTGATAGATTATCAGGGGAATTTATGGTTTACGTCTTCCAGACAGGGACTTTTGCGTCTATGCAGATCTGCATTTACGGAGATATTTAGCGAGGTAGGTCTGGAAGAGGATGTAGTCAATACGGTAATGGAATGGAATGAACAGCTGTACTTTGGAATGGATCAGGGATTGGCTGTTGTTGACAAAAAGATCACAAAAACAAAAAGTGATTTTCTGGTAAAAAGATTAAAAGGTATAAGAGTACGTAATCTGATGGTAGACAGCCGGAATCATCTTTGGATCTGTACTTCCGGTGCAGGAGTGCTGGAGGTGGAAGAGAATGGCGTGATAAAGGAATACACGGAGAAATCAGGAATCCTGGGAGATAAATTCAGAATGGCACTGGAATTAAAGGATGGTACGGTGGCATTAGCAGGAGATGCCGGGATAACTTTTGTCAAAAAGGGCAGGGTAAAAGCGGTGATCGGTGCCGGAAATGGTCTGTCCAATCCAAGGGTCCTCTGTATGCTGGAGAGGGAGGATGGAACTCTTTGGGCAGGGACTGATGGAAACGGGATTGCGGTCATTAAAGATCATAAAGTTAAACAACAGCTTAAAAAAGAAGATGGATTAAGTTCTGAGGTGATTCTACGGCTGATCGATGACCCTGACAATGATGGAACATTTATTGTTACCAGTAATAGTTTGTGTTTTCGTAAAAAAGATAAGATAAATATTTTAAATAATTTCCCATATTATAATAACCTGGATATGGTACCGGGAAATAAAGGGGAGATGTTGGTACTAAGTTCGGCAGGCATTTATGTGGTCGACAGAGGAAGGCTTGCCCGGGGAGAGAAGCTTGACTATGATCTGTTAAATGCCTCAAAGGGCCTGAGAGAGTCTTTGACACCGAATGCATGGAATTATATAGATAAAAAAAATAATCTGTATTTATGCGGAGGATCTGGGGTTGTCTATATGAATCTTGACGATTATGACAGTCATAATTTCTCCTATCGAATGCTTATGAAGTCTATAAAGCTGGATGGAGATATCAATTATGTGGAAAGAGGAGAGGATTTTCATATTCCGAGAGGGGTGTCCAACGTTGAGATCATACCGGAGCTGATCAATTATTCGATCAATGATCCTTATGTGAGAGTCTGGCTTGAGGGATTTGATGATGAGCCGGTGGTTGTACCGCAGAGCCGGCTCCAAAATATAGTCTATACAAATCTTCCTACCGGAGACTATGTTTTTCATATGGCGGTATATGATAATCAGAGATCAAAGGTCATTGAGGAGAGCACCTACAAGATCATCAAGGACAAAGAAATTTATGATCACGGGTGGTTCTTTATCTATTACGGTATGGTATTGGTGATGACAGTAGCATATTTGACCTGGCTCATAGTCAGAACACAGATCCAGAAAAAGATCAATCTACAAAAGAAAGAGCTGGAACTTGCCAGAAACCAGATTCAGATGGGAAATGAGACGATTATCACGATTGCAAGGACTGTGGATGCAAAAGATGAGAATACAAGTCAGCATTCCCAGAGAGTATCGGAGTATTCTGTAATGATCGCCCAAAAGCTGGGATATGATGAGGAAGAATTGGAGATATTGCGTAAAACGGCATTGCTCCATGATATTGGAAAGATTGCGATTCCGGACAGGATCCTTAATAAAGCGGGAAGGCTTACGGATGAAGAGTATGGTATCATGAAATCACATGTTATCAGAGGTGCGGAGATATTGAAAAATTTCACGTTTATTGAACATGTGGATGAGGGAGCACTCTATCACCACGAAAGATACGATGGAACGGGCTATGTGCATGGACTGAAAGGAGAAAATATTCCGTTAAATGCAAGGATCATAGGGATTGCAGATGCATTTGATGCCATGACGGCAAACCGTGTATATCGAAAAAAATTGGATCTGGATTTTGTGCTGGAGGAGCTTCAAAAAGGAAAAGGAACACAGTTTGATCCGGAACTGGTGGATATTCTTCTGGGGCTTTTGGAGGATGGAGTTATCGATGTAAAACGATTGTATGAAGAGAAAGCATCTGTGGAAGAAAGTCTGCAGATGGTAAAAGAGCATGTGTAAAAAGGAAAGAGAGGCGTCTCATGAAACGAGTTTATCTGATCACGGTAATTAGTGCACTGGCAGTGTTTTTATTGGCAGCCGGATTAAAATGGATTACCAGAGACAGCAGGAGAGAGCGGACAATAACGGCTGGTTTTGTATATGTAGGAGATACCAGTACTGCATATACAGGCAATTTTGTAAAAGCCCAAAAAGTGTTGGAAAAGACATATGGAAAGCAGATTAAGACAATTGCAAAATATAATGTAACGGAAGGGAATGAAGAACAGATCCTTCAAGAGCTGGTAGATGCTCATTGTGACATTATCTTTACTACCAGCTTTGGCTTCGGTGAAAAAGCGAAGGAATGGGCAAAAAAATATCCCAAAATACAATTTTGTCAGGCGACATGTTCAAATGCGAATGAACAGCCTGTGTTAAAAAATTATCATACATATATGGGAGCAATCTATCAGGGAAGATATGTTTCCGGCGTGGTAGCGGGAATGAAGCTCAAACAGCTTATTGAGGAAGGAACGATATCAAAGGATCAGGCAAAGATAGGTTATGTGGGTGCTTTTCCGTATGCAGAGGTTATTTCGGGGTATACCTCGTTTTTTCTGGGAGTGCGTTCTGTTGTTCCTCAGGCGAAAATGATCGTGGAATATACGAATACATGGGGAAGTTACGCATTAGAGAAGAAATCAGCTGCCAGTCTGATAAATAAAGGCTGCGTTATCATTTCACAGCATTCTGATACAACAGGACCGGCGGTTGCCTGTGAGGAAGTAAAAGGAAAAAAGGTAGTATATCATGTGGGATATAATCAGAGCATGGCAGATGTGGCTCCAACCACCTACCTGACCGGATGCCGTATTGACTGGACACCGTATATAATAGCAGCCGTAAAGGCGATTTTAAACGGGGAAGATATTGAAGACACGGTGGAGGGAAATATTAATGGAAATGATGCAGGGGCAGGATTTGATCAAGACTGGGTCCGGATGCTGGAAGTGAATGAGCTTATAGCTGCACCGGGGACGACAAAGAAGATTAATGAGTTAATAGAGAAATTCAGGCACAAGCAGATCAGTGTATTTCAGGGAAATTATACAGGGGTAGATCCGGAAGATAAAGGAGATAAGATATCCTTGAAAAAAGAGTATATTGAGAATAAAACCTGTTCAGCACCTAACTTTCATTATGTATTACAGGATGTGATCACTATAGAAGATATGGAGGAATAAAAGTTAGCGTAAGGGGAAAACAAAGCAAAATCTTGAAATTAACAAAAAATGTGATATAATCTTTAAATGTTCTATAGGAAAAAGTAAAACCTGTTTAGGCAGGGTGGGGAAAATATGAAAAAAGATAGAACCTTTTATCAATCTAAGTTTGAACATTATAGAACGATGAATATGTGGATTGTTATTACGAGCTGTATTTCTTCATTGTTTTATGTGATATCAGACTGGTATCTTTTTGGGCAGATCAATACGATTACGGTGCCGGCGAGGATGGCAATTTTAATACCATTCATTATCTTTATGATCATAAATGCGAGAGTACGGGATTGCCGTATCATGGTTCCTTTATCTTATCTTGTGGCACACGGGATTATGTGGTGTACCATTTGGGCATGCACGTATCTGCCGGATCTTACCTTTGCCAGTGACGGATTTATCATTATCATGGCGGTTTTTATTTTCTTTGGTTTTGCAGCTCCGGCGAAATGGAGCATTGTATTTACGGGGCTGATCTTTGCAGATATACTGTTGGCAAATACATTTCTTCATTATCCGGAATTGACGATGATGCTGATCCTCGGTATTCCTTTTTATGGTGGAATATGTCTGGTTGACTGGGCGGTGGAACGCTCTTATGTCTTTCAGTATGTGGCCAAAAGAATGCTGGAGGAGAGTGCATTTCACGATCAGCTGACCGGATTGTTTAACCGCAATATTATAGAAAGTATTGTTGATGAGCACAGAGCGTTAAAATGCTTTGATGGGAAGGGAATTTCAATTCTTATATTTGATATTGATTTTTTTAAAAAAGTCAATGATACCTATGGACATGAGAGTGGCGACATGGTATTAAAGGAAGTTGTAGATGTCTCTATGTCTGTTTTGGAACTGCCGAATTATATGATACGCTGGGGTGGAGAAGAATTCCTGGTCATTATGGAGGGAAACCTTACCAAGGCACGGGAGCAGGCAGAGAAAATACGGTGCGCAATAGAGCAAAATACAGGAGCGGTATGCCCGGTTACAATATCAGCAGGTGTTACCGGGTATCATGGTGGAGATTACAATGCATCTGTTCAATTAGCGGATAGGGCATTATATCTGGCGAAAAATAACGGAAGAAACAGGGTAGAGCTATATATGGATTAAGATAAGACAGCATCTTTTTAGGCAAAATTAATTGTAAAAAAAGAATATAGAGTGTATAATAAAATCGTTATAGCAGGGTTCTGCAAATTCCAAGCTATAACGATTTTATTATATATTTTATTATATTCTGAAAGGAGAATAACTTATGAGGAAGAGCAAAAAGGTATTGGCCGTACTTATGGCTGCCGCAATGACTGTTTCAAGTTTTGCGGGAGTACCGGGTAACGGACGGTCAGCAGAAGCTGCTGCCCAAAAAGGGGTTAAGTTGAACAAAACAGCAGTTTCATTAGTGAAAGGAAAGAAGGTTACACTAAAAGTTAAGGCATCAAAGGGGATTAAGATCAAATCCTGCAAATGGAGCAGCAAGAAAAAGACAATCGCTTCTGTTTCCAAGAAAGGTATTGTACAGGCCAAAAAAAAGGGCAAAACAGTCATCACGGCAACTGTGAAATACCGCAAGTCTAAGAAAGCAAAGGTACAGACAAAAAAATTAACCTGTAAGATCACAGTAACCAATAAGAAAGCTAAGGCAACAGCGGCACCAAAAGTTACACCTAAGGTGACACCAAAGGCTAGTGCATCTGTAACCAGTGCGGCAGTATCAACAAAAACACCGGTAACCAGTGCGACAGTATCAACAAAAACACCGGTAACCAGTGCGACAGTGCCGACAAATACACCGGCAGCAGGAGCAGAGACACCGGCAGTGCCGACAAATACACCGGTGGTACCGACACAGACACCGTTTGTTTCTGAGGATCCGATCATTATACCGACAGATGATCCGGATGCTACACCTGTTCCTGAACCACTGATCACTACGATCCCGTCTCAGGGAAAGTCTAAAGGCGGTGTGACGAAATATGATGATGGTACAATGAACAAGGATCTGACTGCCACAGAGCTGATCCAGAAGATGGGACAGGGCTGGAATCTCGGCAATACTCTGGAGAGCTGTGGTATTGATACCGGAGACAAAGATCCGAACAGTGTAAGTACAGATGTTTATGAGACCGGCTGGGGTCAGCCAAAGACGACCAAAAAGCTGATCACATCGGTAAGACAGTGTGGTTTCAAGACAATCCGTATTCCTGTAGCATGGTCAAATATGATATCTGATGATGGTAATTATACGATCAA
>JALFLW010000024.1 GCA_022774505.1 Lachnospiraceae bacterium
GGACGGCATCCAGTTTAAACTGTTTGTCAAAATGTTTTGCCATGATAAATTCCTCCTTCAGTACGATACTTTTATTGTATCACTAATCGACGGAATGAAAAGCTCTCACTTTGACTTGTACTATTTATATTCTAACACCAACAATGTTACCGAACGTGTTCGTCTGGAGAAGAAGGTGGAAGCGCTTTCCATTATAGATGGCCTGACAGGTGTGTATAATCGTAACTATCTGAAATACAGAGTAGAAGAAAAGAAAAAGAAGATGATTTTTCCGTTTACGGTGATTATGTCCGACTGTAATTATCTGAAGAAGGTAAATGACCATTACGGTCATGAATATGGTGAAATTCTGCTTAAAATCGTAGCAGAAACCTTGAAGGAAGAAATGCCGGAAGATTCTCCGGTTATCCGAATGGGTGGAGACGAATTCATGATTCTGGGTAATGGGATCACAGAAGAAAAAGCCTCCGAGATGATGGCAAATATCCGGGAAAGTCTGAAACGGAAAAGCAAAGAAAAGATCCCGTTAAGTCTGGCAATGGGCAGCTATACCGTACAGAGCAAAGATTTTTCCTTTGAGGAAGTATGCCATGAAGCCGATTTGCGGATGTATGCAGATAAAAAAGGTTAAAAGCTGACGAAAATACAGAAATCACAGAATAACTGCACCAGTTTGTGAAAAATCGGGATTTACAGGAGAAGAATATGAAGATCATTTGGATAGATGGTACTTTTGGAATTGGAAAGTCTGCTGTTGCTGCTGCGATTGTTGAGGAAATACCACAGGCACATTTGCTTGAATTCGATGCATTGCAAGAAAAATATAAGCCAACTTCAGTTTCTGATCGTTTTGGAAAAAGATATCCAGAAGCTAAAAAATATTTGGTTGATGCTCTCGTTGATGAAATAACAGAAATAATACAAGAAGGAAGTTGCGACTGTTTAGTCATTCCAGTTGCATTGATTAATGATTATTGCAATCAGAAACTTATAGATGGCTTCGCAAATATTGAGAGTCACCATTTTATATTAACGGTCAAGAAAGAAATCCTACTTCAACGCATAAATAACCAAGAAAATCGAGACATCGATTTGGCAGTAACCTATATGCCAGAGGCACCACAGTATTTAAGTAATCACTATTATGATGCAAGCAGAATAGATACGTCTAACATGAGCATTGATAGTGTTGCAAAAGAAATAATTGAAAGCATAACTCGGTAACTTCTTTAGGTTACAATCGATGATGGGGTAAACGAAAAAGCAGTTTTGACATTGCAGGGAACTGCCCCTTCGTTTACACCATTTTCGATTTGACCTAATTGAACAAAGTAAGCGTCCGGGGAGCCGTGCCCTATGGACTTTCAATTCTTTGCTCTTACCCATGATTATATATGATTTTCCAAATGAAAGCTACAGAAAATCGCATAAAACAGATAAATGGGCATGACGATAAAACCTCAGAGACTGAGATTTTTGAAAATATATGATGCTGCCTTTTAGCAACGTAGTGGTGTTCGAATCTGCGGTTTTCCGAGATGTCCGCCACATACTTTACACACACAGACGTTGATTCCATAAAGATGCTCCAGTATCTGTGGCATTTCCATGTCACGAAGCTTGGAAATATACTTCCTACAGCCGAGGAGATTCCTGCAAAGAGTTAGTTCCTGATTCTTGGTTCGGGAGCTTAACAATCCATAATGCCGGATACGGACAAAACGCCTTGGCGGTACATGCATGAGAAAACGTCGGACAAACTCTACACCCGAAATGGTAAGTTCCTTCCACTGCCCTTCATTGCGGTAATCCTTTACTGAAAAGGTAACAGTATCATCATCCGTGCGGATAATGCGATGATTGCTGATGGCAATACGGTGGGTGTATTTTCCGAGGTAATTAATCACAGACTGCGCACCATTGAAAGTCTTTTTACAATGAGGTACCCAGTCTGTACCATAACAAGAATTCAAGAGTTCCTTGAATGTATAATGGTTATGGAACTTTTCAGCAGTACCATGAAATACAAGTTTATCCTCTTCCCACAGCCTCTTTAGTTCCTCCAGATATTTTCCGCGGAACACTTTAGAAATGACTTGGATGGGAAGAAAGAAATTTTCGCCATTGTCCATCCACCGGTTGTTGGAAGTCAGTCCTCCACCCAGCAGGATGGTATGAATGTGGGGATGAAAGTTCATTTCAGAACCCCAGGTATGTAAAATACAGATATGACCGACTTTTGCTCCAAGATACTTTGAGTCGGCAGCCAGTTCACTGATGGTTGCGGAAGCTGCATGGTATAAGGCATCATAAAGGAGTTTCTGGTTACTGTAAATGACCGGATTTAGAATATCAGGAACAGTAAAAACCAGATGGAAATAGGGAGCATCAAGGACATCCTCCCTGCGTGCATCCATCCACATCTCCTTCGGAACAGCCTGACACATGGGACAACAGCGGTTG
>JALFLW010000028.1 GCA_022774505.1 Lachnospiraceae bacterium
TCTGCTTCAGCTCGCTGATGAGCTTCCTGTTCTGCTCTGCGTCTCTCTGCCTGTTCTGCTCTGCCCTCACTTGTTCTTGATTTGACTGCTTCATCAATTCCTCGCAGTTCTCGCTCGACATCGCCAACGCTTCTTTGAGCACAGTTTGTCGAGATTATGTTAGTCAATGAAATTGTAATTTTCACGATGCACCGTAATCAGCTTACGGATGAGTCTTAGTAGTAAGAATTTGTGTGAAAAATGGTAGTAAGAATGGTAGTAAAAGCAGAAATGGGCGTGTGGCTTGCACACCCTTTTCTTATGAAAAAGTCTTTTGCAACCGATAGATTATTTGGTATTATGGTGATACTCGTAGGGGGTTCGAACCCCCTATGGTTCTATCGTTAAAAGGTAGAACCCCCCGAACCCCCATTCTATTAACGATAGGAATTTGGGGTAAATCAGAGTAGTCCGGCTCTTTGCAGCCTACTACTTTTTGACTACGAATGACTATTACATTTTGCCTTAATTTGCCTTATTTTGCGTAGTGTGTCACATTATGCGAAATTTATGTAGATTTTTGAGAGTACGCAAAAGTCCCCAAAACACGGCAAATCACGGCATTTTAGGAGGTAAAAAATGAAAACGAGAGTGCTTTTCGTATGCCACGGCAACATCTGCCGTTCCACCATGGCCCAGTTCGTCTTCCAGCACATGGTTGACGAACGTCATCTTACCGACCGGTTCATTATCGACTCCCGTGCCACCAGCACGGAAGAAATCGGAAATCCACCGCATCCCGGCACTGTCCGTAAAATGCACGAAGAGGGGATTCCGATGGTGCCACATCGTGCCCGTCAGATTACGTGGAGTGATTATGTGGATGCAGATTATATTATCGGGATGGATGAGTGGAATATGAAAAATCTGGGACGTATGCTGAAAGGAGATCCGGACGGAAAGGTATATAAATTGCTGGAATTTGCCGGGACGCAAAGGGATATTGCGGATCCATGGTATACCGGGAATTTTGATGCCACCTATGAGGATGTCGTTGAGGGGTGTCGGGCTTTTATGAAGTATTTGCATGAGAATGGTGAAGTCTGAGCAGGATAAACAGGCATCCGCCCGGAATTTTTCTGTACTTCTGTTACGTGTTTCCATTGTAGGCTTGTTCCATGTTTCCCTCTTCTTGTTTTCCGACAGCAAATAGTATATAATATAATTTACTTAATATAACGGAGGAGCAGAGCATGAAAGAAAAGATTTACAAGAGATTTCAGGAAATCTTTGGTGCAGAGGGCGAGATTGGTATTTATTTCGCACCGGGGCGTGTGAATCTGATCGGGGAGCACACCGATTATAATGGTGGACATGTATTTCCCTGTGCCCTGACGATTGGTACATATGGGGCAGCAAGGCGGAGAAAGGATAATAAGCTTCGTTTCTATTCTATGAATTTTGAGCATCTGAATGTTATCGAATCGAGTCTGGATGATCTGAAGCCGCGGAGAAATGCCGGATGGACAAATTATCCCAAGGGCGTGATCTGGGCAATGAAGCAGAAGGGATATGATATCCCATGCGGTATTGATCTGATGCTTTTTGGGAATATTCCCAATGGGTCAGGACTTTCCTCGTCTGCTTCCGTGGAGATTTTGACGGGGTATGTTCTGAATGATCTGTTCGACCTTGGGATCTCGAATCAGGATCTGGCATTGCTGGGTCAGTTTTCGGAAAATAATTTTAATGGTGTGAACTGTGGTATTATGGATCAGTTTGCGATCGCTATGGGAAAAAAGGATCAGGCGATTTTTCTAGACACATCCGACCTATCCTATGAGTATGCCCCGATCAGATTAAAGGGTGCCAGCATCGTAATATCCTGCAGCAATAAAAAGCGTGGACTTGGTGATTCAAAATATAATGAAAGACGTGTCGAGTGTGAAAAGGCATTGCAGGAGATCCAAAAGGTAAAAAACATAGAAAGTCTTGGGCAGCTTACAGAGGAGCAGTTTGAAAGCGTTAAAGATGCAGTGAAGGATACGACACGGCGTCGGAGAGCGAGACACGCAGTGTATGAGAATCAGCGGACTATAAAGGCTGTGCAGGCGCTGAAGGAAAATGATATCGGATTGTTTGGAAAGCTGATGAATGAATCTCACATTTCACTCCGGGATGATTATGAAGTCACCGGGACTGAGTTGGACACATTGGTAGAGGAGGCTTGGAAGGTGGAAGGCGTCCTGGGGTCACGTATGACAGGAGCCGGCTTTGGCGGCTGCACGGTCAGCATTGTGAAAGACGAGGCGGTAGATACCTTTATCAGACAGGTTGGTAAGGCATACAGGGCAGCGATTGATTATAAGGCGGATTTTTATGCCGTGCAGATCGGAGACGGTCCGAGAAAATTATAATAGAGATATACAGATCTGCCATAGAAAAAAGATAAAGTACCTTACGATAATAGATTGATCAGGATACGAAGGGGGTGTGCGGTATGGAAAAGAACAGAATAGACAATGGCTTTGAGATGCACAAGGAACAGTTTGCACGACTGGCGAGTATGTCAGAATGTGGCATGATGATTGCTAAAATGCAGGCAGAACCGGAGATTATGTATGCAAATGATGGATTTTATAAAATGTTTCAGTATACTCCGGAGGAGTTTAAGGAATGTTTTGAAAATAGAGTCATGGGTCCTGCCTTGCCGGAGGAAAAGCAGAGGATGAAGGCGTTGATGGCACGTCAGGTCAGCATGGGAGGCAGTATTCATCTTGAGTTTCGGGCAAAACGCAAGGATGATGCGATCATTTGGATTTCTTTTACGGCCAAGAGAGAAGAAAAGCCGGGAAGTATGATCTATTATTGTTCCGGCTTGGACATATCAGGCTCGAAACGCCATTTACAGGACGTATATGATGCCAAGAGGGAACTGGATCTGATCGCAAACAGTATTCCGGGGGGAGTTATCAAAGTCAGGCTGAATGACTTTAAGATATTATATGCGAATGATGGATTTTTCCGTCTGGCAGGTTACAGCCGGTCGGAATACAGCATGCAGTTTCACAATGATACTTCGGAGCTTATATATCCGGAGGATCTGGATATGGTGACCAGGACGATACGGCAGGCGATCGAGAACCGGGGACCGCTTGCGGTGGAATATCGTATTATGGCCAAAAGCGGAGGAATACGCTGGTCATATATCAATGGAACACAGATCGATAATGATAACGGACAGCCGGTATATTTGTGTGTAATAGTAGATATTACAGCCCGAAAACAGGCTGAGGCTGAGCTTGCGGACAATAATCACCGTTCCAATGTAGTTACCAGAATGCTGCGGGAGACGATCTGGACATATGATCTGAACCAGCATGTGCTTCGCAGAGATGGAGATCTTGGAGAGACATATTCTCCGGAGACGATTCTGGAGAGACAATTTACGGATGAGAATATCCGCACGATCATCCATCCGGATGATGTGGAAAAGTTTATTCGGATGAGAGAGTACTGGGTGAATAATGTCGGAATATATAGGGATGTATTTCGGGTGATCAACCGTAATGGTGCATATCACCGGGTACAGATTCATACATGTACAGAAAAGAAAGAAGATGGTGGAGCCGTTGTCTACGGTCTTACAAAGCTTTTGGCGGATAATGAGCAGAGTGGTGGAAAGGCAGAGGCAGCGAAGGGATCAGAGCTGGAGATCACGCAGCTTGCCGGCAAGCTGAAAAAGATTGCTGCTTCAGCGAGAGCCAAGACAGAGGATACGATTACCGGTCTTCTTCCATATGCGGCATTCTTAAAGAAAGCAGAGAAAATCCTTGCTGCCCGCAGAGAAGATGCACATTATGCATTGATCTGTGCAGACATCAATGAATTTCAGAGTTTCAGCCATCACTATGGTTTTTATGTGAGCAATCGTATTTTAAAAGCATTTTCGGATGTTTTGTTAAATCATTTGACAAAAGATGGAATGTGTGCGAGAGTAGACGGGGATTATTTTGTAGTCCTTTTCCAGTATGATTCTCATAAAGAGCTTGTCAATGCCA
Organism: Lachnospiraceae bacterium; assembly: GCA_022774505.1. Classification (GTDB taxonomy): domain Bacteria; phylum Bacillota; class Clostridia; order Lachnospirales; family Lachnospiraceae; genus Jutongia. The sequence continues at coordinate 4,041 of JALFLW010000028.1, forward strand.
TGTCTGCAGTAGTACGTCACCAGCAGGAGGTAGAAGCAGAGGAGGACAATATTGACTTTGGTTCTACAGTAGGCGTGTATCTGATCCAGCAGGAGGATCAGGAGCTTTTAGAAATGCTTGAAAAGGCGGATCTTGCCCGCAGGAGTATAAAGGGACTCAGGGGCAATCATTATGCAATCTATACAGAGGACATGGAAGCACAGCTTTCCAGAGAAGATGAAATAGCAGGAGAAATTCGTCGTGCCATGGATGAGCGTAGTGTTGAGATCAGCTATTTGCCGAGGATACAGGGAGATAAGGATCATGTTATCGGATGCAAGGCGATTCCGAGGATCCTGATGAAGGATGGACAATATTTTGAATATACCCAGATCATGCACCTGATGGAGCGGGGAGCCCAGCTGGAAGAGTTCAGTTTTTATCTGCTGCAGGAGGTTGCGGATAATATTGGTGCCTGGAAGGCGAAGGGAAATAAAGTGATTCCGGTTTCACTGGAGATGACAGCCAGTCAGTTGTCTACGAGACATGCGGTGGAACGTATACACAATATTGTTGTGGAGCAAAATAAGCTTGAGCCGGAGGATTTTATTTTTGAAATTCCGGAGCGTTTCTTTGCGGATGCGACTACATCGTTTGAAGTGGCAATACGGAATCTGACAAATCTGGGATATCAGGTGATCATCAGCCGGTTTGGTGCAGATCACACAGCGGTCAATTCGATGCGGCGGCTGCCTGTTACCGGGATTAAATTCCACGGAGAATACTTCAGCGATCATATGATCAACGAAAAGGATACCGTGATTTTCCGCAAAACCGTGGAGATGGCAAAAGAGATGGGACTTACCGTTACCTGCGGTGGTATTCATACCAGACTTCAGGAGGAATATGCGAAAAAGATCGGGTGCGATGTGTTTGAGGGTGTCATTTATTATGGAGCCATGAAAAATGTTGTATTTGAAAAGTGCTTTTTGAGTGAATAAAAGCGAATAAATCATAAAGGAGAAAAGAAATGTTAGACTTGAAATTTGTCAGAGAAAATCCTGACATCGTAAAACAAAACATTAAAAATAAGTTTCAGGAGGAGAAGCTTCCTCTGGTGGATGAAGTGATCGCACTGGATGCTGAGGCCAGAAAGACCCAGCAGGAGGCAGATGATCTTCGTGCACGCCGCAAAAAGATCTCGAAAGAGATTGGAGGACTGATGGCACAGGGCAAAAAGGAAGAGGCTGAGCAGAGAAAGGCTGAGGTGGCAGAAATTGCTCCTCGTCTGGAAGAGTTGCAGGCCAAGGAGCCGGAGCTTGCGGAAAAGATTAAAAAGATCATGATGGTAATACCGAATATTATTGATCCTAGTGTACCGATAGGTAAGGATGACAGTGAAAATGTAGAGATTCAGAAATATGGTGATCCGGTTGTGCCTGATTTTGAGGTACCTTATCATACAGAGATCATGGAAAAGTTTGATGGCATTGATCTGGATGCTGCAGGTAAAGTGGCAGGAAATGGTTTCTATTATCTGATGGGAGACATTGCCAGACTTCATTCAGCAGTTATATCCTATGCAAGAGATTTCATGATCGACCGGGGATTTACTTATTGTGTACCGCCATTCATGATTCGAAGCAATGTGGTGACGGGTGTTATGAGCTTTGCTGAAATGGATGCCATGATGTACAAGATAGAAGGAGAGGATCTTTATCTGATCGGAACCAGTGAACATTCTATGATCGGAAAATTTATAGATACAATTTTGGAGGAGAAGTCGCTGCCTCGTACATTGACAAGCTATTCACCATGTTTCCGTAAAGAAAAGGGAGCACATGGTCTTGAGGAGCGAGGTGTATACCGTATCCATCAGTTTGAAAAGCAGGAGATGATCGTTGTATGCAAGCCGGAGGAGAGCAAGGCATGGTTTGACAAGCTTTGGCAGAATACGGTAGATCTGTTCCGTACACTGGATATTCCGGTTCGTACCTTGGAGTGCTGTTCTGGTGATCTGGCAGATCTTAAGGTGAAATCTATCGATGTCGAGGCATGGTCTCCGCGTCAGAAGAAATACTTTGAGGTGGGCAGCTGTTCCAACCTTGGCGATGCACAGGCACGTCGCTTAAAGATCCGTGTAAAGGGCGAGGATGGCAATAAATATTTTGCACATACATTGAATAATACAGTGGTTGCACCACCGCGTATGCTTATTGCATTTCTGGAAAATAATCTGCAGGAGGACGGAAGCGTAAGGATTCCGGAAGCATTGAGACCATATATGGGCGGAATGGAAGCTATCACAGTTAAAAAATAAAAGACTGTGAAAACAGTAAAAGAGGCTGTGATCACGCAGATAATAAATAAAACGGCATAGACGGCAGGAGATAAAAGAATCTGCCGGTCTGTGCCGTTTTTTTGTAATGTAAGCGATATGCAAGGTTTATGATGTAACAAGGGTATCCTTTAGTATCAGGAAGACTGGTGATCCCCGGTTTCTTCTTCATTATGGTGGAATAAAGGAAGCAGGAAACTTCCGAGTATAGTGATGATAATGTAGCAGGCAGCACAGATAATGACGATACGCTTAAACCATTTCAGATGAACGGTTGTAATGTGATATTCTTTTGTGAGGTTGTGAGTAACCCTTGCCTGGATCTTGTCTTTGGGAATGGGGCCGATCTCCCGGCTGTCAGTAGATTTGTTTCGATTATCTCCCATGACAAAATATTCATTATCCTTCAATGTGACAGACATATCATCGGTACGCATAGGTTCTGCAATATAATTTTCTTTTATGACATTTCCGTTTATATATAGGACATTATCTTTTATTTCCAGTTTGTCACCCGGCATGCCGATACAGCGTTTCACAATGCGTTCTGAAAGTACGTCGCTGTATATGATCAGGATGTCCTTGCGGTGGATCGGGGCATTTTTTTTGCCGGCCAGCAGATCTCCGTTCGTGTAGGTCTTGTCCATACTGTGTCCATCTACTGTAAATAAAGGCATCTGGCGGATAAAAATGATCAGAAATATTATTGCCAGAAGAAAGATAAATTGAAAGATATCCTTTAATGAAAAATCTTTTGTTTTTTGTGTTGTATTTTCTTTATCATCCATAGAATTAAATTCCTTTCTGTTCTCTTTGCTTCTGCATACAATAGAAGCAAACTCTGTTAAAAAGTGTATCACATTACTATGTACATGTAAAATTATCGAGAGGGATGGAGGGCAAAGTTCAGAGAAATATTAGATTTTCATGAGACATTTTAAATGAATACAGAGAAGTAATAATCTATAATGAAATACGAAATATAAGAAACTGATCATATAGGATGAAAGGGAAATATGGAAAGAAGACGGAAAAGATGGAGAAAAAGAAGAAAAAAGCTGCTATGGTTCTTTGCTGCCGCAATAATGATATGGTTTGCGGTGGGCAGGATGGAACTGTGGAAGTCTGAGGTAGGGCAGAGCCTGAGGAATCTTTCAGAAAGGGCAGGCTTTGGAGAGGAACGCTTCTGGAAAAATGCAGATGGAAAATATCCCAGGCAGCTGGTAGAACTGGCCAGAAAGAATCCGGAGGCAAGAGGCTTTGTCAAGGATTATCCGAAAAAAAAGAAAATAAGGTCCAAAATAAAGCTGAAAAAAGATGATCTAAAGGGAAATCAGGGGAGCAATGTCCCGCTGCTGCTCCAATGGGATGAGAGATGGGGATACCGGAAGTATGGAAATGACTACATGGCATTGACAGGATGCGGTCCCACTTGTTTATCCATGGTTGCCTGTTATACGTTTCAAAATGGAGATTGGAATCCGTGGAAGGTAGCCAAAATGGCACAGAAAAAGGGATATTATGTAGATGGACAGGGTTCGGCGTGGTCATTGATGACTGATGGCGCAGCCAGACTTGGTCTGAGAGGCTCGGAGATGTCCTGTGACGAAGGAGTGATCCGGAGGACACTGCAGGAAGGGCATGTGATCATTTGTGCCATGCGTCCCGGTGACTTTACTACAGCGGGTCATTTCCTGGTTCTTGCAGGCATGCAGGATGACCGTAGAGTCATTGTAAATGATCCGAATAGCAGAAAGAACAGTCAGAAATCCTGGAAGCTTTCCAAGGTAGTGCCACAGATAAAAAATTTGTGGAAATATTAAATGGACAGTGGAAATATTAAATTATTTTGTGTGTTGACATATTTATGAAAATGTGATAAAATACCAAACGGTTTGTGAAGAACAGACCATACTGCCGTAGACAGTAGGTGCCGATAGTTCGGCGTAAGGAAACCGCCTACCGAGGAAGGATGTAATTATTTTTGATGATTTCACCTCTCTGTGTTTACGCAGGGAGGTTTTCTTATTTTGAAGTAAGACTTCCCAGGCAGGAAAAAATATGGGACTGCCCAGGAAAGGAGATATCTTATGGCAAAGGTTGAATTAAAACAGCCAATCGTTGATGAAATCAAAGCGAAGATCGATGGTGCTACTACTGTAGTACTTGTTGATTATCGTGGACTGACTGTAGAACAGGACACAAAACTTCGTAAGGGATTGAGAGAGGCAGGATGTGAGTACAAAGTATTCAAGAACACACTCATGAAGCGTGCATTTGAGGGTACTGATTTCGCACAGTTAGATGATCTGTTAGATGGACCATCTGCTATCGCAATTTCTAAGGAAGATGCAACAGCTCCTATCCGCGTTTTAAATAACGTTGCGAAAGAGGCTGAGGCTTTGGAATTCAAGGGTGCTGTCGTTGAGGGAACATTCTATGATGTAGAGGGTGTTAAGGCTCTTGCAAGTATTCCTTCAAGAGACGAGCTTATTTCCAAGCTGCTTGGTTCTTTGCAGTCACCTATTACCAATCTTGCTCGTGTGCTTAATCAGATCGCAGAGCAGGGCGAGGGTGCAGCAGAGGCTTAAATTTTATTAAGAAAACAAAAACGAAAAGAAAATAATACGGAGGTTATAGAAATGACTACACAGGAATTTATTGATGCTATCAAGGGCATGACAGTGTTAGAGCTGAATGATTTAGTTAAGGCATGTGAGGAAGAGTTTGGTGTATCTGCAGCAGCAGGCGTTGTTGTAGCAGCAGCTGGTGCTGACGGTGCCGGTGCAGCAGAGAAGGATGAGTTCGATGTTGAGCTGACAGAGGTTGGTGCAAACAAGGTTAAGGTTATCAAGGTTGTTCGTGAAGTAACAGGTCTTGGACTTAAGGAAGCTAAGGAAGTTGTTGATGGTGCTCCTAAGGTTCTTAAAGAGGCTGCTACTAAGGATGAGGCTAACGAGATCAAAGAGAAGCTTGAGGCTGAGGGTGCTAAGGTTACTCTTAAATAATTTGACTTACATGTAAATGGCATGCTATGTCATAAAAATATGCTGACAGAAATTTCAGAAATGAGGTTTCTGTCAGCTTTTATTTGCTTGTAAATATGTTCTGATAGAAAAGTGAAGTGAGTAAATTATGGCGAAGAAAATGACAGAGGGCAGACCGCTGCCTCTGATAATGGGGTTTGCAGTACCCCTTTTGATAGGAAATATATTGCAGCAGACATATAATATTATCGATGCGGCCATTGTCGGTAGAGCATTGGGGGCAAATGCACTGGCGAGCGTGGGGGCATCAAGCAGTGTCCAGTTTTTAGTACTTGGTTTTTGTATTGGAATTGCATGTGGTTTTGGTGTTCCTATTGCGAAAAGTTTTGGAGCCGGAAATATGAAGGAAATGAGAAGTCATATATTTCATGCCATTTTCCTGACAGCCGTTTTTGCAGTAGTTCTGACAGCAGTATGTGCATTTTTTTGTCCACAGATCCTGCATCTGTTATCTACCCCGGATAAGATTTATAAGGGAGCATATAATTATCTTCTTATTCTTTTTTTGGGGATTCCATTTACCCTTTTGTATAATCTGATGTCCAGTATTCTCCGGTCAGTGGGAGACAGCAGGACACCGTTTGTATTTCTGGCGATTTCGACAGTGTTAAATATTGTGCTTGATCTGGTCTGCATACTGGTATTTCACTGGGGATGTGCAGGTGCTGCAGCGGCTACGATCACTGCACAGGCGGTCAGTGGGATTTTATGCTGTATTTATATATGGACAAAGGTTCCGCTTTTGCGTATTACCCGTTCAGACTGCAGACTTTATGGCAAAGGGGTGCGTATGATGACCGGAATGGGTGTACCCATGGGACTTCAGTATTCAATCACTGCCATTGGAAGTATGGTGATGCAGTATGCAAATAACAGCCTGGATAGTGTTGTTTATGTGTCAGCATTTACGGCAGCGATGCGTCTGAAACAGTTTTTTATGTGTCCGTTTGATGCGATCGCCACCGGGGTTTCTGTATTTTGCAGTCAGAATCTGGGAGCAGGCAGGAAAGAACGTATTGTTAAGGGACTTTTCCAGGGCATGGCAGTGGCGGTTGGATATGGACTTTGTGCGGGGATAATATTGATATTTTCTGGCCACACTTTGTGTCAGATATTTATCAGCGGCAGGGAAATGGATGTATTGGATTCTGCTGCAAAGTATTTGTTTTGTCAGGGATTTTTCTTCTGGAGTCTTGGTATTTTGAATATATGCCGTATGACTACCCAGGGACTTGGTTACTCCGGCAGAGCAGTATTTTCAGGTGTCACAGAGATGATAGCAAGGATAGTGGTCAGTCTTTTGTTTGTACCGGCATATGGCTATACGGCGATCTGTTTTGGCGACCAGACAGCCTGGATATCAGCAAGCATCTATATTCTACCGACCTGTCTGATCTGCATGAAAAAGGTAGGAGCCGATATTCGGCCCCAAATGTCAAAGCGTGCGAAAAGTTAATTTAGAAATGAAATGGTGGGAAAGGTGGGAAAATGGGTGGACGCCTCGGAGGCCTTGGAGCCCCAGAGTGACACCCATCCGGCTTCGGAGACCCTGGAGTCCTTGAGGGACAGCCGTCCGGACGCGGAGGTTTCGGAGATTTTGGAGTCCCAGAGTGACACCCGTCCGGTCTTGGAGGCTTCGGAGGAACTGGAGGCCCTGAGTGACAGCCGCCCGGTTCCGGAGGATGTGGTTTTGGAGGCGGTGATCCGCAGGGGCCTTGTGGCGTACAGAAGGGACAGCAGGGAAAGCCGAATGGAGGGCACGGTTTTGGCTTTGGAGGTTTTGGCGGAGGTGAAGGCTTGCGTTTGTGGGAACAAAAGGAATCCAGCGTAGAGCTGACATCATCCCAACAGTGCTTTAAGTGGATGATCTTACGGTTCAGACGGAAATTGCACTGGGTTTTCCGGGCGATCGTTCGGCGAAGAGACATTGATATCCTCCTTTTGGCAGCCAATAAATACGTTATTATTGCTTATCATATGCATCAAAAGAAAAAATGTGCGCAAAAGTGCATCTGCCGGTAAAGGAAAGTGCAGATCCGGTCGATATTTTTAATAGAAGATCATGTAAACAGAGTAATGATATATGTTCGTAAAAGGAAAAAGGAGGTTCGGGAACATGAGTGTTTCATCAATTAATGGCGTTAATTCGTATGCATCCGTGAAAGCAGCAGAGACGGAGAAGACATCGAAGGGAAATGAAACAGCAGAAAAGCAGCTCAAGGATGATGCTGTAGTATTTGAAAAGACCAACGAAACCAAGAAAGACAGCACTAACCAGATCTATAATAAAGAAAATATCGTTGCAAAGCTGAAAGCTGACCAGCAGAGCCGTCTGGATAGCATGAACAGTCTGGTGCAGAAGCTTTTAGGCAAACAGGCAGAGAAATTTGATCTGGCAAATGGTACTAATCTGGCAGCTACATTCCGTGAGGTCGCAGGAAAGGTAGATCAAAAGACGATTGATGAGGCGAAAGAGTCTATTTCAGAGGATGGATACTGGGGTGTTAATCAGACGTCAGACCGATTGGTAAGTATGGCGATCGCACTTTCTGGAGGAGATACGGATAAAGCGGATACTATGATGGCTGCGATCGAGAAAGGATATAAGCAGGCGACAAAGGCATGGGGAGAGGATCTTCCTCAGATCTGCAAAGATACAATGGAGGCAACCCGTCAGAAGATGGACGACTGGAAGAATGGAGTGACCACGGCAGAGGATTATTCCAAATATCTTAGTTGACCGGCTTCGGATGGACCAGCGGATGCCGGACGGTAAATAGAAAGACCGGAACACTGCGGATAATATGCGGTGTTCCGGTCTTTCTGTGTTATTGATGAAATTTAGACAAAAGGCATCCGCTTGATCTCTGCTTAGAGAGAGTCCTTCGGAATACGTGTGCGGCATAGGATAATATCATAATCCGGATAATTGGTCTGTGCCTTTTTTTGTGCCATACGGGCAAGGATTTCATCCTGATAAAGGCCATAAGTCGTTGGACCGCTTCCACTCATCAGTGAGCCGATAGCTCCGTTATCGGTAAGAAAATGTTTTAATTCCTCTAAGACAGGATATTCAGGGATCGTGACAGTTTCCAGGACATTTGATAATCCCCGGGCGAGGGAAGCATCATCGTGGCGGCGGATACATTCGATCAAATGCTCCGTATCCGGACGATCTGTAAGTTTATCAAGCTCCAGATGCGTATATACATATCCGGTACTGACGGAAATATCCGGTTTGATCAGCAGTACCCATAAAGGAGACAGATCAGGAAGACGTGTAAGGATCTCGCCGATTCCCTCAGAAAGCATGGTTCCTTTTTCGATGCAGAAAGGTACATCTGCACCCAGAGTGACACCGAGCTCGCATAATTGTCCGGTTGTCAGACCGAGTTCACACAGTTCATTAATGCCTAATAAAGCAGCGGCACAGTCCGAACTGCCACCTGCCAGACCGGCAGCAGCAGGTATATTTTTTTCCAGATAGATATCCAGACCGTCTTTTATGCAGCAATGCTCTGTTAATAGCTTTGCTGCTCTCCAGACCAGATTTTTTTCCGGAGGGATATGGTCCGGAAGCTCCTTGTTCATGGAAAAATGAATACCCGGTTCAGCCTCTTTGCGGATGGTCAGTTCATCATACAGGTCAATTGTCTGCATGATCATACGCAGATCATGATATCCGTTTGCATGCCGTCCGGTCACATCCAGAGAAAGATTGATCTTGGCAGGTGCTTTTATAGTGATAAGTTCACTCATGGTTCGTGCACTTCCTCTCATTTCATTTTTATTAGTATAACAAGAAAAAGAAGAAATGTACAAGTTTTCGTTTTATATAAATCTTATAGCTTTGTTAAGAAAAAAATAATAATTTTTTAAACAAGATATGGTATAATCTATTGAAAATAAAAACAACATATGGAATAATAAAAAAGACCATAGACACTGAGAAGAAAAACGACGGGGGATATACAGATGAAACGTGCGGTAGTTATTTTTATTGCATTGGTAATGGTTTTTGCAGGTTTGCTGTCAAGACAGCTTGGCGATGTGAAAACCGGGGCTGAGGGGCAGACAGACACATCTGATACGGGATATGAATATTATACAGGCAAAACCCAGAATAGCGGGGATGCCGGAGTGAAAAAGACAAAGCAGAAACAGAAAAGCAGGCTGATCAAGGTAGATACCAAAGAAGACAGCATTACTGTGCTGGTAAACAGACAGTATCGTATGAGTGAGGACTATATTCCTGCAGATCTGGTGATTCCAAATGTACGTTTCAGTTATTCTGGTACATTTGAAAAAAGCTATGTGCGGGCTGTGACAGCGGACGCCCTGGAGAAGCTTTTCAAGGCGGCAGAACAGGAAGGTGTCATACTACAGGCTGTATCAGGATACCGTTCTTATGCCAGACAGAAGCAGATTTACGACAGAAATGTCAGCAACCGTGGATCGAGGGAGACAGACCTTGTATCGGCAAAGCCGGGCAGCAGTGAGCATCAGACAGGTCTTACCATAGATGTGTCCAGCAATGCGGTAGGATGTGCGCTGGAAGAGAGCTTTGGCAATACTTCCGATGGAAAGTGGCTGGCACAGAATTGTCATCGTTTCGGATTTATCATACGATATCCAAAAGACAAGACGAAGATCACAGGATATTCTTATGAGCCGTGGCATATTCGGTATGTCGGAAAGAAGCTTGCATCATATCTTTACAAAAAAGATATGACATTAGAGGAATATTATAAGACTACGACAGTAGATAAACAAATTAAAGAGCCGGAAGGAAAAATACGTGATGTTGTAGATGATGACAAGAATGAGCCTGTTATGACAGCGGCTCCGACACCAAAGCCGAACCGCAGGAGAAGCAGCGTCCGGAGAGTTACGGAAGCAGCGAAGCCGACAGTGGCACCGGTTGTGAAGCCGACAAAACGCCCGGTGAAGCCGACTGTACAAAAGCCGGTATCAAAACCGACACGGAAACCATATGTCAAACCGGCAAAACCGACGAAAAAACCGGTTGTGAAACCGACTAAGAAACCGGCAGTGCACAGACCAACGGCAACGGTTAAGCCATCCGGCGGATCAGAGCCTGCAGCAACGGATAGAAAAGAAGATACTTCTTCAGAAAAGATTGAAACAACAGAAGAAAGTGTTTCCGGGCAGAAGGAAGAATAGGAGAAAATAATGCGAACAGTTTTAATAGTGATCTATCTGATATTATATTATATTTTTAGTATACCAGCGTGGTTTGTCGGCTGGATCATAGGAAAGATTGATCCGGATATGAAACCGAGATATGCTCAGACATTGATCCGCAGAGCATTTAAAGATATCTTGTTTATTGCCGGAGTGAAGGTGACGGTAAAGGGAAGGGAAAATATTCTTCAAAATGAATCTGCCATGTATACTTTTAATCATAGGAGTTATTTTGATATCCTGGTGGGATATACGACAGGTCCGATGCCTATGGCATTTGTTTCCAAGGATGATCTGGCACATGTTCCATTGATCACCAGATGGATGAAAGCGATGAAATGTCTGTTTTTGGATAGAGATGATATTAAAAAAGGTCTGCAGACAATCCTGGAGGGAATAGAACTGTTAAAATCAGGCCATTCCATCTTTATTGCACCGGAAGGAACCAGAAATCATGGAGAGGAGCTTTTGGAATTTCATCAGGCAAGTTTCAAGCTGGCAGAGAAATCCCACCGTCCGATTGTTCCGGTTGCCATGAATAATACAGATGATGCATTTGAAAACCATTTTCCATGGATCCACAGTACTCATGTGATCGTTGAGTATTGCAAACCGATTTACATGGACGAATTAGAAAAGGCAGAGAAGAAACATGTAGGTGAAAAGGTTCGTCAGATCATTGGAGAGACAGTAAAGAAAAATGCCGCAGAATTATAGATAGGTATTTTCAATTGACTGAAAATGTGGTATTCTTATGAACAGTCTGAAGAAAGGTTGGTTTAAAGAAAATGAATGAATGGATGGTCATACCGGTAGTTGCCGTAAAAGTCTGGCTGATCGTTACGATTGTTTTGATCGTGGCTTTAGTAGCAGGACTGGTAGCATTGAGTATTTATGGAAGGAAGCTGCAGAACCGTCAGGAGGAATCGCAGAGACAGCTGCAGGCAGCAGCACAGAATGCGTCATTTCTTGTAATTGATAAAAAGAAAATGAAACTTAAGGATTCGGGACTTCCGCAGCTTGTGATCGATCAGACCCCGAAGCGTTTCCGTGGACAGAAGGTGCCGATCGTCAAAGCAAAGATTGGAAATCAGATCATGTCACTGATGTGTGATGAAAAGATTTTTGAACAGATTCCCGTGAAAAAATCTGTAAAAGCCCGTGTCAGTGGTATATATATTCTTGAAGTGAAAGGTCTCAGAACAAATCTTGAGACAGTGTCCAAGAAGCGGTCTTTCCGTTCAAAGATGCAGGACAAGCTGACAACTATGCAGGCAAAAGCGAAGGCGTCTGTAGAGAATACGGAAAAGAATAAGAAATAGACTATTTTGATCCTCTGATTGAAATAGTCATCCGGCAATCGCTGACCGGATCGCCATTCATATGCAGGCGGTATGTAAGGTCAACGGTTATCTTCTCCTCACATTCATTGATCTCGAGATGAGAAGTCCTGACGGATATCGGCAGTGGGCCGAGAGGCGTCTGATAGAGAGTATCATGGGCTGTACCCGGTGAAAAATGCATTTTCATGGGTGCAGCTCCTTTTTTGCTCAAAATCACATTTTCTCTGTCGATCTTGAGCATACAGGGGATGGAAACAGGGGTATCAGATCCGCTTTCCATATATTCTTCATAACGGATAATATGCTTTCCCTGAAAAAAAGCATATTTACCCGGTTGTTCCGTCTGAATTGTATTTTCTTCCTCGTCAGCCATATGATGACCTGTGATCGACACGATGACATTTTCTTTCATTATAATAACCATGACCTTCCTGTTTTGATTGCTTTTATTTTAAGGCAATTATCAGGGATTGTCCAGTAAGGCGTCATAAATAGCAGAGTGTATTTCCAGCGAATCATACTCATCCTTGGTAAGAGATTTTCGGAGCTTATCCTTGGAATCATCCGGTACGACGGCATGGGTTTCGTCAACGAAGCATAAGCTTGGAAAGAGGACGCACCACCAGTTATGACCGGAGGCGGCGCCGATACTTACGCAGAGGGCTTCATAATTTCCGGCAGGAAAGCGGAGATCACCATAATCCTTTATCGGAAAATAACGGTTGCCCAGAGTGACTTTGACAGGATATGAGAATCCTTCGCGGGTGATGGTATCCTGTGCTTTTTTTTCGATCTCAGGAATCTGGGACAGGATCGTATTTCTTGCCTCCTGTACAGAACGGGAGTCGGAGAGCTGCTCCTGCAGGCAGTGTATAATAGAATCCCTGACCTGCAGCTTTAGTGCCTGATCTTCTTTGGTATCGCTGTTTGCCACGACATGAAGACGGATCACCTGTGAAGCAATATTATGCTGGATCTTTGCGGAATCTTCGGAATGATACAGCAGAGAATCCACCGGGGTGCCAGCTGTTGATGTAATCGCAGAAATGCTGTCAGACAGGGTAGTCTCAAAACGGAGAATACGGAGTCCAAGCAGGAGCAGTGTAAACGCCATGGCATATAAAAAAGTCAGTACGAGGATCTTTGGTGACAGTATAGTAGGAAGCTGCTCCAGCAATACAAAATGTGTTCTTTTTGCTTTTTTAATATTTTTTGATATATGATACATAAATAGATACAATTCCTTTCGATAATTTATTTGTCGACAGAAAGATTCTTGCCGGAATGACGAAAAATATACAGGGAGATTCTTATGAATTTATGAAATACACCTTATAATGATGCAATTTGGGAAAAAATATGCTATTATAACCACATTAGAAAGGCGTGATAAAAGAATGAGTTATTCAGAAAGAGGCAGAGAAATGCATAATCCTGCACCGGGACAAAAGGTTAAGGGAAAACGGATGAAACGCAAGAAAAAGCATCCAAAGCTTCGATTGTTTTTTAAGATACTATTTTTGCTGATCCTGCTGGCGATCCTGACAGTGGTAGCCCTTTTTTATTTTAAATACGGCAATACCCTGTTGAAGTGGCAGGCAGAAGCCAAGAAGATGATCAAGGAATCATCACCGGATACGTTTAAGACCTCAGAGGCAAGCTTTATTTATGACTCAAAGGGAAAGGTTCTGGCAAAGCTTAAAGGAGATCAGGACTCGTATTATCTGGATTTTGATAAGATTCCGCCATATGTTAAGCAGGCATTTGTGATCACGGAGGACAGGGATTTTTATGAGCATGCCGGATACGATCCGAAAGCACTGGTCAGTGCCGGAGTCACTCTGATGCGTAATAAGCTGAGGGGAGAGGATGCTACGAGAGGTGCAAGTACCATTACACAGCAGCTTGCCCGTAATATATTTACTGATTATCTGCCGTATACGGATAAATCCTACTCACGTAAGATCAAGGAGATCTTTGTGGCTACGGAGATGGAAAAGAAATATACCAAGGATCAGATTCTTGAGTTTTATATCAATAATGTATTTTTTGCAAACGGATATTATGGTATCGAGGCGGCCAGCAGAGGCTATTTCAGTAAATCAGTCTCTGAGCTGAGCCTTGCGGAGATTGCTTTTATATGTTCAATACCAAACAGACCACAGACATATGATCCTTTGGAGCATTTTGATAATACGGTTAAGAGAAAAAATCGTATTCTCGACCAGATGCTGCAGCAAAAGATCATTACGGCAGCGGAGTATAGTGATGCGTATTATGCCGATATTGTCATGAATCCGGCCAAGGAGATCAAAAACCAGAATTATATGACAACCTATGCAGTCAGCTGTGCAACAAAGGCATTGATGCAGAAGCAGGGCTTTAAGTTCCGGTATGAATTTTCTTCGGATGCTGACAGAAAAAGCTATGATGCGGAATATAAGGATACCTATGAAGAATGTTACAAATCGCTTCACACGTCGGGATATAATATTTATACCAGCTTAAACCGCCGGATCCAGAAAAAACTGCAGAAAGCGGTCAACGACCAGCTGGCAATGTTTACGGAAAAGAAAAAGGGTGTTTATACTCTTCAGGGAGCGGCAACCTGCATCAACAATGAGACGGGTAAGGTCGTTGCGATCATTGGAGGACGTAAGCAGAAATCCACAAATGGATATACGATCAACCGTGGATTCCAGACATATAGACAGCCGGGAAGCTGTTTTAAACCATTGGCGGTATATGCACCGGCATTAGAAAGGGGCTATACGGCAAACTCCATCGTGGACGATTCTTATTTTAAGGGAGGACCACATAACTCCGGTAACAGTTATCTCGGAAAGATACCACTTCGTACAGCGGTGGAGAAATCCAAAAATGTCGTTGCATGGAGACTGTTTCAGGAGATGACACCTTCCGTGGGACTCAGCTATGTTAAGAAAATGAATTTTTCAAAGATAGTGGACAGTGATTATGTTCCTGCGGCAGCACTGGGTGGATTGACGAATGGAACAAGCACCGTGGAGATGGCATCAGGCTATGCAACCCTGGCCAACAACGGAAAGTTCCGTGATCCTACCTGCATCAAAAAAATAACAGATTATGATGGCAATGTAGTTGTCAATATGAATAAACTGACCAAGAAAAGACAGGTGTATAAACCGGAGGCGGCAGCTGCCATGACAGATATCCTCAAGGGTGTCCTGATTCGTGGTACAGCGGCAGGCAAACAGCTTAGCAATATGGCATGTGCAGGAAAAACAGGTACCACAAATGATAAAAAGGATGGATGGTTCTGTGGATATACACCGTATTATTCTACGGCTGTATGGGTAGGATATGATTCGCCAAAGCCACTAAGCAACCTGTATGGAAGTACCTATCCGCTGTCTATCTGGTATCAATTTATGCAGGATCTGCATAATGGCATGGAATATGCTGATTTTGAGTATGAAACAGATTCTTCGGATGGAAGCAGCAGTGGAAGCACGTATTCCAGAAATGACTTTGATCCTACAAACGCACCGGTGGAAACCATTGATCCAAGTGCAACAAAGACGGAAAAAGAAGAGATTGGCGATAAGCCGGCCAAGACCATTGCTCCGGATAAGGACACAGCGGGAAATCAGACGAAGCCGGACAACGGCGGTCAGGATACAGGTGATCAGGGCCAGACAGGGGCTGCTACATCGAAACCGCAGACGAAACCACAGAAACCTTCTCAGGATGAAAATTATGATGATGTGGGAGAGGAAACAACTCTGGAGGACGTAGACGGAGCACAGTAAAGGGGGCACAGGCTTCCATGAAAAGGAAAAATTATGGAATGATCTTATTGGCACTTTTGGCAGCTGTATTTATAGGATATTTTGTACTATATATATCTTTGGTGGATGCGACGAATAAGTTTACATGGTTCTGGCTGTTGGCAGGGATTGCCATTCTTGGCTGGGATGGAATATTGGTGTGGATGAATGTCCATGGACAGCATTTTCCGGTCTGGTTTCGGAATACAGTAATGACTGTATGTGGTCTTGGATTACTGCTTTTTGTGATCATAGAGGGGATTATTATTGGAAATGGCAGGAGCATGCCTGATACGGGGGCAGATTATGTCATCGTTCTTGGTGCACGGGTCAGAGGGGTGAAACCGTCCTATAATTTGAAAAAACGATTAGAAAAAGCATATGATTATCTGAAACAAAATCCGGATACCAGAGTGGTTCTGTCGGGAGGCCGGGGGCCGGGAGAAGACATAAGTGAGGCCGAGGCAATGCGGAATTATCTGACAGAGCGTGGCATAGATGATGACCGGATGCTCCTCGAGGATGCTTCCGTCAATACAGATCAAAATTTGGAATACAGCATGAAAAAGCTGTCATCCAAAAATGCAAAGGTTGTCATTGTAAGCAATCAGTTTCATATATACCGTGCATTGAGGATTGCCCGCAAAAAGGGACTGTCACAGGTACAGGGGCTTGGTTCTGCAGTGAAATGGTATACAGCACCAAATATGTATGTCAGAGAGGCCTTTGCTGTACTCAAATATGTTCTCTGTCGTCAAATATAAAATAGGAGACCCGCAAAGGGGCGGGATAGGATACAATGGATGATTTTAAACAGGGGATGCGGGACGGCATCCCCATTGCTATGGGATATGTACCGGTAAGCTTTACGTTTGGCCTTATGGCAGTGTCTGTGGGAATGACCTGGTGGCAGGCGTTGTTGATCTCAGTGACAAACCTCACCTCGGCCGGACAGTTTGCAGGATTGGATATTATGGCTGCCGGTGGGGCATATATGGAGATGGCATTGACCGAATTTATTATTAATCTCCGGTATGCCCTGATGTCTCTTTCACTGTCCCAGAAGTT
The DNA here is from genome assembly GCA_022774505.1 of Lachnospiraceae bacterium. GTDB lineage: Bacteria > Bacillota > Clostridia > Lachnospirales > Lachnospiraceae > Jutongia. Next base: position 20,830 of record JALFLW010000028.1, read on the forward strand.
GGATAGTTCCATGACATTGGCACATCGGTTTGCTATCAGTTATGGCATTACGGATGAGATATTTGGAGTGGCTTCCAGCCGGAACAGCGAGGTGGGAAGAAGATACCTTTATGGGTTGATTGCAGTTCCGTTTCTGGGATGGCAGACAGGGACTCTTTTCGGTGCATTACTGGGAGGAGTACTTCCGCAGATGGTAAGCGATGCCCTGGGGATCGCCATTTATGGAATGTTTCTGGCTATTATCATACCGCAGGCAAGGGAGGATGGAGCCTGCCTGAAGGTGATCCTGCTGGCAGTGATCCTGAGTTGTGGATTTCATTGGATTCCGGTGCTGCAAAAGATATCATCGGGATTTGTGATCATAATCTGTGCCGTAGCAGCTTCTGCTCTCGGAGCATGGCTGTATCCGTTAGAGAATACAAAAGAGGAGAATGAGTAATGCAGGGAATGGAATTTGTAATATATTTACTGATATGTGCGGGAGTGACATATCTTATCAGAATGATTCCTTTTGTATTATGCAGAGGAAAGCTGGAAAACCGGTTTATCCGTTCCTTTCTGTTTTATGTACCCTATGCGGTGCTTGGTTCAATGACATTTCCGGCTATATTTACTTCCACAGGCTCTGTATTCTCCGGATGTGCAGGTACAGTGACAGCATTGATACTGGCTTTTCATCGAAAAGGTCTGATGACAGTAGCGGTGGGAGCATGTATCGCTGCATTTGCTGCGGAGGTGCTGCAGGCAATACTGTAAAAGAATGGGGGAAGGATTTCAATGGCAACATTCAGCCTTTGTATGATTGTAAAGAATGAAGAAAAAGTATTGGGAAGATGTCTGGATTCGCTGGCTGATATTATGGATGAGATCATTATTGTAGATACCGGTTCTGACGACAGGACCAGGGAGATCGCAGGGAGATATACGGACAAGATTTATGATTTTGAGTGGATCGGAGATTTTTCGGCAGCTCGCAATTTTGCTTCTTCAAAGGCATCGGGAGAATATATTTATACAGCAGATGCGGACGAATATCTGGATGAAGAAAACAGGCAAAAGCTTCGGCAGCTCAAGGAGATCCTGCTGCCGGAGATTGAGCTGGTACAGATGTATTACTGCAGCAGACTGGATGAATATAATACCACGGGCAATTTTGAGAAGGAGCTGCGCCCAAAGCTTTACAGGCGTTTGCGGCAATTTACGTGGATCGATCCGATTCATGAGACGCTGCGGCTGGATCCGGTAGTATTTGACAGCGAGATAGAAATTATCCATGAACCACAGGGGAATCATGCATCTCGTGATCTTAAGGCACTTGCCGGATTGAGAAAGCGTAATATAGCATTGTCTCATAAGCTGCATCATATGTATGCAATGGAGCTTTTTATTGCAGGCGATGACGAGGCATTTTTGGAAGCGGAGCAGAGCTTTCTGGAGAGTGCGGAACAGGAAGGAAGAAGTGAGGACGATATTCTCGAGGCGGTTTGTGTGCTTGCCCATATTTTCCGCATGAAAGGGGATCTGCGGGGATTTATGACATATGTATTGAGAGGGACTGCGATGGGGGGCTGCTCTGAACTTTGCTGTGAGATTGCCGGATATTATGAGGCAGAAGGGGAGATTTCGGAGGCTGCCATGTGGTATTATAATGCCGCTTATGAAACGCACAGCATATTAAATATTGCATATGAAAATACGATTCCTAAGGCGGCATTGGAACGGCTGGGAATACCGGAGCCAAAAAAGTCATAAAATTCTATTGACTTATAGGAAACCTCGAATATATAATCATATTGGTGCTTTATATTTTTAAGTGCATAAGATAATGATTGAAATGAGGGTTACCATGGTTGCAGAAAAGGAGCGGAGACAGCTCTATATACTGCTTGCATGTGCTATGATCGTGCTGGCTGTCTCTATCTGGGCATTTCGAATGGAAATAAAAATAAATAATGACTCCCAAAATGTGGTGGAGGATCGTAGTCCCAACCGGAACGCTGCGGGGAGTGGGACTGTCCAAAAGGATCATAAAGAGCCGGATATAGATTCATTGGCGAAAGCTGTTCTGAAAAATGTATCATTTGATACAAAGCTGCAGGAAATGGATGCTTCTGTTACGGAGAGTATGATCAGTACAGCAGCAGATGATACAGAGACGAAGCTGTATATGGGTGAAGGAACATGTGCGGATGAATTGCTGATCGTGAAGGTTAATGATGAGGGACAGATGGATCAGGAAATACAGAATGTGCAGGCACACCTGGCAGATATGCAGCAGTCATTTCAGGATTACCTGCCTAAGGAAGCCAAGAAGATTGATGATGCGGTTATTTTACAAAGCGGAAAGTACATTATCGCTTGTGTGTCAGGGGATAAGGACACAGCGGGCAGCGTGATAAGAAAGCAGCTAAAAGGCGGAAAATGATAGGATTCATATAATACGTCGGAGGAACGAGATGAAAAAAAGTTTTGCACTGGGCATGATCCTGGCGGGTTGTGTCATAAGTATAACAGCGTGTGGCAGCAATAAGACAGCCAAAACGGATACTTCATCAGAGTTGGTGAAGGAGATTTCTGTAGATCATGGGAAAAAGCAGGCAGAGGATAAGGAGACAAAGTCACCGGAAGACAGCACATCTCCTGCGGCTTCCGAAAAAAAATCATATAAAAAAATTATCTCAAAGGCAAAGGTGGAGAGCTTCGGTGGTACCGTGAAGGTGGGAGACAGTGCCTATGAGCTGTATAATTATGTGGAGAAGTCAGCACAGAATTATGTAAATGCAGTTAATCATACAGCATCCGTACTGAAAGGAAAAGCAGATGTTTATGATATTGTTGTGCCAACCAGTATGGGGATCACCTATCCGGACAATAAGAAATCAAAAGTAAATTCATCTGATCAAAAAAAATCAATCAGGCAGCTTTATAAAAAATTAAATAAAAATGTGAAAACAGTCTCTTTATACGATGCATTGATGAGTCACAGAAAAGATTATATATTTTTCCGCACGGATCATCATTGGACCAGTCAGGGGGCATTTTATGCATACCGTGAGTTTTGCAGGACAAAAGGGATTGAAAGTCATAAGCTGTCCGAGTACAAAAAAGAAAATTTCGGAGAGTATCTGGGATCATTCTATCAGGATACAAACTGTAACAGATCACTCCGCAGGGATAAAGTGAAAGCATATTATCCGGTTGCCCATGATAAAACGACAATGACGTATCGGGATCAAAACGGAGCGAAATATAAGACATCTACTATTGCAGATGGGAAAAAATACGGACTTCAGTTAAAGTATTGTGCGTTTTTGGCAGGGGACAACCCATATTCTGTGATCCACAATAAGGAGATCAAGGATGGTTCAAGCTGTCTTGTTGTGAAGGAGTCGTATGGAAATGCGTTTGTTCCATATCTGACAGACCATTATGAAAAGATATATGTGATCGACTATCGTTATTGGAAAGGGAGCATCAGCAGATTTGCCAAAAAGAACAAAGTGCAGGATGTGATCTTTATTAATAATATTTCTATGACACGAAATGCTTATCTGATCGGTAAGCTGTCACAGGTCAAATAGACATAAGGGGCATAAGACGATGGTTTTTAGCAGTATGGTTTTTCTTTGCGGTTTTCTTCCGGTAGTGTTGATAGGTTATATGCTCTGCCCGGAACGATTCCGCAATTTCTTTTTATTTCTTTTTAGTCTGGTATTTTATGCATGGGGGGAGCCGAAATATATCCTGATCATGCTTTTTTCTACGGTATTTGATTACTGCAATGGCTTGCTCATGGAATATTTTGATAAAAAAGGCAGGCCGGGCTGCCGCAAATATGTTTTGGCAGGTTCATTGATAGTAAATCTGGGGATATTATGTTTCTTTAAATATACTGATTTTGTACTGGAAAGCATTGGAGCATTTACCGGTGATAAGATACAGTTATTAAAGCTGGCACTTCCTATCGGCATATCTTTCTATACATTCCAGACATTGTCCTATACAATTGATGTCTATCGGAGAGATGTAGACGTTCAGCATAATATCATTGATTTTGGAATGTATGTCTGCCTGTTCCCACAGCTGATCGCGGGTCCTATTGTACGCTATAGTGATGTGCAGGAGCAGATCAGGCATCGTCATCCTGATTGCCGGGAATGTGCAGCAGGGGTGCGCCGCTTTGTGATCGGCCTGGGCAAAAAAGTCCTTTTAGCCAATCAGATCGGTATTCTCTGGGATCAGATATCTTCACTGCAACAGGGAGATATGAGCATTGCTGCGGCATGGCTTGGTGCGATTGCTTTCACATTTCAGATATATTTTGACTTTTCAGGATATTCTGATATGGCCATCGGTCTGGGACATATTTTTGGATTCCGTTTTCCGGAGAATTTCAATTATCCATATCTTTCCCAGAGTATCACAGAATTTTGGAGAAGATGGCATATGACATTGAGTACCTGGTTTCGCGAATATGTTTATATTCCGCTGGGGGGGAATCGAAAGGGAATGGTGAGACAGATATTTAATCTGTTGGTTGTATGGTTTCTTACAGGTCTGTGGCATGGTGCGGGATGGAATTTCATACTATGGGGAATTTACTTCTTTGTGCTGCTTCTGGCAGAAAAACTGTTCCTGCTTCAGGAGATGAAACGCTGGCATCCGGTATTTCGTCATTTGTATGCGTTGTTTTTTATTGTGCTGGGCTGGGCAGTTTTTGCAAATGACAGTATGCCCCGGTTGATGACGTATCTGGGGGCGATGTTTGGCCGTGGTGTTTGTGCCGTCAATGAGACAGCAGTGTATTATTGGTCAACCTATGGCCTGTTTTTGGCAGTCCTGATCCTTGGGAGTATTCAATTACCGAAAAAAGCGGCAGTATTTTTGGAAAATGCACTTCGAAATAGAATAAAAGGAAAAGGCAGTGTATGGGGAGAACGTATCTTATATGCAATGCAGGTTATATTTGTGGCAGCGATCCTCCTGGTCAGTGGAGCAATGCTGATCAGTGGCAGCTACAATCCTTTTTTGTATTTTCGATTTTAGAAGCGGCAGCAGACAGCGGATTGTTGCGAAAAACAGGCTGCAGCCCAAAGTTGGCAGGCTTAGAAAGGAATGAGCGATCAATATGGCAAAAAAGGAAATCTTATCGGTGGCCGCTTTTGTGGCAATACTGGCAGCGGGAGGTATTGCTGTGGCTGCTACGGGACATCATGAATTTTCTGACAATGAAAATCGTTATCTTACACAATTTCCAACAGTCAATTATGCGGATGTGATGTCGGGAGAAGTACAGGAGGATATCACAAATGCATTTAATGATCAATTTCCACAGAGAGACAGCTGGACCGGTTTATCCACAAAAGTAAAAAAGCTTATGGGAATGAAAGATATCGGTGGTGTTTATCTTGGAAAAGATCACTATTATTTCGAGAAGATCATGAATCAGGATATTTCCCGGACAGATTATTTTCAGAATCTCCGGTTTGTCAACCGGATGGCCGAACTTTGCGGAAATGCCAGGGTGACGGCTATGCTGGTTCCCTCTCCGGGAATCATTTTAAAGGATAAGCTGCCGGAGCATGCCGTGCTATATCATGCAGACAGTATGTATAAAATTGCCGCCGAGACATTGCAGGACGTTAGTCTGTTAGATATTCGCAGGGACATGAGGGATGCCGGAAAGGAAACGAAGGGGGCCGGTGTGTCGTCGGAAAATGACCGGGAGACACAGGTTTATTATAAAACAGATCATCACTGGACACAGTATGGTGCTTATGTGGGATATCGTGCCTATTGCAGACAGGTGAATAGAAAAGCATCAGCTTATAAGAACTTTGCTATAGAAAAGCTCAGTGATTCCTTTTATGGAACTCTTTATTCCAAAGCGTTGGATCAGGATGCCGTGCCAGATACCATGGAAGTGCCGACGAAGCTGCCAGAGGCGGAAGTGGTCTGCGATGGCAGGAAAATGGATACTATTTATGATATGACAAAAAAAGAACAGAAAGATAAATATGCCGTATATTTCGGGGGAAATTACGGAGAAGTAACGATCCGGATGAAGGATGCGAAAAAAGATAAAACCCTTCTGATCTTTAAGGATTCCTTTGCCAATAGCATGGTCCCGTTTTTGATGAAGGATTATTCAGAGATACGAATGATTGATCTGCGTTATTTCAAGGGGTCTGTCAAAAAATACCTGGAAAAAGAGCCCGCAGACGAGGTACTGGTGCTGTATGAAATGAGCAGCTTTGCACAGGCGGATAAGCTTAACAAACTAATGAAATAGACGCACGACCGGGATCTATCGGATCAAGTCCATGGCACGCAGGACAAAGATCCAGAATGTAAGAGTGACAGATGAAAGCAGGGTGGTAACGACAACGATGCTTGAAGCGAGAATGTCGTCGCCATCCATATTTTTTGCCATAATATATGCGGCCGGTGTACATGGAGAGCCAAGCATGATCAGCAGTGCCATAAGCTCCTGATCCCGGAAACCGAAAGAAACCGCAAGAGGCAGGAAGATGGCTGCCCAGCCAAGGAGTTTCAAAAAAGAGGCTGCCATGGTAGGCTTGATCTTGGCAATGGCCTTACGTCCCTCGAAGCTTGCTCCGATCGAGATAAGAGCCAGAGGGGAGGTCAGGATTGCAAGATTATGAACGGACTTGCTTAACATGCCGGGGAGCGAGAGGTTGAGATAAGATGCTGCCAGACCAAGGACAATTCCGATGATGATCGGATTTTTGAGAATATTGATAAAAGCTCTGCGGATATTGTCCGAGGAATTTTCGTTGTCATGACCGCTTTCAAAGGTAAGCACGATCACGGCAAAAATATTATAAAGGGGAACGGAGCCGATGATCATCAGAGGTGCCATTCCGGATGTGCCATAAATATTCTGGATAAATGCTACGCCAAGAATCGCGGCACTGCTTCGGTATGAACCTTGAACGAAAGCACCGACCGAAGATTTATCTTTTAAGGTAATCTTGGCAATGATCCAGATCGAGAGAATAGATAGTAAAGTGGCAGCAAAGCAAAAGCCGACATATTTCACATCAAAATGATGACGGATATCAGTATCTGCCAGATCAAGGAATACAAGACAAGGGAGACATACCTTAAATACAAAACGATTTGCCACGGATGCAAAATGATCATCGATCAGACCGATCCTCTTAAAAATATTGCCAAGGATCATAATAGCAAATATCGGTACTGTGGCATTTAGGCTAAAAAGAAAGCTGTCCAATGTAAATTCCTCCTCTGTCGGCATTATAGGTTCTCAAAAATTCTAGCAGACAGGGGAAAGTTTTTCAAGAGACGGTTTCACCATGCCAACGGTGAAAGCCGCCGTTCAGGCTCATGACCGGATAGCCACGGACGGCAAGGTCCCGGGCTGTGATCAGGCTGATATGTCCGGAATCACAGTACATCACAACATGTGCCGGAAGGGTTTTATTGGTTTTTTCAAAATTTTCCAGAAAAACAGGGAAATCCTCGCAGGCATGTTCCCAATCGAGCCAGACCGCACCGGGAATATGTCCTTTGGCATAGTCCTCTCTGCTGCGCAGATCCAGCAGCAGTATATGTTCTGAACGAAGAAATGCGGACAGGGTCTTTTCTGATATGATCTGATAATTCATAATAAACCTCCAGCCTTCCGGTCCGGGATTATGTACAGGGGGCGATGCCCCCTTGGTGCGTCCACCTTAGTAGCAGTCTGATTCATCAGAAGCGTTGCGGGAATTTTTTGTGGAGTTTTTGCTGCTGTTTTTGCTGCTGTTTTTTGTTTTGTTTGAAGTTTTGTTTGAAGAATTAGAGGCATTGCTTGTGTTTGAAGCATTGCTGGTATTCTTTGTTGAGTTGTAGCTGTTGTCAGCATTTGTCGAATTTGAAGTGTTTTTTGCCATAATATTACCTCTTTTCTGTGAGATGATCATGATATCGGATCGCAAAATCCGGCATCGTTGTAATTGTTGCATGAAATAGTATGGCATTATTAAAAAAAATTATGCAAAAATCCTAAAAATATTGAAAAAAAAATTGTAATATTATATTATGTAGGTATCTGTATAATGTTACGAAAAGATTTTCGTTATGACCGATCAATTAGAAAATGAGGTGTAGATATGAGGAAAAACAAAAAAGCAATGAAGGCGATAGCCTGGGTGATGGCGGCTGCCGTATTGGGAACCGGTATCGAGATCCCGTCAAATGTATCAGCGAAAAAAAAGCCAAAACTTAATCGCACAAAGGCAACGATAAAGGTTGGAAAGACGCTGAAGCTTAGTGTGAAAAATGCCGGGAAAAAGAAGGTGAAATGGTCAAGCAGCAAAAAAAAGGTTGCAGCCGTTAATAACAAAGGAAAAGTTACGGGAAAGAAAGCAGGAAAGGCAGTCATTAAAGCGAAGGTAGGAAAAAAGACTTTGAAATGTCATGTAACAGTCAAGGCGAAAAAGTCTTCTGTACCTGTGATCATCACTCAGGAGCCGGCACCTGCGATTACGCCTTATGTGACAGTTCCGGCGGTCATAACGAAAGCCCCTGTTATAACAAAAGCACCGGTCATAACAAAAGCACCGAATACGGTACAACCTCCTGTAAATACATCGAAGGATCCGGCAATATCTTCACCGGGGCAGAGCACGACAAAGCCGTCACCGGACAAAAGTGCGGAGCCGGGCAGATCAACGGAGAGTCCTGTGATCACGGGCGGACCGGTCGAGACTTCACATGTGACGGACCGGCCGCAGACTTCTGATGAGCCGGAATGGACGAAAAATCCGGGACTTAAGACGGAAGCACCATTGGTAAGTGGTGATCCTGTCATTAGCAGAGAACCGGTTAAGACCCCTTCTGTCACGAAAGCACCGGCTACCTGTGAAGTGCGTGTTATCACCAGAAAAGATGACGAGGTCTGGTCAGATTCCGGCAAAACATATTATCTAAAGAAACACGGTTCAGCAGTATTTGAGAAAAGTATGTATGTGGAAGCAGGAACCTATGATATCTATGTCAAGGAAAAAGATATCGCAGAGGATACGGGAGAAGATATCACGGTAGATGATACGGCAGAGGATACCGGAGAGGATGTAACGGTAGATGGACGCCATATCAGAAAGGCGTACATTGACTACTATACGGTTAGTTTCTCTGATGATAATGTATTAATGTCAAATGTTGCACAGCAGATCGTCCGAAAGGGCAAGAAGGCAGAGGAACCTAAAATTAATCCGGGAAAACAGGGATATACTTTCCTTGGTTGGGAATATGATGATCCAGAGAGTTATGAACCGGTCATATATGATTTTGACAGTGCGGTGACGGCACCGGTTCCATTAAATGCAAAATGGGAAAAATCTGCGCACAGCACGGTATATACAGCAGAGTATTATCTGGAGGACCTCGATGGCAATTATCCGGACAAAGCGACAGAGGTAGTTTCAAATAACAGTGCTGTCGTTGACCAAAAAGTGTCAGCTCCTGCAGATTACATGGAGGGATTTGAGGCAGATGCTTCCATGAATGAAGAAGTTTCTGTCAAAGCAGACGGCAAGACGGTAGCAAAATTTTACTATAAGAGATTAAGCTATTCTTTGGTATGGGATTATAATGGCGGATATAATGATAATGGAATAGGCTCTTTCCGGGCGACAGTGAAATATGGGCAGGCGTTAAAGCCACCGGCCAGCTTTAAAAAAGCCGGTTATGTGTGCGACGGATGGCTTGAGGATTCACTGGGATACCAGTATGTGACAGGAAATACCATGCCTGCAGGAAATGTTACATATAAGGCACACTGGACAGCAGAGAATTATCTGATCACCTATGTACTGAATGGTGGTGCATGGGAGGATGGAACAGAGGTTATCACGACATATACCATTGAAGATAATGATATAACACTGCCTGTTCCGGTACGAACAGGTTACGAATTTTTGGGATGGACAGGAAGTAACGGGGAAGTTTTGCAGACCTCTGTGGTCATTGCAAAAGGAAGTATGGAAGCGAAGACATTCTATGCAAACTGGAAAGAGATTGTAGTACCGGTGACACCGGAACCGACAATAACGCCGGTGGCAGCCCCGACGAAGAAACCGACGTCAACGCCGGTGACAATCCCAACGAAGAAACCGACGGCAACGCCGGTGACAACACCGACAAAGAAACCGACGGCAGCCCCGGTAACACCCCCGACAAAGAAGCCGACGGCAGCCCCGACAAAGAAGCCAACGGCAGCCCCGACAAAGAAGCCGACGGCAACACCGACAAGGAAGCCGACGGCGGCACCAACGGCTGTTCCTACATATAAAGTACAGATCACTACCCGCAAGGATGGATCAACGTGGTCCGATTCAGGAAGAAGCTATTATTTGAAAAAGCAGGGATCAACACAGTTTGAAGCGAGTCTGTGGGTAGAAAACGGAACATATGATATCTATGTGCTTGACGGACAGGACAAGAAGGATACCGGCGTGGATGCCTATGTAAACGGAAATGAGTATTATGCTGCCATTGACTATTATACAGTGAGCTTTGTAGATGAATACAATAGTCTGATCCACGGCATTGACAGCCAGATCGTCCTCAAAGGAGAAAAGGCGGTCAAACCTGCAACTGCTCCGGGACGGATCGGATATACATTTGCCGGATGGGTTCTCTATGAGAATGGCTCTTCCTCTGATGATTATTACAGCTTTAATACGCTGGTCAAGAAAACAACACGGCTTTTGGCAACATATACTGCAAGTGGAACGTCCTATAAGGTGGAGTATTATGAGCAGGATGTTGATGGAAATTATCCGAGTACACCATCCGATTATGCTACTGTCAGTGCGAAAACAGATCAGGTAGTTACAGCAATCACAGATTACAAGGATGGATTTGAGCCGGATACTTCACGAAATGAAAGCTATACAGTCAAGGCAGATGCAAGCACTGTGGCGAAGTTCTATTACAAGAGAAAGAATTATCAGCTGACCTGGTATCTTGTTGGAGGGACCTTAAATGGATCTGCTCCGAATCAGTATCAGGAAACGGTAGTATATGGAAAGAAGATCACTCCACCGGATGTCAGAAAAGAGGGATATAACCTGACAGGCTGGAAATTGTCAGATGGCTCTGCTGATTATGCGGAAGGGGTAACGATGCCTGCTAAAAATATTGCATATACGGCTCAGTGGGGGCAGATCACATATACCATTACTTATAATCTGGATGGTGGTTCGTTTACAAACGGGCAGCCGGTTACTTCATATACAAAAAATGACAGGGTAAACATCTACCAGAGCCCAACCAAGGCAGGATATACCTTTAAGGGATGGATCGGAAGTAATGGAAATACTCCTCAACCATATATTTATTGGGACGGAGAGACAGGAAACAGGGTATATACAGCAGTATGGGAGGCAGATGCAACACCGACTCCGTCTGTCCCTGTCGAAACGCCGACAGCAGCTCCGACGCAGACGGCTGCTCCGGTTGTCGAACCGACAGCAGCACCTGTCACAAAAGGTGAAAATCTGACAGTGGGAAGTCATACGGTATCATTAGGAATGACAAAGACGGCAGTAAAAGCGGCAATGGGTGATCCGGTCCTTACCGGTACGTCTCCGCAGAATTGTGAATCCTGTGTATTCAATCCGGAAGGCAAATATTCATC
>JALFLW010000074.1 GCA_022774505.1 Lachnospiraceae bacterium
GCACCACCAATGTCATTAAGTTAAGGAAATTTATGATTTCCATGGTTACATTTTTCAATAAAAAAATGTAACCATGGATTTTTTTGTATCACAAAAAGACAGATTGCATTCTGTCTGAATTTAGTATATATTATGTTTAGAAATCGTTATATACTATAGTGCTGAAACCTAGGAGAATTTATTCTCATTCGGTTTCTTTCATATGATCTATCTGGTCGGGACGGAATCATATTTCTTTCTAATAGTTTAACGATTTCTTTTGTTTTTATTTTTCCGGTTAGGATTCTTCTGCATATCGATGCTGTCCGTTTGAAATCAACCTTGTATTTCCATTTTGTGTTTTTCTTTTCTGTGATTATATGTCCTGCAATAATCTGACTAAAATTATACATAATCACTCTTGAATATATTTCCTGAAGAACTAATTCTTCCTTTTTTCCGTGAAAATAATTTAACCCAATTGTGTATTTTAATTTTCTAAATGATGTTTCTATTTCCCAACGCAAGTGGTAAAGTTCTTTTATTTCTTCTGTAGTAAATTCTTCCTTTGGCAGGTTTGTGATCAGGCATTCATATCCACCTCCATTTAGTGCAAATCGTATAATACGAAAATGTATTTCGTACTCTTCATGTTCTTCGGTAAAAAAATCCATTTGATGGTATTTGTGGCGGATCGGAACGTGAGTTTCGTTCGTTTTAGTATATTTACGTGAGGATTTTCTTGTGAATTTTCTTGTATATTCTTCATCAAATTCCTCGGAATCCGGTTGAGAAAAAAATTTTAAAAATCCACCAACACTATTATCTTTAATACGGATTAAAAATTTTTGTTTTAATGAATCAATGTGAGCAATAACATTATATGATTCATAACCTCTATCTGCGATATATATTGCTTTCTGTTCGTGAGGCTGTTCATGCAACATACGTACTAAAGCTGACTTCTCATTTCCGATTCTTGCCGGTTCCACATCTATTGCTGTATATATACCATTTTGAATATCGTATAAAGCATTCAAATGAAGATATCTGCATTTAGAATTTGAAGGGCCTCCCTGAGGCATATATTTTTTGTTATCTGAAATAATAGAGGTACACAAATTTGAGCCATCACACGCCAAAAGGCGATACCCTTTGTATGTATGTTTGCATGGTAATGATTGTGTAAACCTATGAAACAAAGAAATAAAAGCCTCCGGACGTATCTTTTTTCGCTGTTGGCAAAATGCCGAATCAGAAGCTGCTTCTGAATCATAATCTGTATACTTTAATAATTCTTTTTGAATAGATGAGCCTTCCATAACCAAAAAACATTTGATAACAGACGAAAAGGTAAGTTTACGTTTCCTGACAAAATCTGTTTTAGGATTATAGAAACATAACGCTCTATCTTTCTCTAGTTCGTTGATGCAAGAAAATAATATTCCTTTGTATTTTTCGATGAAATTCATTTTATGACCTCCTGTAAAAAAGAAATTATCTTAATTACAAGGGCCGCATTCGCTAAAAAACTAATAGCGAATGCGGCCGCACAAAACATTTTATTTGTCAATACTTTTTTTGATTTTTTATTTTTTTCTTAACTTAATGACATTGGATGCACCACGCAACGGTACATAACGCCCCAAGTATAAATTTGATCAAATATCTATTTGTAAGACTTGGGGCGTAAGTACCGGCGGGTGCAAGTGCCTCTCGAAACCCCTGATTCCCACCTTGGGGTAAATGCGGGAGGATGCGTTTATCAATTATCAAAGCAGCAAAGCAATTAGACTTTTCAAAATCTGTAAGTGACAAGACAATTTTTCAGTCACAGCTCACGGATTTAAAAGTGCTTGGATAGGCAAAATGTTATTGCAGACAACCAGACATAAGACATATTATGGGTTGTTTCAATTATTGGGTGTGGGAAGTCTTTGTATTCAAAAAAATTCAAAAAATTTTCTCAAAAACGGTCATATACCCCCTAAAATGAAAAAAACGGAAAGAAAAAGTGGAAATGCTTGTGCTATGATGTGTTCGTGCGTATTAATACATAGAATCCGTGTGGTGATACGCCGGAGTAAATTTCACAAAAGTAACATAAAGGAGGAAATAGTCATGAAACACAAGTACAAAGCAGCGGCGATTGCTATGAGCCTGATGCTTGCTGTCATCAGTGTGGTCGCGGCGAATCCGGCCACGGGTGAGGCGGGGGTGCGGCTGAATAAAAAGAAAGCCACCCTGTATGTGGGAAAGAGTATGAAGCTGAAAGTGCTCGGAACCAAGAAAAAGGCAAAGTGGTCCTCAAGCAATGAGAGCGTAGCTGTGGTAAGTGGCAGCGGAAAGGTCTATGCATTTAAAACCGGTACGGCAAAGATCACAGCCAAAGTCAAGAAAAAGAAATATGTCTGCAAAGTGACCGTAAAAAAGAAGAAAAAATCCAAGAAACCGGTACAGGTCACTCCGATCCGGACGGCAGCACCTACGGTTACACCAATGCCGACAGCGACAGTGACACCGATTCCGACAGCGACACCGATCGTCACCAAGGCACCGGATGTCAATAATAATGTCAATACGATCACAAACAGCACCTTGGCGGCAAATATCGAGACCAGTCTGGAGAAGCTTCCGAGTGGACAGATAATCGCAAAGGTGACAAACAAGAATAGTGTAAATGTAGATTATTATACGCTGAACTTCCAGTTTAAGGATGCGAAGGGAACCGTTTTGGGAACAGATAAAAAATCCGGTTACGCTCTTTCCAAGGGAGCATCCCAGTATGTCCTGACATATGTAAGCTCTGATAAAGCAGAGAAGACAGACGTTAATAAAAGCCAGATCAGTGTGACAGCCGATAAGGATTTTGGGTATCTGGATGGATCCGCAGATATGCAGATCACAGCAGAACCCACAGAGAGCAGAGGTGTCGCCGTAACCTTTAAAAATAAGAGTTCTCATTACATGACAGGTTATGCTCTCATTGTATTTAAGGATGCGAAAGGAAAGATGGTAGCAGTAAGCTCTACTTCTTGTGGTTGCAGTGCGGGAGAGACAAAATTTGATGACGTCAGTGCACCGGTTTATCAATATGATACAGATGAACATCAATGGTATGACGATGTAGAGTATGCCACGGCAGAGGTACTAAATTATTCATATTATAATAGTGACTTAGATTTGAGTCTGGACAATTGATCAGGTATATAACATTAAGTATAAAAAAGGGGGAACATCTATATGAAACGTGGAAATAAGACACTGGCCATTGCACTCAGTATGGCACTCGCACTTACGAGTATCGCAGCAGGAAGTCCGGTGAAGAGTGCGGCAAAGGCAAAGATTAAATTAAATAAGAAAAAGGTAACGCTGACAGTAGGAAAAGCTGTGAAGCTGAAGGTGCTTGGAACCAAGAAAAAAGTAAAGTGGTCCTCAAGCAATGAGAGCGTAGCTATGGTAGTCGGCAAGAAGAACGGTGTGGGAAAGGTCGTTTCCATGAAAGCCGGCAAAGCAAAGATTACAGCGAAGGTCATGAAAAAGAAATATACCTGTCAGGTGACAGTCAAGAAAAAGAAATCAAAGGTAAAGGTGACAGTAGAACCTACAGCGACGGCGACACCGACAAAGACACCGGTCGTTACCAAGGCACCGGCTATCACGCCGATCCCAAATAAAAGCACGGCAGCACCGAATCAGGTTCCTAACAATACGGCAACACGGAAACCGTCTGTCACCAAAAAGCCAACGAAGACGATGACACCGCAGGATCCGGACAATCCAGAGAATCCGGATGATCCGGAGGAACCGGTAGTCACCAGAAAGCCGACGAAGACAAAGGCACCGGTAGATCCGATAGATCCTGATGAGCCGGAGGAACCAGATGAGCCGGACGATCCGGTAGTCACCAGAAAGCCAACGAAGACAAAGGAACCGGTAGAGGTAGATCCGGAGGAACCGGATGAGCCGATAACGACCAGAAAGCCACAGGTTACCACGTCACCTGTAAAGCCGGCGACGGTATACAAATTTGTCGGAAAAGTAACCGGATGGGGTGGTCCTGATACATATCCTTCTTCTCAGGGACATGAGCCGGGAGACGGTTTGACGAATGTACTGAACTATAGTCTGAGTAATATCAAGGCAAGAAGCAGTTACAGCTGTGGTGTAGAATTTATGAATCCATATGATCCTGAATTTACAGGAGAGTCTGATGAATTAGCCCAGATCATAAAGGGAATGTCTGACCCTGTTGTGCGTGTGACACTGGAGAATGGTGGAACAGCATCAGCTTATAACTGGGAATCCGAATTATCCTGTCCAAGTGGAGAGGAAGTAGCATTGACCAAGGAGTTTCTGGTCAATAAATTCCTGTGCTTCTTTGGAAATGATGATACGATCACAAAGATAGAGTTTTATGACCGTGCAGGCGGTTCCGTAGATCCTTCTGAGCCGACCGATCCGAGTGAGCCAACTGAGCCGACTGATCCGACCGACCCAACTGATCCGGAGGAACCGGGGGATGTTGACAGTGACAGCTCGCAGCTGGCAAAGAATATCGACATAAAGATGCAAAAGCTGCCAAGCGGCGATGTGCTTATCCAGGCTACGAATAACAATAAGGAAACAATAAAATATATGGATGTCAGTTATACATTATGTGACAGCGAGGGATTGGGAATAGTAAGTGATTCTTATGATGTTTATAATATGGCACCGGGAGATGTAGCATATGTAGCAAGTAGTGGCTATGAAGGAGTTTCCGTGTCAAAGAGTCGTGTAGAACTAGATATTGATCAAGAGTATATTCAGGATGAGATGCCGCAGCTTACCCAAAGTTATAAGAAGGGGAGTAATGATAAGATCACATTTACAGTAGAGAATAGTTCTTCAAAGGATGCATTCATATGGAATGTGACTGTGCTTTATAAAGATGCAGAGGGGAATATCGTGGCGGCAGATTCGGAGTCTTTGAAAGAAAGCGTTGAAGCGGGCGGTAATACAACCTTTAGCGTAGATGGTCCGGTATATCTGGAAGAGTATGATGGTCATAAAGCGAGGGAGGCTATAGATTACGCATCCTGTGAAGTTTATTATTCAGGATATGCAGATGAGATATAAATCCTCTGCCAACGAAACAAATATTGCATAAACGAAAGGGACAGTCAGATGGCTGTCTCTTTTGATATTAGGAAAAATAGCGTTCGTTCTATTATTTTCATTATAGATATGTTACAATGAGGGCAAAACAGATTATTATTCCAAGGAGGACGTGCCATGAGGAGGTTCATCGGGAAAAGGAGAAGCTTTATCAGCATCGTATTGATCGCTGCATTGATCGTATCTACCGGAAATGCAGCACAGGCAAAGAGTAAGTATCAGAAGGGGATCTACTATCAGGCAAAAAAGAAAGTATATATTCAGCTTGGTTCCCAGTGGGACAGAGGAAATGAATGTACGATTTATACACCGCGTATAGGGGATCCGAGCCATCTGGATGAGTATGAATTCCGATACAAAAAAGGAAAGCTGGTAAGCGATTTTGCCGTCATTACGATCAAGAAAAAGAAGCTTGTATGGAAAAATAAAAAGAAGCCGGACTGGGTATTAAAGAAGCTCAGTGGGACGTACAAATATAAGGGGAAAGGGGCATTGTGATCTAAGTACCCTTTGACTCCGGTATCATAGTATATAGAAAAGAGGTAGAGTATGGCAGACAAAGAAAGCAGCTATGGATTTGAAGAGACAATGGTAACATTGACCGATGAGGATGGTCTGGAAAAGGACTTTTATGTGGATGAGATTTACGAGACAGATGGCAGGCTGTATGCTGCAGTGATTCCTGCTGATGTAGAAAACGTGACAGAATATTATGTATTCCGGTTGATCGATCTGGGAAATGACGATTTTGAGATGGAGGATATCGAGGAAGAGGAAGAGTACGATGCCGCAGCAGATGCCTATGAGGAGATTCTGGACACAAGAATGTGGAACAGAGAGTTTGAGGGAGAATAGACAGACTGGAGGAAACAGATGATGAAGATTCAGAAAAAAGGAATGGCGTATCTGCTTGCTGCAGCCATGGTAGTGACAAGTGTACCTGCAGCACATTTGCAGGCAGCGGGAGCAGCAAAACTATGCAACAAAAAGATTACGGTCAAAGTAGGAAACAGCAAAGTAATAACATTAAAAAATAACAAGAATAAAACCAAATGGAAGATCCTTTCCGGGGGAAAATGCATTAAACTCAAGGATAAGAAAAAGAACAGTGTCCGGATCGTGGCAGTAAAAAAAGGAGCTGCCAAGGTACAGGTAAAAGCAGGAAAGAAAAAGTATATCTGCAGGGTGAGCGTGATAAATAAAAATACGGCGGCTAGTGCACAAAAGCAGACAAAGACACCGGAGCCGGCGAAGACAGCGGAAACGATAAAGACACCGCAACCGATAAGGACACCGGAAGCGGTGAAGACACAGCAGCCGGTAAAGACACCGGTGATATCCGCTGTACCGTCTGTCACTGATACAAGGATTCCGGAGAACCAAAATACAAGTGCTCCGGATGCTGCCAATACACCGGCCGTAACGGATATACCAAAGACAACGGGTACGCCAAGTGTGCCGGCCGTATCCGAAGATCCGGGTGTGGATAAGGATCAAAAAGATGTGGCAGCCCTGCAAAAGATCATTCAGGACCAGAAACAAAAGGGAGCGAACATAAGCGAGGATCTGGATTCCGGTGAATATCAGTGGAAGGATGGAAGACTGACCAAGATATATTGGACCTGGAAGCAGCTGCAGGGAGAATTAAAACTCTCCGGTCTGTCTGCACTGGAATATTTTTATTGTGCGGAGAATCAGCTGAGTGCCCTTGATGTAAGTGAAAATACAGCACTTACGGATTTAGACTGCCGTACAAACACACTGGACAGTCTCGACGTAAGTAAAAATGCAGCACTCAAAAATTTACACTGTAGTAATAATCAGCTGGGCAGCCTCGACGTAAGCAATAATAATCAGCTGGAAATCCTGGATTGTCAAGGGAATCAGTTAGCCGATCTGACGATAGGAGAGAATACAAGTCTGAAGGTTCTGGGATGTAATGACAATCAGTTGAGTGCCCTTGATGTAAGCAAAGATACTTCCCTGGAAGTTTTAAACTGTAGTTATAATCAGCTGGACAGTCTGGATGTAAGCAGGAATACAGAACTGAAAAATCTGTTCTGTGGATCCAACCGGCTGACCGGTATAGATGTAAGCAGCAATACAAAACTACTTGCTTTAAGCTGCGGATTCAATCAGCTGGACAGTCTTGATATCAGCAGAAATACACAGCTGGGGTCTTTAGACTGTGCATCAAATCAGTTAAATAGTCTGGATATAAGTAATAATCTGCAGCTTAGTAATTTAGAGTGCGATTATAACAGCATCGGCAGTCTGGATGTAAGTAAACATACCAAATTGTCACAGCTGACCTGTGAATCTGTCTTGTTGGATTCTCTGGACGTAAGCAAAAATACGGAATTGCAGCTCCTGCGCTGCGGCGACAACCATCTGAGTAGTCTGGATGTAAGTAATAATACGAAGCTGGAAAGTCTGGATTGCGGTGCCAATCAGCTGGGAAGCCTTGATGTGAGCAAAAATACAGCATTGAAAACCCTGAATTGTGGCACCAATCAGATAGAAAGTCTGGATGTAAGTAATAATACCGGATTGTCCATCCTGCTATGTTCTAATAACAGGATGACCAGCTTAGATGTAAGCAATAATACGGCATTAATGATTCTGGCGTGCAGCTTAAATAAAATAAGCAGCCTTGATATAAGCAAAAACACAGCGTTGTTTTCGTTTGAATGTGATGATCAGGTCAATGTCACCGGCCGCGAAAATACAAAATTAAAGTAATATCCCGCATTTTATAGGATAGATTAAAAGAAACATCCCGCAGGCAGATCAATAGACATCATTATAAATAATGGCTTCTTTGACTGCATCTGCCGTTTCTTTATCCTTGAGTGCTTCTATGATCGCTTCGGCAAATTCAATACAGGTGCCCATTCCACGGCTGGTGATAACATTTCCATCTGTTACCACCGGCTGTTTTATATAATCGCCACTGGCAAGCTTATCTGCAAAAGATGGATAACAGGTTGCTTTTTTGCCTGAGAGTATACCCAGTTCACCGAGGATGGTCGGGGCGGCACAGACAGCAGCTGTTTTTTTGCCATTTGCCGCAAATTCCTTAAGACGGCTGCAAAGTGTATCACAGGCACGAAGATTTGGTGTACCCGGAATACCACCCGGCAGGATCAGCATTTCTGTTTCGTCAAAGTCTACCTCATCCAGCGTCTTGTCTGCGGTGATCGTTACGTTATGGGAGCTGGTGACTTCCTTTTGATCCGTAATGGAAACCATATCAATAGAAATCTTTGCACGACGGAGCATATCGACTACCGTCAGCATCTCTACTTCTTCATAACCGGTTGCTAAGAAAATACATGCTTGTGCCATAATGTTTATTCCTCCCTTGTTATATAAAAATTATTTTTTGTTATCAATATCAGGTGTGTTGGCGGTGGCAGACAAGACGGCAGATGGGATTTCCTTTTTTGTAAAATTTTTCCTCATATTCCGTCATGACATTATTTGGAGCCGGACCGTCCGCGTGGAGATCAAAGCTGCATTCGTCGAGGATCCATCCGGTATCCCGGATCTCCTCCAGGGAAAAATCAAAGAGGGGACGGTTATCCGTCTTAAACTGGATAAAACCATCCGATGCCAAAAAGCGGTCATACCTTTCGAGAAACTGGCGTGAAGTCAGGCGGCGTTTGGCATGGCGGTCCTTTGGCCACGGGTCAGAAAAATTCAGATAGATCTTTTCTACCTCCCCCGGTGCGAAATACCGGTCAATGTCCTCCGCGTCCATACGGAGAAACAGGAGATTATCACTCTCAAGCTCCTCCCGGTGGTCCAATGCCCGCACCAGTACACTGGAATATTTCTCGATGCCTATATAATTAATATCCGGATTCTGACGTGCCATTTCCAGAATGAATTTTCCTTTTCCCATGCCTACCTCTATATGGACCGGGTGGTCATTGTGGAAATGATCGGATGCCCATTTCCCCTTATAATCGGTTCCGTCTGTGCCATCTGTCTGTATCGTATATTTATTTTCAAGTATCCGTTCCTGAGAGCCCGGAATATTTCGTAATCGCATAATAAATCTCCATTCTGCCGCCTTTACGGAGGCAAATATATTTTGAGTTTACCGGTGATTTCCGGCACTTCTCTTGTCTGATCATTCTATTAGTTTATGATAATACGGGTATAAAGTCAAATTGCAGGATAAACCACCAGGCTCCGATCATATTTTGATTTATTCCCCATATTTTTGAATATTTTTGAACATTTCGCAGATACTATCAATGTCATAAGGAAAAATAAGGAAACAGAGTATGGTAATGATGTGTTACGGCTTTATCAACATACTTGGAAAGGAAGGAAAATATGGTATTGACAGAAAAGGAAACAGCAGCCCTGAAAGATCTCAGGTCACAGGAAAAGGTATGTGCACAGAAGTATGAAAAATATAGTACACAGGCAAAGGATCCGGAGTTAAAGAATTTGTTTCAGACGCTTCAGAAAGAGGAACAGAAGCATTATGAGTCTCTCGGACAGGTATTGAACGGGACAGTACCCGAGTGTGACTGCAATGACAGTGCAGGCAGGGATTATGCACCGAAAGCGACCTATATGTCCGATGATAACTCTCAGGACAAAACAGACGACAGCTTTCTGGCAACGGACTGTATCGGGACGGAAAAGCTGGTGTCATCAGAATATAATACGGATGTATTTGTATTTGGCGAGCCGGGAGTACGCAAGCTGCTGGCAGATATTCAGGTAGAGGAGCAGAATCATGCTGAGATGCTCTATAAGTACAAGACGGTGAATAGAATGTCGTAGGCGGTCACGCATATATCGTCATTGCATAAATATATTGGGAGAAGCAGTCATTTGACCACACCCGGTCGAATGACTGTTTTTAATGAATTTTAAATGACTTAACAAGACTTCCCGCACCAAAAAAATTGAAGCAACCCATAATATGTCTTATGTCCTGAAGAGTAAATAAGCATTTTGCCCTCGGAAAACAAATTGATCCGTGAGCTGTGACTTAAAAATTGACGCAGATCAGTAGGATTTTTGAAAAGACTTTGCTTTGCAATGCTTTGATGAACACGCATCTGTACGCCTGAACCCCATAGGTGGGCTCAGTTGTTTCGGACGGCACGCTCCCGCTACGATGCACCACGCAACGGTACATAACGCCCCAAGTGAAAATTGATCAAACATCTGTTTGTAAGACTTGGGGCGTAAGTACCGGCGGGTGCAAGTGCCTCTCGAAACCCCTGATTCCCACCTTGGGGTAAATGCGGGAGGATGCGTTTATCAAACATCAAAGCAGCAAAGCAATTCGTCTTTTCAAAATCCGTAAGTGACAAGACAATTTTTAAGTCACAGCTCACGGATTTAAAAGTGCTTGGAAAGGCAAAATGCTATTGCATGCAACCGGACATAAGACATATTATGGGTTGCTTCCTGTTATTGGTGGGGGAAGTCTTAGACAATAAAATTGACAAAAATGCCTGCTTTGCATAATATTATGATGTTATAGAAGGAAAGTGTATAAAAAGGAGTGATTAAACGTGCATACATTAAAGAAGTTTATACCATATTACTCACCATATAAAGCGGTATTTTTTATTGATCTGGTCTGCGCGGCAGCCATCAGTCTGATCGATCTGGCATACCCTCAGATACTGCGGACGATGACGCGGACGGTGTTTGCCGGAGAACCTTCCGCGATAGTAAAGGCACTGGTGCCGATAGGCATTGCGATGCTGATCATGTACATTGTTCAGGGTCTTTGCAAATATTATGTCAGTTATCAGGGGCATATGATGGGAGCTGACATGGAGCGGGACATGAGACAGCAGCTGTTTGATCATTACCAGAAGCTTTCGTTTTCTTATTATGATCAGAATAATTCGGGACAGATGATGAGCAAGCTGGTATCGGATCTGTTTGATATTTCAGAAATGGCACATCATGGTCCGGAAAATTTATTTATATCGTTGATAAAGATTATCGGTTCTTTTGTATTTTTGTTTTTGATCAATTGGAGACTTGCTGTACCACTTTTGGTACTTGTGTTTTTTATGATCATTTTTTCGTACAGCCAGAACCGGAGGATGCAGGCGACCTTTATGGACAATCGTCAAAAGATCGGAGAGATCAATTCCAGTCTGCAGGATACGCTGGCAGGGATACGGGTAGTTCAGTCCTTTGCCAATGAGGGTGTCGAGAGAGAGAAGTTTAAACGAAGTAATGAGAATTTTCTGCGTTCCAAGAATGATAATTACCGCTGTATGGGATCCTTTATGAGCGGCAATCTGTTTTTTCAGGGATTAATGTATCTGGTGACACTCGTTTTTGGCGGCTGGCTGATCGCCAAGGGGCAGATGGAAGTGGCGGATCTGGCTATGTATGCATTATACATCGGGATATTTATCAGTCCGATCCAGATACTGGTCGAGCTTACGGAGATGATGCAGAAGGGATTGTCGGGATTCAGACGTTTTCTGGCCGTTATAGAGACAGAACCGGATATTGTCGATGCAGAGGATGCACAGCCACTGGAAAATGTGAAGGGAAATGTGGATTATGAAGATGTGTCCTTTCATTATAGTGATGATGATACGCTGGTGCTGTCAGATGTGACTTTTCGGATCGAGGCCGGGAAATCGGTGGCACTGGTGGGGCCTTCCGGCAGCGGCAAAACGACGATCTGTTCCCTGCTTCCGAGATTTTATAATGTCACCGGTGGCCGGATATTGATCGATGGAAAGGATATCAGGCATCTGACGCTGGAAAGTCTCCGAAATCAGATCGGACTTGTGCAGCAGGATGTATATTTGTTCTGTGGAACGATCAGGGAGAATATCGCATATGGCAAGCCGGGGGCATCTATGGAAGAGATCATGGATGCAGCAAAAAAGGCGAATATCCATGATTTTATCATGTCACTGCCGGATGGATATGACAGCTATGTAGGAGAGAGAGGAACTCGTTTATCGGGAGGACAGAAGCAGCGTATTTCTATTGCAAGGGTATTCTTAAAGAATCCGCCGATCCTGATATTGGATGAGGCAACCAGTGCCCTTGATAATGAGAGCGAGCGGTGGATCCAGCACAGTCTGGAGGAGCTTGCCAAAAACAGGACAACGATCACGATCGCACACCGTCTGTCAACGATACGCAATGCGGATGAGATATTGGTGGTGGCAGATACGGGGATTACGGAGAGAGGCACTCATGAAGAGCTTCTGGCACAGAACGGGATATATGCACATTATATTGAAATGGAGAATTGATTCGGATCATGACAAATATTTTGCTGGTAGAAGATGATAAGGAAATAGTGAAGAATCTCAGTCTTTTCCTTCAGGAGGAGGGATTTGCCGTAAGGGCTGTCTCCGGTCAAAGGGATGCTCTGAGGCAGATCGAGGAGCAGGGAGCTAAAATAGATCTGGTGCTATTGGATGTGTCTCTGGAGGATGGCAATGGATTTGCCGTGTGTGCTGCGATCAAGGCGAATACAGAGATACCGGTGATATTTCTGACGGCATCCGGTGATGAATACAGCACAGTGACAGGACTGGATATGGGAGCGGATGATTATATCAGTAAGCCGTTTCGGCCGAGAGAGCTTATATCCCGTATGAAAGGGGTCCTTCGTCGCTGCGGACGGACACAGTCTGTACTGGAACTGGGCGATGTGCGGGTGGATACGCTGGGAGGCACTGTGACAAAAAACGGACAGGAGATCATTCTGTCCGCATTGGAGTACCGTCTGCTGCTTGTATTTATCAATAATAAGGGGATCGTATTGACGAGAAATAAGCTGCTGGAGGAGATATGGGATGCGGCAGGGGAGTATGTTAATGACAATACGCTGACGGTTTATATAAAAAGACTCCGGCAGAAGATTGAAGATAATCCGCAGGAGCCGATGCTGATCCGCACTGTCCGGGGGATAGGATATCGTGCCTGAGATACATATCGTGTCCGGAATACAATATCGTATCCGGAATACATATCGTGTCCGGACTCCAAAGGCTGTGGGCGGAACAAAAAGAAATGGATGATCATTATGAAACTATTTAGAAATCCGGAGATCCGGCAGGAGATACTGATTTATATATTTATTTATCTGGCAGGTACAGTGGCGGCATTTATGGGGATTGGCCGCCGGGGAGCGGCTGCGGTGCTCATGGCCGGAGCCGTTGCTTTGCTGCTGCATTTATTGTTTATCCGGAAACGCTATGACAAGCTTGCAAATATATCCGAAAAATTGGACAGCATACTGCATGATGATGGTGAGAGCCTTTTGCAGGACTGTCAGGAGGGAGAGCTTGCAATACTTCACACACAATTGAACAAAATGGTGCGTCGTATGCGGGAGCAGGCAGGAAGTCTGCAGGAGGACAAGATATTTCTGGCAGATGCACTTGCTGACATATCCCATCAGCTCAAGACACCGCTGACATCCCTGCAGCTTTTGGCACGTTTTTTGCAGGAGGAGCAGGTCAGCCCGGAACGACGCAGAGAGATTGCCAGAGACATTATCACACTGCTTGGGAGGATAGACTGGCTTGTCTATGCACTTCTCAAAATGTCCCGTCTGGATGCCGGAACCTCCGGAATGAAGGAGGAGATGGTGCCGGTGGAAGATCTGGTGGGACAAGCGTATCAATTAGTAGCGGTCTCTATGGATCTGCGGGATATCCACTGGAAATGTGAGATAGAACCGGGAAGCAGTTTTCGGGGGGATCTGTCCTGGAGCGTGGAGGCGGTGGGAAATATACTGAAAAACTGCATGGAACATTCGCAGGCGGGCACAACGATCCATCTGAAAGCAGCACAAAATCCGCTTTATACGGAAATAGTGATCCGGGATGAGGGAGAGGGAATTGCCCCGGAGGATCTGCCGCATTTGTTTGAACGGTTTTATCGGGGAAAGCATAACAGTACAGAGAGTGTAGGGATCGGCCTGTCTCTTGCACAAAAGATCATTACCGGGCAGAATGGTACGATACAGGTCAAAAACGGGACAGAATGTGGGGCAGTTTTTACGATACGATTTTATAAGACAGTAGTTTAAGTGACAGAACTGTCACAATAAAGTCACGGCCCTGTCATCTCATTCCTCTATATTATTGAGTGCAGGGAAAGTTAATACAACTCAGAAAGGAATGAGAAAGTTATGGAGATTTTGCGCGTAGAGCATTTGAAAAAGATATATGGTGAGGGGGAAAATGCGGTCCATGCATTGGATGATGTGTCTTTTTCCGTGGAGAAGGGGGAGTTTACTGCAATCATAGGGCCATCCGGTTCGGGGAAATCGACCCTTTTGCATATTCTTGGTGCGGTGGACATTCCGACAGCAGGAAAAGTATACATGGATGGTCAGGATGTTTTTTCCCAGAATGAGGAGGAGCTGGCGATATTTCGACGTCGTCAGGTAGGTCTTATTTATCAGTTTTATAATCTGATCCCGGTATTGAATGTCAGGGAGAATATTACATTGCCGATCCTGATGGATGGACGTAAGATCAATGAAAAGCGGCTGCAGGAGATGATACATACCCTGAGACTGGAGGGGAGAGAGAAGCATCTGCCGAATCAGCTTTCCGGCGGACAGCAGCAGAGAGTGTCTATTGGCAGAGCATTGATGAATGCACCGGCCGTGGTGCTGGCAGATGAGCCTACCGGAAATCTGGACAGCCGCAATAGCCATGAGATCATGGAGTTTCTCAAGGAATCAAATAAAAAATATGATCAGACATTGATCATGATCACGCATGATGAGAGTATCGCTTTGCAGGCAGACCGCATTATCGCTATTGAGGATGGCAGGATCACGAGAGATGAGGTGATCCGGTCATGAATATTTTTAATCGTTTTACATTACGGACATTACAAAAAAATAAGATCAGGACATTCGTTACGATCGTGGGGATCGCTCTTTCGGTAGCAATGTTTACTTCTGTCACTTCGATTATCGTAAGCTTTCAACATTATCTCATGAATATGGAGATAGTCAGAGATGGTGCGTGGGAAGGGCGCATGATGGGGACCGATAAGAAATGCATAGACAATATTTCCTCGGACAAACGTGTAAAGTCATTGACGGAGATGGAAAATCTGGGGTATGCACGGGTGAAAGACAGCCAGAATCAGGACAAGCCATATATCATGGTGGAGGCCATTGATGATACATTTACCTCCTACAGTCCGGTCACACTTGTAAAGGGGCGTATGCCGAAGAATTCTACGGAGATCGTGCTTTCAAGGCATCTGGAATATAATGGTGGGATGAAATTTAAGATAGGCGATGTATTGAAACTGGGAATAGGCAGGAGATATTATGCTCTGCGAAAGGGAGAGGATACCACAGAGCTGACGGTAAATGATCCTTATCAGGATGGGGAGACCTGGAAAGAAGAGTACCAAAAAACATACACTGTAGTAGGGATCTGTGACCGCCCGGTCCTGGAGGACTACTCGGCTGCAGGGTATACGGCATTTACCAGGAAAGGGAACGACAAACCGATTTCCTATGATGCATTTCTCAAATTTCATCAGCCGGGCAAAAGCCATGAGATCATGGGAAAATATGCAAAAACAGGGGCATATACGACCCATGAGGACCTTTTGCGTTTTGAGGGCAATAGCACGAATGACAGGTATAATCAGGTATTGTACTCGATGGGAGCGATATTGATCGTGATCATTATGATAGGAGCGATATCACTTATATATAGTGCTTTTTCGATTTCACTGGGGGAGCGTACCAAGCAGATGGGACTTTTAAAGTCCATTGGAGCGACCAGGAAGCAGATCAGACATAGTGTGGTTTTTGAGGCGTGTGTTTTATGTGTGGCGGGAATTCCTCTGGGGATTGTTGCAGGACTGGGAGGAATCGGCATTACGCTGCATGGGATTTCCGGTTTGGTAAATAAGCTGTGGGCGGATGGTGAGACGGTTTCCCTGCATCTGGTAGTGACCTGGCAGGCGATATTGATCGCTGTGGTTGTAAGCTTTGTCACCGTATTGATCTCAGCAATGATACCGGCAGCGAGGGCAGTGCGTATTCCGGCGATCCGGGCGATACGGCAGAGTGGAGATATCAGGATCCGGGCAGAAAAAGTGAGGACATCCGGTTTGGTCTACAGGCTGTTTGGATTTTCGGGCATGCTGGCAGGAAAGAATTTTAAGCGTAATCGAAAAAAATACAGGACAACAGTATTCTCTTTATTTATAAGTATTGTATTATTTGTGAGCGCAACGAGCTTTAGCGGATATATGAAGATGTCAACAGGTGGTCTGGGAGCAGAAGAGGAATATGATGTCAGCTGTTATGTGACCAATAAAAAGGACAATGCTCGGAAGGATGAAAAAATTGCCGGAGATATGTGCGGGTTTGGCTCTATAGACAGTGTAAGCTATCGGAAAGAAGGCTATTATGAGATGGAGATCCCGCAGGAATACGTCAGCAGGGAATATCTGGAGTATCTGGAAGGGATTAATCCGGTGAGGATCGACAGAAAGAAAAAAACAGTCACGATTTCTGTACAGCTGGAATTATTGGATGATAAAGCATATAAAAGCTATTTGGAGAAAAAAGGCCTGTCTGTGCCCTATTATATGGACAAAAATTCTCTGAATGCTCTGGTCTGGGACGGATTTTCAATGTATTCCGATGAAAAGATCACATCTATGGATATGTTAAGGAAGAGTGGCATAGATGCACAGCTTCTCCTGCCAAAATATATCAAGGGATATTATTATAGCAATCCGGAGGACGGAAACTGTGTTTATATGAAGGATGATAGTGACAAAGAGAAGAAGATCGCGAAGGATGAGGCTGCCGCTTTGTATAAAGTTCATATTGCAAAAAGAATGAAGGATGCACCTCCGGCAGGGATTGGAAATTCCCGGTGGAATGAGCAGGTCACAGTACTTTTGCCATATGCTTCCGTAAAGACCGGAGCATTAGCCGGCCTGGATAGTCCTACCGGCTATACACATTTTACGATAATGGCAGAGCAGCATGAAAAGGCCTGCACGGATCTTTCAAACTATTTTGAGAATCAGCTGTCTGACGGTGAAGCAGTAAGCTCGATCATGGACAGGGCAGCCAACAGGGATTCAAATCAGGCGATGATCATTGTGATCGATGTCTTTTCGTATGGTTTTATCATTTTGATCTCTCTGATTTCGGTAGCGAATGTATTTAATACGATCTCTACGAATATTCTGCTGCGCAGACAGGAATTTGCCATGCTTAAGTCAGTAGGAATGACGCAGAAGGGATTTCGCAGGATGATGAATTACGAATGTATGCTGTACGGTTTTAAGGGGCTTGCCTATGGTCTGCCGGTTTCCGCAGGGTTAAGCTATCTGATGTACAAGGCTGTAGGAAGCGGAATGGAGCAGACATATCTGTTCCCGTGGCAGGGAATGATCATTTCCACCGTCAGTGTATTTGTGGTCGTATTTATTACGATGATCTATGCCATGAATAAGATCCGCAGGGATAATACACTGGAGGCACTTCGTAATGAAAACTTATGATTTTAATAGTGGCAGTTTTTGTGAAGAAATAGTATAATCTGATTACAAAGCAAAATTTTAATCTTACCGGCTTACCGGGATCGTCATAAAGACGGGGGAATGGAGAAAAGTATGCAGAATATTATAGTACTGGACGATGAGCAGGAGATCGCAGATCTTCTGGAAGTATATCTGACCAATGAGGGATATCAGGTATTTAAATTTTATCGGGCAGAGGGCGTGATGGAGTGTATTCGGGAGAATGAGATATCGCTGGCGATCCTTGACGTGATGCTGCCGGATATTGATGGTTTTCAGCTGTGCCGGATGATCAGGGAAAACTGGTATTTCCCAATCATCATGCTTACTGCAAAGGTGGAGGATGTGGATAAGATCACCGGTCTTACCGTGGGGGCGGATGATTATATTACAAAGCCGTTTAATCCACTGGAGGTCGTGGCGAGAGTCAAGGGACAGCTTCGCAGATCCCAGACCTATAATCCATCCATGACAGGACAGGAGGATGAGGAAACATATAATATACGGGGGCTGGAGCTGACACCGAATATGCATACCTGTTATCTTTATGGAGAAAAGATCGATCTGCCGCCGATCGAATATGATATTTTGGTATATCTCTGCCGCCATCTGGGAAAGGTGGTATCGGCAGAGGAGCTTTTTGAGGCAGTCTGGGGGGAGAAATATCTCAATAGCAATAATACAGTCATGGCGCATATTGCCCGGATACGGGAGAAGCTTCATGAGAATGCAAGAGCACCGAAGTTTATCAAGACAGTCTGGGGTGTGGGTTATAAGATGGACCGCTAATATAGTACAGACATATCAGTCGCTGATCATTCGGTGTATCGGTAAAATACGGAAAGGCACGGTTATTATTTATGGAATGTGAAGTTCGTCAGCAGGTTGCCAGGCAGCTGGTAAAAGGATATCTTGTACATATGCTCGTATATATTGTAACGGTACTGGCACTTGTCGGGATTGCTTACCGTTGGTGCGGAAGCCAGATATGGTATCCGTGGGATGAGCTTTATCCATTGGTGCATTGGCTCCATGTCAATGTGGTTCCTGCTTTTTTATGTGTACTTCTGGTCGGATGTGTCGCCATTACCTGTGTCCATTTCTATCAGATGGCACGTATGCTGGAGCTGGTAACGAAAGCGGTGGATGATCTGTATGCGAACCGGATCAACAGTGTGACGCTTCCGGCATCCCTGCAGGAGGTGGAGCGCAAATTGAACCAGATCATGATCGGGATCCGTGCCAGCCAGCAGGAGGCAAAGGATATAGAGCAGCGTAAAAACGACATGATCATATACATGGCACATGATCTGAAGACACCGCTGACTTCTGTGATCGGTTATCTTACTTTGTTAAAGGATGAACCGGAGATATCTCAGGAGCTTCGTCAGAAGTATCTTGATATTGCATGGAACAAGGCTGGCCGTCTGGAGGATCTGGTAAATGAGTTTTTTGAATTGACCCGGATGAATTTTGCACATATGAGCCTGAACTGCAGCATGGTCAATATGTCTATGATGGTGGAGCAGATCATGTACGAATTTAAACCTCTTTTGGCAGAGAAGGGCATGGATTATGAACTGGAAACAGAACCGGAGATTATGGTATACTGTGATATAGAGAAAATGCAGCGGGTTTTTGATAATCTGCTGAAAAATGCGATAAATTATGGTTATCCGGATAGCAAGATCCATATTTATCTGGACAAAAACGGAGAAAAGGGAATGAGGCTTATTGTCCAAAATCATGGACAGACTATCCCGGCAGAGAAGCTGAGCTATCTTTTTGAACAGTTTTTCCGGCTGGATAGTTCCAGAGATTCCCAGACAGGAGGCACCGGTCTGGGGCTTGCTATTGCCAAGCAGATCGTGGAGCTGCATGGGGGGGAGATTTCCTGTGAAAGCTCGAATGAGACGATCATATTTATCGTAGAATTATAGACAATGCGGAGGAGATATTGCTATGAATGGAAAAGAAAGTATTGTAAATGGAAAGGCAGCACTTGGTATAGAGTTTGGGTCAACAAGGATCAAGGCGGTTCTTGTGGATGAGAATTGTGAAACTCTGGCTGTAGGATCCTATCAGTGGGAGAACCAGCTGGCAGATGGTGTCTGGACATACAGCCTGGATGCGATACATACAGGACTGCAGGAGTGCTATAAGGCATTGGCAGAGAAGGTGCAGAAGCAATATGGTGTGCCACTGAAAAAACTGGCATCAATGGGGATCAGTGCGATGATGCATGGTTATATGGCATTTAATGCGGAGGATGAATTGCTTGTTCCATTCCGGACATGGCGCAATACGATGACAGAAGAGGCAGCCGCAAAGCTGACGCAGGCGTTTCAGTTGAATGTACCGGAGAGATACAGCATATCTCATTTGTATCAGGCGGTATTAAAGAAAGAAGAGCATGTAAAAGATATCACATTTTTTACAACACTTGCCGGCTATATTCATTGGCAGCTGACCGGAGAGAAGGTACTGGGAGTAGGGGATGCATCCGGTATGTTTCCGATTGACTGTGGCACAAAGGACTACGATCGGGAAAAGCTTGCCCGATTTGACAAAATGATCGAGGAATATCATTTCCCATGGACTCTGAAAGAGATCCTTCCGAAATCCCTGACTGCAGGGGCGAAGGCAGGAGTGCTGACCGAAGAGGGTGCAAGGCTGCTGGATCCTTCCGGTAATCTGGAAGCCGGCGTGCCGATGTGTCCGCCGGAGGGAGATGCGGGAACGGGAATGGTTGCCACGAACAGTGTCAAGGTGCGTACCGGAAATGTTTCGGCAGGGACGTCTGTCTTTGCGATGATCGTTATGGAAAAGGAGCTTGAGAAGCTCCATACAGAGATCGATCTGGTCACTACCCCGGCAGGTGATCCGGTGGCAATGGTACATTGCAATAACTGCACTTCGGATATCAATACCTGGGTAGATCTGTTTGGAGAGTTTGCAGAAAACATGGGGATCAGGGTTGATAAGGGAGAGCTGTACCGTATGCTTTTTACAAAGGCACTGGAGGGAGAGCCGGATTGTGGCGGACTGCTTTCTTATAATTATTTCTCCGGAGAGAGCATTACGGGATTTGATGAAGGACGGCCATTGTTTGTGCGTCATGCCAATGACAAAGTCAGTCTCGCTAATTTTATGAGAGTTCATCTTTTTACGGCACTGGGGGCTCTGAAAAATGGGCTGGACATCCTGCTTAAGGAGGAGAATGTGCCGGTAGATAAGATATATGGACACGGTGGTTTTTTTGCCGTGCCGGTGGCAGGACAAAAGATTATGGCAGCAGCCATGAATACACCGGTGTCTGTCATGGATACGGCCGGTGAGGGCGGTGCCTGGGGGATTGCCGTACTGGCACAGTATCTGATAAAAGGACAGGGAAAGGATCTGGCAGATTATCTGGATCAGGAGGTATTTGCCGGACAGACCGGGACAACACTGGAACCGGATGCAGCGGATGTGCAGGGCTTTGATGATTTTCTGGTGCGTTACAACAGAGGCCTTGCTATTGAACGTGCGGCAGTGGAAAATATATAAAAGAATTATCAGGAAAGAGGGACAGATATGTTAGATGAGTTAAAACAGCAGGTATACGAGGCAAATATGGAGCTTCCGAAGCGTGGATTGATCACATACACCTGGGGGAATGTCAGTGGTATTGACAGAGAGAGCGGTTACTTTGTGATCAAGCCAAGCGGAGTTGATTATGATAAGCTGAAACCGGAGGACATGGTAGTGATGGATCTGGGCGGAAACCGGATCGAGGGAAAGTATAAGCCATCCTCTGATACACCGACGCATCTGGAGCTTTATAAGAAGTATCCGGAGATCGGCGGTGTGGTACATACCCATTCACCGGAGGCAACCTCCTGGGCGCAGGCAGGACGTTCTATTCCATTGTATGGAACGACACATGCAGACTACTTCTTTGGAGAGATCCCATGTGCCAGAAGTCTGACACCGGAGGAGATCGATACAGCTTATGAGAAGAATACAGGTCTGGTGATCATAGAGACATTTGAAGAGCGCGGGCTCAATCCTATGCATACACCGGGGGTTCTCTGCAAAAACCATGGACCGTTTACCTGGGGCAAGGATGCGGCAGAGGCAGTACACAATGCGGTAGTACTGGAAGAAGTCGCAAAGATGGCAACGAAAACGGAGCTGATCAATCCGAAGGTGCAGCCGGCACCGAACAGCATCCGTGATAAACATTTCTATCGGAAACACGGAGCAAATGCGTATTATGGGCAGTGAAACAGCCTGTTATAATTAGAAAGGCGGATGGAATTACTCCATCTGCCTTATTTTAGTATATAGGAAAATGCTCGTAGCGTAGAGGAAAGCCAGAGTGCAAAACGCTCACTGGTTTTGCACTTTTTTATGGAAAAGAAATGCGGATAGGACAGCAGTGAGTGCCTCCGCGATCCAGAAAGCATGCCATACTCCCGTGGCACCGAGAAAACGGCTTGCTGCGAAAGCGATAGGAGTGATCAGGACTGCGTAGCGGCACAGAGAGATGATCAGGGAAGATATACCCCGGCCAAGTGCTTCAAAGGCACCCGAGGCTGTGACAGAGATTGAGGAGGTGACAAATCCCGCACTGATGATCCGGAGAGCCAGAGCACCGGAACGCAGTGTAGACGGATTCTTTGTAAAAAGTCCCATGAGCTGTTCCGGAATCGTCAGGCACAAAAGCATGCCACCCAACATGATCAGGCAGACAATGAACCAGGCGTTTTTGAAAATGCTGCGTACCCTTTTGTATTCTCCGGCACCATAATTATAACTCAAGAGTGGTCTCATCCCCTGTATCACACCATTGGCAGTCAGATAAAGAAATGTCTGCAGTTTATAATATACACCAAGGATAAAGACATAGGTCAGGGAATACGCAGTGAGGATCACATTTAAAGAGGAGATCAGAAGCGATGGCAGAGCCAGATTGAGAGCTGCAGGGATGCCGATGGAATACAGTTTATGGCAGATCTGCCTGTCCGGGCGTACGCAGTCTTTACGGATACGGACAGACAGAGGGCGGCAGAAATAAATGATTACATAGGATAATGCACTGATAGTCTGGCCGAGACCTGTGGCGATGGCAGCCCCTTCAATCTCAAGACGCGGAAATGGACCAAGTCCGAATATAAGGATAGGATCGAGAATGATATTTACAATGCAGCCGATCATCATACAGATCATAGAAACTGCCATGCGTCCCACTGCCTGAAAGACCTTTTCAAAGACCAGCTCCCAGGCAAACATTACGGAGAAAGCAAACACGATGCAGGAGTAGTGCAGACCGAGTTCGACCGTGGTTTTGTCTGATGTAAACATATTCAAAAAAGGCCGGATCGTAAGCAGGCATACGATCATTAAGAAAATGCCGTGAACGGTACTCAGGATGACTCCCTGGGTCGCTGCCTGATCTGCCTTTTTCTGATCATTGGCTCCCAGATAAAAGGAAATTACGGCATTGATGCCGACGCCAAAACCGATCATAACAGCATTGATGAGATTTTGCATTGGAAATACCAGTGCCAGAGCTTTCATAGCGTCCTCGCTGATCCGTGCCACAAAAAAGCTGTCCACAATATTGTACAGAGAATTTACAAGCATAGAAATGACCATGGGAAGTGCCATGGTTAGCAGCAGCCGGAGGACCGGCTGTGTTTTCATATAAGTCTGATCAGTGTTTTTCGTCATGATCTTTCTTCCTTTCCTGTGAAATCAAAAAACAGTGCGGGTATTTTTCTGTGAACAAAAAATGCCACATGACCAAATGGCCATGCGGCGAAAAGTAAATGTGTCCAGATACATTTAGAAAAATCCACATAAGTTTTAGAACGGATTTTATACTAACATAAGGAATGGAAAATGTCAAAAATATTTTTTTGAAAATTTTGAAAAAACTGAAGGTTTTTGTCAAATTCTCTCGTTTATATATAATGAGAGGGATGAGAAAGGAGGTGATGAGACTTGACGGACAATTCCATACAGACAGCGCAGCTGGAAAGGGCTTTGGAAAAATACGAGAGGCTGATCTTTTCCATCTGCTATCGTATGGTGGGTGATTATTTTGAGGCGCAGGATGCGACACAGGAAACATTTCTTACATATTACAAGGTTCTGGATCGTTTTGATGGGACGAATGAAAAAGCATTTTTGACAAAGATTGCGACGAATAAATGTCTGGACTTTTTGAAACGAAAGGGGAATAAAGAAATGCCTTCGGAGTCAGAGGTGCTCGAAAGCAGGGCCGGGACGGTTTCATCACCGGAGGAAAGACTTCTGGAGGAGGAAGTAAAGGAGGAGCTTGCGAGAGCTTGCCGTGATCTGAAACCTCCATACGGGCAGATTGCCTATGAATTTTATTGCTGCGACAAAACCGCACGGGAGATCGCAGAGCACAAGGGGATCAAACTAAAGACAGTACAGACACAGGTTTTAAGAGCAAAGAAAATGCTTCAGAAAAAACTGAGGCCAAAGATCATCAGACCATGAAAGGGGGCACATTATGGCACATATTACAGAGCAGCAGATCACGAAATATTATCAGCATCAGCTGACTGCCGGAGAAGAAATGGAATTATTGCAGCATGCGGCACAGTGCGAATACTGTGCCGGCAGACTGGCGGCAGGACTCCCGGAGGTGGAAATGATATCGCTGCCAAGGGGAGTAACAGCAGGGATTTTGGAAAAAGCAGCAAAGATCCCTGACCGGAGGCAAAAGCAGAGGGAATATTACCGGTATTGTACCAGAGTGGCACTGGGAGTCTGTATGGCACTGGGAATTATGGTGACAGTGAATTTTCAGGGAGACCGGGGGCTGCCGATAATGGCACAGCCACATATCATTTCCGGCTTGGATACATCAGGTTCTAAGTGCGATCCGGAGAAGATCATATCAAAACAAGACTCCGGGAAGCTTGCTTATCAACAGGAATTAGCGGAGGAAAAGCAGAAACAGAAGGAGAAGAGAGAAAAGTTTGTAGAAAAAAAACAGCAGGAAAGTAAACGGAAAATCAGTAATTGGTTTTTGAAAAAGAAGAAATAGAGGTATTTGATATTAAATTTTAAATATGAGAAATTAGGAGGATCATTATGAAACGAAAAAGAGGACCATTTATGACATTTATTCTATCTTGTATTCCGGGAGCAGGCCAGATGTATCTGGGATTTTTTAAGGAGGGTGTCAGTCTGATGCTGCTGTTTATCGGAGTTATGGTAGTATCAAACTGGCTGTATGTGGAGGTGCTTGGTTTGCTGGCGATCGTTGTCTGGTTTTATGCATTTTTTGACGCAATGAACAAAAATTCCATGCCGGATGAGGAATTTGTGGCATTGGAGGATCATTATGTATTGCTGGAAAATGTACAGGAGCTGCCAAAATTATCTGCGGGTAAAGGAAGAAAATTTGCAGCGGTATTTTTGATCTTATTCGGAATTTATCTGCTGGGAAATGATGTAGTGGCGATTATGGCACAATGTGGCATTTACCTTTCCTATGAGGTCAGCCAGATCCTGACCCGTTATATTCCACAGATGTTGATCGCATTTCTGATCATTGGCCTTGGTATTAAAATGATCCTTGGCAAAAAATCAGATCTGCGGGATGATGATGAAAAATATCTGGAAGGGAGAGAGAAGGAATGAGAGAACGCAGGATTGGAACAATTACCATGGGAGTCTGTCTGATAATATTTGGTGTACTGTTTTTGGTGCATATCTTCGGAGGATTTTTAAACTATGAATTAATCTTTCATTTGTGGCCGTTGATCTTGATCGGTCTGGGGATAGAAATATTATTTTATACCTGTCTGGCATCAGACAAAGCAGGAAAATATGATTTTGCTGCGATCATTGTTTTATTTCTTTTGATAGGATTCTCCCTGTGCATGGCAGGAGCAGACTGGCTCATTACAAATGTGCCGCAGGACGTATGGTTTCATTGGTGAAATTAAATTTTTGCTGTAACGGTCAATAAAATGATTCCGTTTTTGGATAGAAAGGAAAGTTGAATCGTATATAGAGTGAAAAACAAAGGAAAGGGGGAACAAAAGATTGCGTGAGTGGACAAAAGAATATTTTCACGAGTTGTATGAGGAACACAGTGCCATGGCATACAGACTTTGCATGTTGTATTTGAAAAACGAGAGCGATGCAAAGGATGCTCTTCAGGATCTTTTTCTCAAATTGTGGGAAAAGAAACCAAAGTTTAAGAATAAAGATCATGCAAAGGCATGGATCATCCGGGCAGCAAAGCATAGGTGTCTGGATGTCCTGAAAAGCAGCTGGCACAAGAAAAGGAATGTTTATGAGCCGGACCGGCAGCAAGTGGCAGATGAAACAGAAAAAGAGGACAGTCTTTTGGATCAAATTCAAAAACTGCCGCAAAAGTACAGAGAAGTGCTGTATTTATACTATTATGAAGAATATTCGGTAAAAGAAATCAGCAATCTGATGGTCAGAAAGGAAAGTACGATTCAATCCAGACTGGCGGCGGCAAGGCAAAAATTAAAGAATATATTGGAAGAAAGTGAGGGGGATCCAATATGAAAAAAGATGAGTTGAAGCAGGCCTTTGGAGGATTAGAACCGACAGAAGAACTTACAAAAGAAGTTTGGACCAGGGTAGAGGAAAATATGGAAACGGTGAAGAAAAGAAAGGTAAGTAAGATTGTGAAAGCGGCTGTAGCTGTATTGATCGCTGCGGGATTGTTGGGAGGAATTAATGGACTTAGTGGAAATCAACTGGTGGAAGCCCTGGTAAGTTTCTGGCATGTGGACAAAGAAAGTCAGAGCATTTTGAAGAATATGACGGATTACCATGTGATGGTAGATACGGTATATGCGCCAAAGCTGTTAGAATATACAGATCAAAGGATCCTATTTGCCGGAAATTTTGGTGTTGTGGTCTACAACAGGCAGAAACAACAGGTGGCGGCAACTATCAACCTGGCCAAGATCCACAGTAATTATTTTAATGCAGAAACATTGAGTACACAATTTATTGTGGATGGAAACAAACTGTATGTGTATAACTGCAAAAAAGGAAAACCATATGGTAATTATTATTGCTATGATCTGACAACTGGAGGTAAAGAAGAGAGCACACAGGTGGTATCTTTGGAGCCGGTGGAAATAAAAGAAGCCAGTCAGTCTATGGAAACGAAAAGAAAAGAAACACAGAAGGGAAAGTATGAGGAAACCTGGCAGCAGTTTAAGAATCCATCCCGGACTTTCGATACAAAAATGTACAGTGAAGAATCCCTTCAGGTAGAAGAAAAGGGAAAGAAAAAAGATGTCTGTCTGGTTTTAGACAGAAAAGTGGGTGCGAGTGAATATAAGGTGTTTGTGTTCAAGCAGGATCACCAGACAGGTAAAATAGAAAAAGAGAAATTAGCAGTGGAGGCTTCTACTGCAGGCAGGGAAAAGAAAAATTACCCGAGATACAAAGTAAAAGATGAAAAGTCAATCGAAGCGGCTATCGTAAAATGTTTTTATGAAAACCCATCTATGTACGAGGGGTATGTATACAAGAGAAAGGAACATTATCCACAGGCGGAAGACCGACAGTGTGATGTAGCGATTCCTGCTATCAAAATCACGGGCGAGAAAAAACAAGGCAAAAAGGTAAAAGTAATCGGTGCTTTTTACTGGTATGGATTGGTTGTTTCTGAAAAAACTCTGTATGAGTCAGATGGCGGAGGCAGTGTAGCCGTTATAAACCTGAAGAAAACAAAGAACGGCTATCAGGTGGAAAGCGTGGTACGGCCAAGAGATGGTGCTTATCATCTGATGGATCTGGAAAGTGTGTTTGGAAGGGACACTAAGGCGATTGACCAGGCTATGAATGATGTAGATTTGTCTCCGTTTTTGAAGGAATATGTGAAGCAAAATAAGCTGGATTTCGACGAATATAAGGCGTTTGGAGAGGATCCGAAAAAAATCCGGTAAAAATTTTCTGCACTTTTTGAAATTTTTGTTGTAACGGAGCAGAAATAATGCAGCATTTCATAAAAAAGCGTGTCTATATAGGTAGATGCGTTTTTTTGTATAGGAAATTTATTTATTATCTTCCATAAAATGCATCATTAAAAAAGAGATAGGAGGACTTTCAGATGAAGCATTGGAGAGGAAAGCGGGCATTTGCATTGCTCATGGTATTTTCACTGGTCGGGACGGCAGGATGCGGCAGGGCATCAGGGGACTTTATTGCCGGGAGAGGAGTGGAGGCAGAGAGGGATTCGGCAGATTTGAAGGAGACAGAAGCGAAATCGACGACTGCGGATCCTTCAAAGGGGGGGAGCGGGACGAGTGTTTCTGTGAATGATGAAAATGAGATCATCGAATCTGATTTTACGAGGCGGTATAAGTCGTACTGTGAGACATCCATTTCAAAATTTCTACAGCGAAACTGGGGAGAGAATCCGAAGCAGGCAGCTGTATTGTATTCTCCCGTAAATCTTTATATGGCATTGGGGATGCTGGCGGAGATGGGGGATGGAGATACGAGACAGCAGTTACAGGATGGACTGAGTGGTCTGGATGAAGAGACATCGATAAAAAACAATATGTGTGTTTCTTCTGAGGAGAAAAAGGAAAAAGGGGATGGAAGGCAGACTATGATCCGGCGGACAGTACAGTGGCTGTACAGCCAAACTTCATCCGGAACCTGTTCTTTTGGAAACTCCGTCTGGTTTAGTGACCGGTATGATTTTTCTGACAGTGTAAGGGATATTTTGAAAAGCAGCTATGATGCAAAATATGGCTCCGGCACAATGGGGGATCCGGTTTTTGATGAGAAGATACAGAAGTGGCTGGACCATCAGACGGGCGGGAAGCTTCGCAAGGAGATTTCTTCCGGTATAAAAACAGAACCGGATATGGCTATGATGCTTCTGTCTGCTGTAAATTTTAAGGATGAATGGGAGGAACCGGTATTTGACCGGAAGAATACGCACAAAGATACGTTTTATGGCCGTGATTATTACACCTGTGGAAATACCACAGAGGAGGAAAAGCTGGCCAAGGTGACTTGTGATTTTATGAATACATCTTTGAATGGTTTGTGCGTGGAGAATAAACGCTTTCAGGCAGTATCCATTCCTATGAAGAATACGCGGATGACGCTGGTGCTTCCAAGAAAAAGGGCGTCCTATGATAAGGTGAGCAGTCCGGAGAGTATAAAAGAAATGATAGAGCTGTGTGATCCGGAATGTTCAAAGTGGAAACAGGGGCTTGTTAAGCTGTCTATGCCGAAGCTTCAATTTCAGTCGGATCTGGATCTTTTGCCGATGCTGCAGGATATGGGGATCAAGGATGCGTTTCAGGAGAAAAAAGCGGATTTTAGCCGGGCTTGGAAGAAGAATGGCAAAGAGATGTCGATGCCGGATCTTTATGTAAGCACGGCAAGACAGGCAGGAGCAGTAAAAGTTGACGAAAACGGTTGTAGTGTGGCATCCTATACAGAGATTGACATGATGGAAAGAGAGATGATTCCGGACATACAGATGAAATTGAAGTGTAACCGGCCATTTATTATGATATTGTCCGATGATCAGGGGGTGCCATTGTTTGTCGGAACTGTGAGCCGGATCGAGTGATCGGAAATTATAAGTACAATGACCGGCCGGGGAATCTTTTGATCCTGACATTATAATACAGAAAGGGGACCGATATGGAGAAGGGGATGGAAGACGAAAAGATTGTTCAGATGATCTGGGAGCGGAAAGAGCAGGGGCTTAAGGGATTATCTGATAAATATAATAACTATTGTCATAGTATATCATATCGGATCGTTCATGATGAAGAAGATGCCAGAGAATGTGTTAATGATACATGGCTTCAGACATGGAATGTCATTCCGCCCAAACGGCCGGCAGTATTGCGTGGATTTTTGGCAAAAATAGTTAGAAATCTATCTTTAAACAGGTACAGACATATGCATGCACAGCGAAGAGGGGGAAACAGTGTGGATATTGCTCTGGAAGAATTGCAGGAATGTGTTTCCGATGGCAGGACCGTGGAAGAGCAGATTGAGCTTAAGGAATTGTCGGCAAGCATTGCGGAATTTTTAAACCGACAGTCGGAGAGAAACCGGGCGGTTTTTTTGCAGAGATATTTTTATATGATGCAGACGAAGGAGATTGCAGAGAAACTGGGAATGAAAGAGGGGACTGTGCGATCAACACTCAGCCGGATGCGTAAGGATCTGAAGGGATGGCTGGAGAAGGAGGCGGTTTATCTGTGAAAAAACAGGATGGAGATAAAAGGGCAGAGCAGATTGCGGATGCCATTGGAGAATTGCCGGAGCAGATGATCTGTGAAGCTCTGGATTTTGGGGAAAAGGTGGGGAGACAGAAAAGGAAACGGAGACATCGGATAGAGATCTTCAGTGCACTGGCAGCGGCAGCAGTCATATGTATTGTTATACTGCATGGCGGTGACTACGCATTTATACAGAAGCAGACAGAAAATATCGATAAGACAGAAAAGAAAATTGCTTTAAGGGAGTCCAATCAGAAAAAGGACATATCAGAGGAGAATCTGGATATCTGGTGTATGGAATCCGGACTGGGCGTGGACATGGAAGGAGTCGAGTATTTCGATGATCAGGACAGTAGCTTAGGAAATAAAGATGTGAAAAAAGAGAGTGGAAGGAATGTTCCAAAAGACAGTCAGGATGCTGTCAGAGACACAGAGAAAAAGGGAGAACAGCTCAAAAAAGGAGAAAAATATCGCCTTGATACCAATATTACAGGCTCA
Organism: Lachnospiraceae bacterium; assembly: GCA_022774505.1. GTDB lineage: Bacteria > Bacillota > Clostridia > Lachnospirales > Lachnospiraceae > Jutongia. The sequence continues at coordinate 30,483 of JALFLW010000074.1, forward strand.
GGGAAGGATAGGAGTGTACAGTTTACATTACAGTTTGGGGAAACAGATGATTCGGTACGCTATCGGTTAAAAGCCTCCGTGGTATCTATGGATCTGATCGCTGAGGAGGATACGGCAGAAAATCGTGTCACATTGCAGGGAAATACCGCACGGGAGATTACCTGTGTATCCGGTACACAGATTGGATGTTCCATTCGGGTTGCGGATATAGCGAAAGGAAAAGTAACACCATCCATCTCTGTGACAAAAGAAAATAAGGATACAGGGGAAAAGATCAAAGCAGAAATAAAGGTGAAACAAAAAAGCGGAAAGTATTATCTGTATCTGACAGAGAAGTGATGGTGTTATCGTATATTTTTTAGTCACAGCTCACGAATTTAAAAGTGCTTGGAAAGGCAAAATGCTATTGCATGCAACCGGACATAAGCCATATTATGGGATGTTTCTGCTGTGGAAATGGGAAGTCTTCGTTAGATAATATAAAACCAGGTTTCATCCGGATCGACAGGTTCATTAACTGTTTTATGTCCCTGATGATATTTCAATTCCTGATTTTTGATATTTACCTTTGTGCCAGCCGGAATAGAGGTTGTGATAAATACGTTACTTCCGATGACACAGTTTTCACCAATGATACTGTCTCCACCGAGGATGGAAGCACCGGCATAGATTGTGACATTATCTCCGATCGTAGGATGACGTTTCTTGCCCTGCAGCTTTTGACCGCCACGGGTGGAAAGAGCGCCCAGGGTGACTCCCTGATATATTTTTACATTCTTTCCGATCGTTGTAGTTTCTCCAACGACAATGCCGGTTCCATGATCTATAAAGAAGTATTCCCCGATGGTGGCACCGGGATGAATATCGATTCCGGTAGTACTATGGGCATATTCTGTCATGATACGGGGAATCAATGGCACATTTAATAAGAAAAGCTCATGTGCAAGACGGTTGATGGTAATAGCCTGTAATCCCGGATAGGATAAGATAACTTCTTCTTTTGAGTAAGCGGCAGGATCACCATCGAAAGCAGCCTGCAGGTCTGTTTCCAGAAGAGCACGCACTTTTGGAAGTGCGTGGAAAAAAGCGACTGTCAGGCGTTGAGATTCTACATGAAGTTCGCAGTCGTCGGCATTTTCATAGTCTGGGGAATATTTTAGTGCCAGCTCGATCTGCTTATTCAGACGGAATAAAGTATCCTCGATCAAAACGCGGGTGCTGTTTTCCATGATATATATTTTGTGGGAGGTATCCCGGAAATATCCCGGATACATGATCTTCATGAGGTTATCAATGATCTTGATGATCACATAGCGGTCCGGCTGTGTGAATAGTTTCATTTTGTCTATGGAGCGATCGTGGTCATAATCGCTTAATATGGTATCGACAATGTCATTTACGTTATTTTCAATAATTTTATCCATGTTCATCCTCATTTCTGAGCAGACAATGCTCGTTTTTGGCCTTATTTATATGATGATATAATTATATTTTGTATCTTTGATTTTATAACAAATTCGCGTTTTTGGCTAATTTTAGAAGCAGTAAATCATTTATTATGGCTTGATGCGGTCTAAGTCTGCCATCCACATTGCAACGGACGCATCACTTGGCATTCTCCAGTCCCCCCGCGGGGAAAGAGCGACGCTTCCGACTTTTGGGCCGTCCGGCAGACAGGAACGTTTAAACTGCTGGGAGAAAAATCTCCAATAGAAGGTACGCAGCCATTTATAAATAGTTTCCCGGTCGTAAGCATCCCGGAAAGTGTAGCAGGCAAGCCGGTAGATCTTGGATGGTGTGTAACCGAAACGCATCATATAATATAAATAAAAGTCATGCAGCTCGTATGGCCCGACCAGATCCTCGGTTTTTTGGGAAATCTCGCCATCCTTTGGAGGGAGAAGCTCCGGGCTGACCGGGGTATCCAGAATATCCAGCAAAACAGCACGAAGCTGTTCATCCTCTGTCGTCTCTGCATAATAGAGTACAAGATAGCGGACAAGCATTTTCGGGATAGAGCAGTTTACACCGTACATGGACATATGATCGCCATTGTAGGTAGCCCAGCCAAGAGCCAGTTCAGACATATCCCCGGTACCGATCACCATGCCATTGGATTGGTTGGCAATGTTCATCAGGATCAGGGTACGCTGTCGTGCCTGGGAGTTCTCATAGGTGACATCGTGGATCTCCGGATCATGGCCGATATCACGAAAATGCAGGTTGACGGCTTCATGAATAGGGATTTCCTGTAGGGATGCCCCAAGCTTTTTGGTTAAGGTACAGGCGTTTCTCATTGTGCGGTCTGTCGTGCCGAAGCAAGGCATGGTGATCGCCTTTATGCCGGAGCGGTCCAGTCCCAACAGATCAAAAGCGCGTGCGGTGACAAGGAGTGCCAGCGTGGAGTCAAGACCACCGGATATGCCAAGTACGGCACTTTTACAGTGTGTATGTGCCAGACGTTTCTTTAAGCCCATTGCCTGTATATTGAAGATCTCGTTGCATCTGCGGTCACGGTCTGCCTTTGAATCAGGAACAAACGGTGTACGGGAGTAGAAACGCGTCAGTGTTGTCTCTGTCAGGTCTGCAAAAGAGAAATGACAGACATCATATCCTGCCTGAGCCGGAGAGGTTATATGAAATGTGCCGATCCGGCGTCGTTCACCGGTAAGGCGTTCCAGATCCAGCTCAGAAATGATCATACCATTATGAAAACGCTCTGATTGTGCAAGGATACTGCCGTTTTCAGCAATCAGATTGTGCCCGGCAAAGACGAGGTCCGTAGAGGATTCTCCCTCGCCTGCATCGGCATAGATGTATCCGCTGATCAGACGGGCTGACTGGTTGCTTACCAGCTCACGTCGGTATATTTCCTTTCCGGTGGTTTCATCGCTGGCCGACAGATTTGCGATCACGGTGGCAGAAGCCATCGCATGGTAACAGGAAGGCGGGATCGGCATCCACAGATCCTCACAGATATCAATGCCAAGGACAAATTCCGGCAGATTATCCGCAGCAAAAAGCAGCTTTGCTCCAAATGGGATATGACAGCTATGTTCCCCTAAGGCAGGGATATCAACGTAGTCATTTTGTGCAGGAGCAGGCGTGAAGTGCCGGGCTTCATAAAATTCGGAATAATTCGGAATATGCTGCTTTGGAACCAGCCCAAGGAGCTGACCATGATGAAGGACAGCGGCTGTATTATACAGCCGTGCGTGAAATAGAAACGGCAGACCGACAATGATAACCATGTCCACAGCTTCCGATGCCATGCGTATTTGTTCCAGCCCGGTCAGGCAGCCTTTTAAAAGGATGTTTTGCAGAAAGAGATCATTACAGGTGTAGCCCGAAAGACAAAGCTCCGGAAAAACGAGAAGCTTTACATCCTGCTTTGCTGCGTTATCAATGCACTGCAGGATCTGTTCTGTATTATAGGAGGTATTCCCGACTTCGATATCCGGGGTGACAGCTGCAACTTTAATGAATCCATCTTTCATAAAATAATGCCATCCTTTCGTTTGATCTAAATGATAAGTTATAACTTTCTCTTCGCTACATTATAACTGAATCATGGGAAAAAGCAAATATCTGCACCTGTTTCCCGGTGGGAAAGTTGATTTTTACATAAATGATATTTATACTGTAAAGGCAGCTCTTAATGAGAGCAGGTTTATGTATCATTATGTAGAGGAATGGTTGGCTATGGATTTATTATATGCGTTGTTTTATACGGCATTTTCTATGAGTTGTATGTTTCTGGTACTGCTTCCGGCGGTGCTTGTATTAAGGCTTTTCTTTCGGCATCTGTCAGGACGGATCACTTTGACATTATGGATGGTGGTTTTTCTGAGGGCAGTATGTCCGGTGGGGATGAGTAGTCCGGTTTGTATTTATGATGGCTGGAACAGAGCATTTCATACACTGCTCCGGTCTCTGGGACTGGACATTTCTCCGGATATCGGTTTATTAACAGGCTGGAGATATGTTTTCATGGGAAAGCTGACGGCATCCGGGGAATATAAGACATGCACGGTCATCTGGCTTGCCGGGGCAGTTATTATGGCACTTGGCACTTTTTGGAAACAGTATCGTTTGAAAAGCAGACTGCGGCATAGTGCAAAGCATTTATATGATGAGATCTATCAGGTATCATGGCTGGATGTGCCTGTTCGGACGGGGATTTTTCGCAAAAGGATCTATCTGCCGGAGGGGTTTAGGGCAAAGGAACTGAAAGACGTAGCAGATTATCAGAAATGCCGTCTGCATCGCCGGGATGACCGGATAAGGGTGATTGCATTTATGATCTGCTGTATTCATTGGTGGAATCCGGGCATCTGGCTGGCATATTATCTGATGAGAAAGGATGCTGACAGGGCATGTGATATGGATTTTTTATATCGGTCAGGAATAGACAGACGGATGCAGTGTGTCCAGGTTCTTGCAAATATGCAGCGTGAAAAGAAAGAGAAAATAATAGTTTCTCTGATCACAGGCTGTGAAAAAAATCTTTCACGCAGAGCGGAGAGACTGCTTTATTATGAAAAAGGAAATGTATGGAAACATATTGCCGCAGGATTGGCGATCCTCCTGATTTTTCTTGTGGGCTTTTGTCTTTCGTCCCTGCAGTCTGTGGGGAGGACCGGAAACGGAGAAAATGATAAGATTTTTGCGGAGAATGTACAGAAGGATATCGTAAATAAAACGATCTCTCAGTGTGAAGTCCAAACGGCAAGCGGAAGTGCAGTGAGCGTGGAACTGGTCGTAAACAAAGGAACGTATCGGGAAGATACGGGATATCGGGGAAAGTGCCTGCTGCGTCTGAAAGATACGGAGGGCAGTTTTTTGGCGAAACTGGAGCTTTCAAAAGTATTTAACGGGCAGAAGGAGCAGAGTTTCCGAAAGGATATTGCTCTGAAAACAGTAGACTATAACAGCGATGGAAATATGGAGCTGGTCATTGGTCAAAAGTCGGGAGATGGATATGAATATTACATTATTAATATAGAGGATCGTGATATGGAGGTTATCAGTCCGGCGATCGTATTGCCGACGGTTACTTTGCTGCAGGAGGGCAGTATGGAATTTTCCTATATACAGGATGCCGGAGGGGTGATCACTATTTCAGAGGCAGAAAAAATGAAATATTATGTCTGGGATGCTTCTGCAAAAATGTATGAATCCCGGGAAATGACAGATGATGATATTGAAAAAAGGAGAGAGAAGGCTGCTTCAGAACAAACAGAAAATCCTAAAAATTATTCCCTTGATGATAACGGAAAAAAAGTAATGGATGTATCAGTAAAAGCAGAGAAGAATGGAGGATTGTCTATCCAAAAGATCCGGATCAATGCCAAAGGACTGGATCAGCAGAGAGGGACAAAGACTCTGACGGGGGTAGACGGTTATTATTGTGATCTGCAGTGGGCTCAAACAGACGGAGAAGAAAAAAGATTTGCAGTGCTTTCGTATAATGGTGTGAAGGGAAGGACCTTTTCCTTATTTGATCTGAAACAAGGACGGTTATGTTATAAACCAAAGGATGGAAATAAAATTTTAATAGATCTGTTTAAAAAATATGGGGCAGATGACGTCACCTTTGACAAAGATGGTGAGGCTGTTTATTCCCTGATGGAGATAGAGGGCGACAATCAGCTCAAGATTAATTTTGCGGCAAATGCCAGGAATGATATAACGGTAAAAGGGACGTTTCAATACAATATGTCTCAAAGTATAGAAACGTCCCTGCAATATAGTAAGGAATCATAGATGATCCCCATTTATGTCTTATGTCCTGAAGAATAAATAGGCATTTTGTCTTATTTATTAAATGTCCAATTCTCGAAGGAGAGGACATCTCCCTTGAAAGCAAAATAAATATCATGTTTTCCCTGTATCTCATCGACAAGGGTATTGACAGTGGCATTTCCGTCTTTGTCCCCTTTGATCTCTGCTTCTGCGATGAGACGTTTGTGGAGAGAATCCTCATATATTCTGATCTTTGCGGTTTTGCCGGTTTCCATCTTGAAATGTGCGGTGAATGAAGCAGGAGACTCTGTTCCGAATTCGACACCCTTTACAAGACTCCAGGCATATTCATAATTTTCCGGATCGCTGACTGCCTGCATATATGCTCCGTCTTCGAGATAACGGGTGGAGAGCATGCCGGAACAGTTGGAGAAGGTCGTGCCGGAATTGATCTGATATGGATCAAAGTCCTTTATTTGGGACACACCAGCGAGATCCTGCTGTACAGGAACGAGCGAACCATCTTCATTGACAAAAAGTTCATTTACATGGCAGCTGCGGAAACCGAGGTCGGATCCGAGTGCGTCCTCAAGCACGCGGGTGTGATAGAACATATAGTATTTTCCCTGGAATTGTATGATCGAATGATGGTTATTTCCGGAGAGTTTGAATACGGTGCCACAGTTGGCCAGAACATCTCCCCGGTAAGTGTATGGTCCTGTTGGTGATTTCGATGTCATATAACCGATGGAGCACAGTCCCAGATCACTGTATTCGTCACTACGTGTTTTCCAGTCGGAGCAGTAGGAGAAATAATAAGTATCTCCGATCTTATTGATGCCGCTGTCTTCAAAGAAATAAGGAGCATCAATGGTGACTTCCTTTCCGCTGAAGGAGGTCATGTTGTCTGCTAATTTGCGAATACGTGCACCTCCGTTGCTGCCTCCGTAGCAGAGATAAGAGGAACCGTCATCATCTGTAAAAACGGCCGGATCCAAAGCACCGGTCTTTGTAGTATTGTCGGAAAATGGTCCAACAAAAGGTCCGTCGATCGGGTCATGGAATGGACCGACCGGTGAGTCTGCCTGAATGACGCCTATCTGATATCCGCCATTTGTAAAATAGATAAAGAACTGATCTTTACCATTTATTTTCTTGTATGTGGCACATGGAGCCCAGAAGCAGCCGGCCCATTGACAGGTTCCGAATTTGTCATCTGTATTTGCAGCGGCGATCTGGAAAGTTCCATGATCTGTCCAGTTGACCATATCATCGGTAGAAATGATATGAAGACTTTGGATATATTCATAGGAATTGGTTTCTTTATGTTCGCCCTTTTCATAATGCTGGGAATCATTTGACATATATACATATAAACGACCGTTATATTCTATAACAGCCGGATCCGCTGTATAGCTGTTTGGAATCAGCGGGTTATTCTCTCCGACTTTTTTGATCTCCGGTGCAAAGGATGGAGAGTCAACCGGCAGAGAAGGACGTGGCCGTGGTGTGCGGGTTGGTGCCGCAGTGGCAGTAGGAACGACAGGTGTTACTGCATTGGTTGCAGGAGAAACTGTCGGAATAAGTGAAGGAGCTTCTGCTGTGGAAACCGGAGCATTGGTAGCTGCGCCGGGAGTCTGGACAGATGACGGCTTCTGCGTGGCAGGAGCTTTGGAAGTGCTTGTGGAAGCCTTCTTCTGACGCACCGTTACACGACATGTTCTTTTATATTTTTTCTTTCCTTTTTTGATCGTTACTGTTATTTTTGCTGTTCCCCTCTTTTTGGCTGTGATCTTGCCGCTTTTGGTAACAGAGGCAATGGAAGGGGAAGAGCTGCGGTATGTGAGCTTTGCTTTTTTGATGCCCTTAACCTTTAGCTTATAAGTCTGTCCCTGGGTCAATTGTACTTTTGTTCTGCTGAGACGAACTTTCTGAGAGGCTGTAGAAATAGCCGGTATCAATGTTGTTATACTGAAGGCAGCGATTATGGTACATAATGCCGTCAGCATAAGGAGAAAATGGATTTTCTTTTTCATATTGATCTCATTCCTTTCTTTTTAAGTGCGCAAGTGAACAAGCTCCCTTGCGTTGCGAATTTGTGATATAATCATAGCATGGAGGGGGTGGTGGGGCATATTATTTTTATGTCAATAATTTGTACAAAACCGCCATATTCCTGCAGGGGCATATTTACCGCAGCACGGAAAGGGTTTAGATATATAATGAAAAAGGGATGAGGTGATCTTTTACGACAGCAGAACCAATGTATCTCCGTTATTTTACCCAGGAGGGGATTTTTCCGTTTTTTATACAATACGGACATCACGGAGAGGATCAAAAATGGCATTATCATGCCGATTTTTATGAATTATTGATCGTTTTGGATGGAACGGCGAAGCAGAGAGTGAATCATCAGGATTATTATATAAAAAGAGGGGACGTATTTGTCTTTGAAGAGGGTGTTTCTCATAACTTTACGGATGTGCATGATCTGCATATATGTAATATCATGTTTCAGCCGGCAGCACTCGCGGATCAATATCATGATCTCGGACAGATACCGGGATATCATAATTTATTTATTATAGAACCCTATTTATCTCAGAATGATAAATATCAGCAGTTCCTAAAATTGGACTTTACACAGTTTGATGAGGTCAGCCGTATGATCAGGGCAATGCATGAAGAATATCATGCGGACAGGCCGGGGAGGCACACAATGGTAATGGCATATTTTCAAATGCTCGTCATTTATCTGGCCAGATGCTGTAGTGAACGAAGATGGGATGGAGAGGATAAAACGTCCATGCAGATTGCCCGTTCGGTCAGTTGTATGGAAAAGAATTTTAAAAACAATTTCAGTGTTGCCGAGCTGGCAAAGATGTCATATGTATCGGAACGTCACTTTTTGCGGCGGTTCTCGGAGGTATATCATACGACACCGCATCAATATCTGATGCGTTTGAGACTTCAATATGCCTGCAGTCTGCTGGAAAATGACAGGAATGGTCTGAGTATTGCAGATGTTGCCTATGAATCCGGATTTCAGAGTAACAGTTATTTTACGAGAGTGTTTAAACAGGCATATGGAAAGACACCTCAGGAATATCGAAAGGATAAGGTGATGCAAAATATACAGGGATTAAGGATGGCAGACAAAGGAAGCAAATAAATTTCTTTACAGAATGAGATAGTTTGCTATAAAATGATTATTAGGAATGAAAGAGGGGGAGTTTTGATGATCGTACAGTCAGCAGAACAATATCAGGAAGATTTTCGTTGTAAACGGTGTGGAAGGCTTCTGCCGGATATTTATGGGGAGGATCTATGTCCGTCCTGCCAGGAGGCAGAGCTTTTTTCAGAAGTTAAGGATTTTATAAGAGAAAATGATGTGCGGGAAATGGATGTGGCAGAGCATTTTGATATTCCGATCAGCAAAGTCAGAAGGTGGATCCGCGAGGGAAGGATTCAGTACAAAGGTGATGTGGGACAATCTATTTCCGGTGTCTACTGCCAGATCTGCGGGAAACCGATAGATTTTGGAAACGTGTGCTCAGAATGTCATCGGATGCAGGGATTAAAGATCGTTGCACAGCAATATGCGGAGCAGAAAGCGGAAATGCGTTTTATCAAAAACAAAGAGAAAAATTCGTAATATGATTGTCAGAGGCAAAACATTCAGGCGGCAGGAAGAAACAGATAGAAGACCAACGGAATGGTGATCAGAGCCAGCAGATTTGAGATCAGAGCCATAGATGCTCCGAGGGAGGCATCCTTATCGTATGCGGAAGGAATGACAATGGTATTTAGTCCGAGAGGCATGGAGTATGCACAGATCAGGACATGGCGGATATCGGAGTCAAGCTGCAGCAGGCCTGCGAGCAGGAAAAAAAGAAAAGGCAAAAGAAGCAGGCGGTAGAGAGCCGTAAACAGTACCCTTCCGGATGATATGAGGGGACGGAGAGGGTACTGTCCAATGATAAAGCCTGTCAGGAGCATGGCAATGGGAGCCATGCATGCACTTCCCGCAGAAATGAAAGCAGGGAGTGGACGAGGCAGTGAAAAGGAAGTGATACCCAGTATCACTCCGGCGAGGGAGGCAAGATTTATGGGATTTCCCCATTTTTTGAGAGGACTCATTCCTTCAGAAGCCGGTATAAGCCAGGATATGCCTATGCTGTTTAGAAACAGATTGATCGGGAGAGTGAATATGAGATAGTCGAATAGGATCTCGGAGCCAAAGATCCCTTCGACCACAGCATTTCCCATAAAAGCAATATTTGCTACCACAAAGGAGTACCGGTAAATTCCGTACTCCTCTTTTTTTTGTGCAAAAAACGGAGAAAGCACAATTGCAAGGAGCAGGGCAATAGCCAGAAAAAGGATGCTGTATAATATAAAAGAAGCTTTGGAAGTAAGATTTTCTATAGTGCATCGGTTCATAAATGTATTTAGCACCAGACAGGGCATAAATAGCAGATTTTCCAGTTTTGACAAAACAGCACCGGAATTTTCGGGAATCAGTTTTTTTCTATTTAACATATATCCAAAAAGCATAAATAAAAACATAAAAAGCATCTGCCGGAAGGATGAAATAAATACGTCCATAGAGTACCGCCTCGTTTTAATCTAAGTTTAATCTAATAATAGTATGGTAGTTATTGAGGTTTTCATTCATACAAATTTCGGCGGCTTATGCCATAAAAATGACATAGACAAAGAATAAATATTAAAGGTAAATATTTCTAAAACAGACAGATAAAGGAGGAATAACGGTGCGCATATTAACAGTAGGGAATGATCAGGAATTAAAAACTGTGATCAGTGAAAAGCTTTTGCGGCAGAATTGCATGGTGGATTCCTGTGATTCCGGAAATGCAGCACTGGATTATCTTCAATTAGCCGAATATGATGTGGTTCTTATGGATGTCAATCTTCCGGATGGCAGTGCTTTAGAAGTATTAAAAAAGATGAGAAACGGAAATATAGAGATTCCTGTGATGCTTCTGACGGCACAGGCAGAGGTCGCAGACATCGTACAGGGTCTGGATGCCGGTGCGGACGAGTATATGGTAAAACCTATACATTTTTCGGAGCTTATGGCCAGGATCCGTGTGCTTTTGCGCAAAAAAGACGGTGTGCGGGGAAATATATACCGTTGTGGAGATCTGGAGATAAATGTGAATGACCAGACAGTGCAGAGAGCCGGCCGGCAGATAGAATTATCGCCCAAGGAATATTCCATGCTTTTGTATATGATGCGCAACCGGAATATTGTTCTTACCAGAGAGCAGCTTGAGATGAATGGATGGGATTACCGCGGGGAGAGTGCCTCTAATGTTGTTGATGTATATATCAGATATTTAAGAAAAAAGATAGATGAAGGTTTTGAACAAAAGCTGATCCATACGATCCGGGGAGTCGGATATGCACTGCGTAGTGATGATTAAAACGGCACAAAATTGCCACAGTTTTTTAATGTAAATTTCACGTTCCTTTAGTAGAATACCGGGGAAGATAACAAAAAAGGAGCAGAAGAGACGATGACAGAGCAGAAAATATTGTATTTACACATTGGCATGCCGAAGACAGGGACGAGCTCCCTGCAGTCATTTTTGGTGCAGAATGAAAATGCATTATTACAAAATAACTTTTGTTATCCGAAGATGCCGGGGAGATATCCGATGGTATCACCAAATAGAAATGCTCATTTTCTGGTGGGAAAGGTAAAAAATGCAGCCGGAGTAGAGGACGAAACCCTGACAAAGGAGCGTTTTGATCTGTCCATACAGCGTTTGGAGGAAGCCTTTCAAAAAGCAGACAATGTGATCCTGAGTGATGAGGCGATCTGGAACACATACACGGTCAAGACACCGGAGTGCATCAGGCAGGTCGTGAGATTTTGTGATGAAAGAAATATAGAGCTGAAGGTGATTGTTTATCTCAGGAGACAGGACTACTATCTGGAATCATATTGGAAACAGCAGATACGAAAACGTGGAGCGGTGTGGGAATGGCAGAGAGTCATGAAAAAAACACCGGGATATATTGTTTTGGATTATGAAAAGCATCTGCGGGAGATCGCAGAGGAAGTGGGAGACGATCATATGATCGTACAGGCATATCAGGAAGAAAATTTTGATCTGTGCAGTGATTTTATGCATATTTTGAATATTGATGATCTGGATTCTTTTTATGTCCTGGAGGAGAAGGTCAATCTGAGCCTGAATAATAATTATGCAGAAATAAAGAGAATATTGAATCAGCTTTTGGAAACAGAAAATATGCAGGAGTGGGGCAAACAGCAGAGATGGTTTGAAAAAGTAGCGGTAGACTGTTCCAGAGCTGATAAAAAGCAGTACGAAAGCTCTATGTTTTCTGCAGGGCAGAGAGAAGATTTCGTAAAAAAATATGATGGATCAAATCATAGGATATCTGAAAAATATATGCAGGGACGGGAGCTGTTTGATCAGGAAACGGAATCCGGATCAGGACTGCCCCAGTGGTCCAGGGATAATGCTCTGCAATATGAAGATACGGTTTTATTCTTTGGTATGGCATACTTAGAAATCAAGAAAGAGTTAGAAGCATTGAAGAGTAATATACAGCGGATAGAGGCTGTGCAGAGGAGAGGACTTTTGCACAGGATCGCAGATAAATGCAGAATGTTTTTATAAATATGCCCGGAAATTTGACAAGGAGGGAAAACCTGCTTATTATAAGTAGGTAACACAATGTATCCCTATTGTTAAGAAAGATTGGTATATTTTTATGATCATTATAGAAGAGACAGAGGAAGACCGGAATAGAGTATCCGTGCCGGATGAAGAGTATGTGGAGGATGAGGTGCTCAGCACGGAAGAGGAAAAATACCGTAGTGCGAGGGACTTAGAGGATTCTTTAGAATGTGTCACACGTTATGAACAGGGAGTGAGGACCCTATTGGATGCCGCTGCATTGTTTGAGGAAATCTCTGATTATGGGGACAGTGCAAGACGGGCAGCAGCATGTAGAAAGCGTGCAAAGACTTATGAGGATAAGGGAAAAGAAAAAGCCTATCAGGAGGCGGTGAAGCTTTTTAAAAACGCAAAGACAAAAATGGATTACCGCACGGCGATCACAGAATTGGAACGCTTTTCGGATTATAAGGAGAGTGCCGATATGATCCGGCAGAGCAAGGAAGTAATCACACGGCTGGAGACGAGATCATCGTGGAAAAACCGTATTATCGCCGTGGTGATCATTGCTGTGATGGTTATATTTGTATGGATAGTCTGGAAATTTCTTATTTAAAATTACATGAGGCATGGAGGCTGTTGCTTTCATGCCTGTCTGTATGTGTGGACATACAGAGGAAAGGATAAAATATGTATTACATCTTAAAGGATATCATGACGACAAATCAGATTGCTATGATCGGAGTGCTTGCGGCATTTTTATTGAATTTTTTGATGCTGAAATTTCCATTTCCGTTTCTGCCAAAGGATCAGGGAAGGGCATTTGCAGTAAATGGAGCACTTTCCAAAGGAAAGCTTCGGGGTGTAGGTCTGACTTTTGTCTGTGCATTTATTATATGTACACTTTTGTTTCTGCCGATAACCAGAGAATATATCATTTATTGTATCCTTCTTTTTGCCATGATGCTCAGCGGATATCTGGATGATGCCTCAGACAAACCGTGGAACGACTATAAGAAGGGAGCAATCGACCTGATATTATCGTTGATTGCCATGTGGACCTTCGTGGCTAATAATTCCACGGATATCATGGTCTTTGGAAATGCGATCGCGATACCGGTACCTGTTTATTTTATTCTGGGTGTTGTGCTGCTCTGGGTTTCTGTGAATGTAACAAATTGCACGGATGGCGTGGATGGCTTGTGTGCAAGCCTTTGTATGGTTGTTTTAGGCGGCTTTACAGTGATCTTTTCTAAAGAACTGGGCCAATATGGTGTTGCAAATTTAATGTTCATGGGTGTATTGCTGGCATATTTGTATTTTAATTCAAAGCCAAGCTCTATGCTTATGGGAGATGCAGGTTCAAGAGCATTGGGATTTTATCTGGCTGTGATCGCCATGAAATCAGGACATCCGTTTGCATACATAATCCTTGCATTGGTGGTTATCATAGATGGTGGGATCGGTCTGGTCAAAATCTTTTTAAAGAGATTTTTCAAGATCTGTATCCTAAAGAATACATTGACACCGCTTCATGATCATGTCCGCAAAAATAAGGAATGGTCAGATACGCAGGTAGTATTTCGTTTTTGTATTTACCAGATTGTTCTGGTGGCAGTCGCATATATACTGGCAGCATATATATAACTAACTAAGACTTTCCATATCATAATGGGTGCACATCTGTTTGGAGTGTGGGAAGTTTTAACCACTAAAACTTTCGGATGCCGGGATTATCAGCGTTACAGGGTATATTCCGGCGTGAAAGGATTTGGGCTGTAATATTTCTGTATTATCGTGGAGGTGTGAGCATGGTTGTGACAAAATATTCATTGATCGGGGCAGTATTGCAGGCGTATCCGTCTGCGGAAAAGTGCTTTAATGAAATGGGGATGCATTGTGTGTCCTGTCACATGTCTCCCAGAGAGACCCTTGAGCAGGCATGTCAGGTACATTCCTGTGATGTGGACGAGCTGATCAGAAAACTGGATGAGCATATTAATGGCCCGGCATAATTGTGCAAAAGGGACAAGAAATAGATAGGCTTCGCGGTTTTTTCTTGCAATATGAACAAAAATCCGATATACTTATAATATAATAACATGAAGAAATAAATGGACTATTTTGACATGCAGGGAGCGTATTATTAGTAAGGAGGGATGTCTTATGAAGAAAATGAAAAAGATGATCGCCTGCCTATTGGCGGCAGGTCTGGTGTTAAGTGGGATTTCCGGTACAGATATCACAGCGAGTGCTAAGAAAAAAATAGCACTGAATAAGAAAAAGCTCGTATTAACCGTGGGTAAGAAAGCGGGTCTGCGGCTTAAGGGTGCCAAGGCAAAGAAGGTAAAATGGAAAAGCAGTAAGAAAACAGTTGTATCCGTAACTTCCAAAGGTGTCGTGAAAGGAAAGAAAGCGGGGAAGGCTGTTGTTTCCGCAAAATACGGCAGGAAAACATACAAATGCAAAGTCACTGTAAAGGCCGGACGGCAGAAACAGACGACGGCCGGGAACAAGGTAGATTGGAAGAATGTAACAACACAGATGAGTACATTGTCGGAATATATTATGGCAAATGGAGCAGAGTCTGATGAGGCGATACAGATCCAGAAAACCAGCGAAGAACAGGGAGAAAAGACAAAATTGTCTGTTATTTATGATACAGATAATGGTGTCATACAGTTTGTAAAGACAGTGGAGATCGAAAGCGGAGATGGTTATGTGATATCCTTGTCAATTTCAGAGGATGAACCACAGACAGCTACCGCAGAGTGTCAGATTACCGAGAACGGTGAAACGTATATTGGTTCGACAGAGCTTGATACACAGAAGTATTCTTCGGAGGAAGAGAGTGCAGGTTTTGACTTTGCATCACAGATTTCAGGCCTGACAGAAGACGATGATGAAAATGTTCAGGAAGATGATAGTGATGCACAGGAGGATGAAGACAAGGACAACAGTCTGGCTGACTCTCTTGATCAGGAAGCAACAGATTATCTGAATGCCGCCATGGAGGACTGGGATGATTATCTGGCAGAAACCGTCAGTGGAGTGACAATGTCTTCTCTGGGATTTGTGGGTTTTGATTTCTAAAGAAGGAAAGCGAAAAATAAATTTTCCAAATGGAAAATATGTACCTGCATCCCGGAGAATGCAGGCTGAGAATTGAATATAGACTTATCATAAAATGAATACGGCTGCCACATGGAAATATCACAATGTGGCAGCCGTTTTTAGTGTATAGGAAAATGCTCGTAATGTAGAGGGAATCCAACGAGAATTGCGGAGCAATTCTTGGAGGGCAAAACGCTGGTTTTGCCCTTTTTTATTTGCAATCCGATTGAATATCCCATATCAAATGTATTCGGTGGTATGTCTGGCAGTTTTTAAATGCACAAGATTACATCTGGTCAAAGGATCACGATACTTGCACAATTCAGATCTTCTGCAAGGTTGTAGACTTTTCCGCTTGTAAGACCGACGACGGTAGGACGCAGAACAGAATATTCACTGTTTTTTACAACTCGTGCCTTTTCGCCATTGCTTAGTTCTACGGTGGAGTCCACCGGATAAAGGATCACACTGGCAAGAAAGCTGCGCATAGCGGAAATATCAAGCTCTGCCGACATGGACATTACCATTTCTACGGCTGTACGCTGGGAAAAGGCTTTTTTGTATGGACGCTGTGTAACCAATGCGTCATAGACATCTACCACAGAAAGGATTTTTGCATATGGGACGATCTTGTCAGCAGATACACCCATAGGATAACCGGAACCGTTCATTTTTTCGTGATGCTGGAGAACTGCAAAACAGATGCTGTCATTAAATTCATTTTTCTCTTTGATGATCCGGTAGCCCAACAGGGAATGTTGTTTCATGATATCAAATTCTTCATCCGTAAGACGTCCCGGTTTATTAAGAATTTCTAAGGGAATCTTGGATTTTCCCATATCGTGAAGCAGCCCGGCGATACCAATATTGTATACATCCTGCTGGGGCATGTTCATATTTTTGGCAACGATCATAGAAATCGTTGCAACGTCGACACTGTGTTTAAAGGTATATTCATCACTTGTTTTTAAAGCACTGATGTCTACGGCGATAGCTTCATTGTCATTTATGGCATGCATAAGATCCGTGGTGATGCTCGTCGTAGTCTGAGAAAAATGCGGGTTTGCGGTATTGCTGAAAAGATGCTGGACTCCTTCGGAAATACGCTTCTTTACGCTGACAGAAAGGCTTACTTTCGATGGATCTTCTTCACGGTATCTTGCAATGTTGTTTTTGGCAATTGCGGATACCGGCATATCAGAAGAAGAGGGTTCTTCTTCTTTGCCCTCTTTAATATAGACGCCATTGATATTCATTTTTTTCAGAGCTTCAATCTGATAATCATCAAGATAAGAGCCCCTTACGATCAGGGAATGTCCTCTGCTGTTTTCGATTTCCTGGTCGATCCGCATTCCTTTCCGAAGGTCGCGGGTTCTGACAAAATAACGCTTTACCAATGATCTGATACCACCTTCTGATTTAATGAATGATACCCATGATATGTCTTATGTCCGGTTGCCTGCAATAGACGGATCAATTTGTTTCTTGAGGTAAAATGCCTATTCACTCTTCAGGACATAAGACATATTATGGGCTGCTTCCTGCTATTGGTATGGAAAGTCTTACTTATTTACATAGTATAACTTATTTCAAAGAAGAGATAAAGTATTCTTTTTCGATAAAATTTAAAAAGCTATCGCTTTTTTGGGAAGAATTAGGTATACTTGAAAGAAATCGTTTGTTGTAAAAGATAACAGGTCATTACAGGGAAAGGAGATAAATTAAATGGAGTCATTTGAGAAAAAACATTTTTGGTTCGGAGTATTTTTGATATTGCCGGCTGCGATCCTGCTGGGGATCCTGATGCTTCATATCAACGCATCTGCGGCAGTTTCTGCAGACGGTCAGTATAATTATGAAGTAGATGCTGCGGGAAAAGCCATATTGACCGGATATCTGGGAAAGGATACACAGGTGGCGGTTCCGGCTACTATGGATGGAATTGTGGTGACCGGGCTTTCGGGAACCTTCCGGGATAATGATAAGATTACAAAGATTAAAATACCGGCAGGCATCACTGCGGTCGATGAGACTGCCTTTGCAGGATGTTATTGTGTCGAAGGCTTTGAGGTTGATCCGGCTAACCAGAGTATGATCAGCGACGGAGATGGTGTATTACTGAGCAAGGACGGCTCGACGCTCCTCAGATATCCGGTTGGAAAGCACCAAAGTACGGGTACATACAGGATTCCTTCCGGTGTTGTGAATATTGGAGGGTATGCTTTTGAGGGCTATAATACGCCGAGTATTGAGATTCCTTCAAACGTCCGGGTGATCGGAGATTACGCATTTGCAAATACACGGAATTTCAATGGAGTCAGTGTGTGGGAGGAAGGTACGCAGACGATAGGGTCATATGCTTTCTATAAATGCACAAATTTGGGACTTCTGGATCAGGGAGCACTTCCGTCAACTGTTTCCACGATAGGCGTCTATGCCTTTGCGGAGTGTTCTAATATCCGGATCGATATGTCAAAGACCTGTATTCGTGAAATCTCTGATTACTTATTCTATAATTGTGATAACCTGCACGATCTGACACTGCCGCAGACAGTTACGACAGTAGGGGCATATGCCTTTTCGGATTGCAATAATCTGAATGAAGTCGTTTTTGATGATGCATTGGTGCAGATAAAGGAGGGGGCTTTTGCCAAATGTGGAAATCTTCATACGGTAAAGATCCCGGAGGGCGTTACAGCTATCGAGAATGACACGTTTAACGGCTGCCAGAATTTGAATACGGTGGTACTTCCAAATACATTGACAACGATAGGAGACGGAGCTTTTGCAGGCTGCAGAAATATTCATTCCATTAATATTCCGAAGGATATAAAATATATATCGAATACAAGCTTTGAGGGCGTGGATACATCGGCGATCGCTTTAAATATAAAAGTGCCAAAGACCAAATTAAAAAAGGTGCGGAGAAAAGGGAAAAAGATATCCGTGCAATGGAAAAAGGTGTCCGGCGTCCAGGGGTATGTGGTATATCGCTCCAAACGGAAAAATGGCGGCTATAAGGCTGTAAAGACAGTAAAGAAACCGACAGTATGCAAATACAGTTCCAAAGTCAGGAAATTAAAAAAGAAGAAAAAATATTATTATAAAGTAAAGTCATATAAAATGGTGCTGGGCAAGAAATATTACAGCAAATTCAGTAATTGTAAGACGGTACGATAAGAATTGCAAATAGGATGAAAGACAAACTGTGCACTGCAGAGAAATGACAGAGAGGATGGACTGATAAAATGGATGGAGATTTATTTTCGTTTAGTGAAGAGGATGAGAAGGCTTTGAAGGCACAGGAGAGGGAGGAAAAAAGAATATTAGAAAAGAAGGGATTTTCTCTCTTGGAAGAGAACGATATGAAAGGGTTTGGAGAGTTTACTTCAGATGATGTAGATGAGGATCTGTGGTAGGGAGATTTTCTTGACAAATATTGGAATAAGGAATATTATATAAATGGAGTTATATAAAAAACGCAATTGTTAGGAGGTGCAGGTATGCCACCGAAGACACAGATACCACGAGAGAGGATCCTAAAGACTGGGTTAGAGCTGGTGATCCGGGAGGGATATGCGGTGATCAATATTAAGAGGCTGGCAGAAGAGCTGGGGTGTTCTACACAGCCTATTTCATGGTCATTTGGAAATATGGAAAAATTCCGTGAGGAGCTTTTTCAGTATGCACTAAATTATATGAATTCTAAGATGAAACTAAACGGGGAGAATCCGGTAGCAGCTTTCTTTTCCGTAGGAGAGACTTATGTAAATATGGCATTTGACGAGCCGAATCTGATCCGCTACCTTCGAACAGATTCTAAAGGACTCGTAAGTCTGGGGGGGATCGGAACGATCTTTAATGAAGAAAAAAGCAGGAATCTCCGTATGGGACTACATAAGGTTGTGGGTTTCAGTGAAGAGAAGGCACGGGAATTTATGAATACGGTCGTGATCTATACACAGGGACTGGTTACATTTATTATTGAAGGTACTATTACCGTGACCAGGGAGGAAGCCCTTCATATGTTGGAAAATATCGGATTGATGCATATGGTATACGCAGGGATTCCGTTTGAGAAGGCGAGTGTATTATTGCGGGACGAATGATACTTAAGAAGGATTTTAAAAAGGGGCAAAACGCACTGCAGCGTTTTGCCCCTTTTAAAAAAAGAGAAACAGTTATTTAACGGATTGTTCATTGAATTTATAAGGATTATTTTGTATAATTATCTGGCTTTTGAGAAAATGAATCAGATTCATGGAGGATGAACAAATGAAAGCCGATGTTTCAGAAAAGAAAAGTAAAACGAGGAATCTCACAGAAGGATCTCCGGCAAAGCATATCATTGGTTTTGCGATTCCAATGTTTCTTGGGTTATTATTTCAGCAGTTTTACAGTATGGTCGATACGATGATCGTCGGAAAATTCTTAGGCTTAAAGCCTTTGGCAGGTGTCGGCTCAACAGGCTCGTTAAACTTTATGGTTATTGGTTTCTGCATTGGTATATGTAATGGATTTGCCATACCGGTTGCACAGAAATTTGGAGCAAAGGATGAGACGGCACTGAGGCGGTTCGTTGCAAATGCTGCATGGCTTTGTATGGGATTTTCGTTGATAATGACCGTTGTTTCAGCTGTGTTGTGTGGCGATATTCTTCGCTTTCTGCGGACTCCGGAGAATGTATTTCAATATGCGTACTGGTATATGCTGATCATCTTTCTGGGGATACCCTGTACTTTTTTGTATAATTATCTGGCGGCATTGATCCGTTCGCTTGGAGATAGTCGGACACCGGTGGTATTTTTGGCCATCTCTTCTATATTAAATATCGCTCTTGATCTTGTCTTTATTATTTTGTTTCATTGGGGAGTTGTAGGTGCCGCCCTGGCCACGGTGCTGGCACAGGGAATCTCCGGTATGAGCTGTTTGTGGTATGTGTCAAGGACATTTCCGATCCTTCATGGAAGCCGCAGTGAGTGGAAACTACAGCCAAAGTATATGATACGGCTTTGTACCATAGGGATCCCGATGGGATTGCAATATTCGATCACTGCGATCGGAACACTTGTTATACAGGCTGCAGTTAATGGATTTGGAGCAACTGTTATGGCAGGTGTGACGGCAGCAGGCCGTCTTGGAAACTTTCTTTCCTGTCCTATCGAGGCACTGGGACAGACAATGGCACCGTATGTAGGGCAAAATGTGGGTGCCGGCAGGCTTGACAGGGTAGGAAAGGGCTTGAAAGCCGCATCCCTGATGGGGTTTCTTGTGTCAGCAGTGCTTTTTGTTATCGTGGTTTTATTTGGACGTGGAATGTCCGTTCTTTTCCTGGATGCAGGAGAAGTGGAAGCCATGGGTTATGCATATCAGTATATGACAGTGACAGCAGCGGGGTATTGTTTGCTGACACTGGTCAATACCGTTCGTTTCACGATTCAGGGAATGGGATTTTCAGGAATTGCTATCCTTGCCGGAGTATTTGAAATGGCAGCAAGGACGCTTGCAGGGACGCTGTTGGTTTCTGTGAGTGGCTATTTTGGAATATGTATGGCCAATACACTTGCATGGATATTTGCAGATGCATTTCTGATACCGGCATTCTTTTTATGCAGAAGAAAGCTGTCTCAAAAGGCCATATAGATTACAGCTCTGTAGACACCAGTTCGAAGGAAATGCTATGCATCTTTAATCCGCCCTGTGCAAAGAAAAGCCGCAGGTTCGTATATTTGGAAAAGAATGGAATTTCTGTTTCAAAGGAAACAGGGATTCCATTTGTGCCATTCCAGGTAAAAGTACCATAGGCTGTTCCGAGACTGAAGAGAGTGACGGGGATTTGAGCCACTTCACTCTGGGTGGAGCTGGCAGTCAGGGTCATTTTATAACGTCCCATTGTCATGATGTCCAGTCCGAAACTGTAGTTGGTTCCTTTGTCAGTAGAAATATCTGAGAGATCAATGGTAAGACTGCCATCTAGCTCAAAGAATCTGATGGCAGCTTCATCTACATCGGATTCGTCTGCCGGCCGGTTGATTATAGTAACCGGGGAGAAGGTTTTGTCCAGACGTTCCATGGCGTGGGTGTGCATCAGGAAACGGCAGATATTTGCCGCGTTGCGTTGAAGCTCACTACGGTAAAGTGTTCCGTTTTCCAGAGAGGCTAAGACATTGTCATCGTTCTCTGCCCCGATCGCACATACCATATATACATCGTTTTGGGCGATTGCCATAGCAGCGAAATCCGTTTTATCTACGGCCTGTCCGCGGCGGTTGATATTTGCCCACCAGTCAGTCATTGTAAAGCCTGTAAATCCCCAGTCATTTCGAAGGATCTGGGTAGTCAGATCAAAGCTGCCTGCAGTCCAGACACCGTTTACCGGTCCATAGGTTGTCATGACGGAATCAGCGTGTCCTTCTTTTACGGCGATCTCAAAGCCTTTCAGATAGATCTCTCGCAGGGCACGTTCGGAAATGACAGCATTCGTATCATGTCGGTTTGTCTCCTGATTATTACCGCAAAAGTGCTTGATCGTTCCCGTTACACCGGCTTTTTGAAGACCGTGCAGCTGGGCGGAGGCGATCGTTCCGGTGAGATAAGGATCTTCTGAAAAATACTCAAAGTTTCTGCCATTTAGCGGATGGCGGTGAATATTTATCCCGGGTCCCAGCAGGCAGTCTACCTTATTAACTGTCATTTCTAATCCCGTCAGATAAAAAAGCTCTGTCAGGAGCTCCCGGTTAAAGGTAGAAGCCATCATAGTACCGTTTGGCAGGCTGAATGCCTTTGTGCCACAGTCGAGCCGCATGCCGGATGGACCGTCATCACAGCAGCCGCAAGGGACACCGAGAGCCTCCAGCTCAGGAGAGACACCACCGAATGCAGCCGCTGTTCCTGCTGTCACCCGTGGACTGTTCATACCTTCGCCACGGATCAGACAGGCGAGATCATAGTCTGTCAGCTGGGCAATAAACTCTTCCATGGAGTGGGTTTTGTTTTTGACATCTGAAAGCCGGATTCCATGATCTCCGGTGAAAGGTATTTCTTTTGGGAGATTTTCTAATCTGCGTTTGTTTTCATCAACTTGTGAAAGAGGTACCACTTCCATCCGGGCTTCATATCCGGTGGATATCCGGACCGGCTTGATACGATCAAAGGCTTCAACAGGTGCAAGAGCCTGTTTATGACATGAAATCACCTGTGTCTCATTCTGTGTATACTGATAGACATCTATAGCACTTCTGACATCTGTTCCAGTGTAGAAATGATAATCTCCTGCCTCCAAGATGAAACAGTGAGCGTGACCGGAGGCACCGGAATCATCGTAGGATGCGATCTGCTCTCTGGTCACGGAGATGATCAGCGTTTCGGAGTTTCCGGGAGCCAGACAATGTGTTTTTGCATAGCCGCATAATACACGGGCAGGTTTGCCGAGTTTCCCCTGTGGAGCTTCACAGTAGATCTGTACGACTTCTTTGCCGGAGTACTCCCCGGTATTTGTGACAGTTATGGTAAAGTCCAATGTATCGGTCAGATTCTCAACGGAGGTCACATCAATCTGAAAAGTTGTATAAGACAGACCGAATCCAAAAGGATATAAAACCTTTTCGGGAGCAAAGGTTTCAAAATAGCGGTATCCTACATAAATGTCTTCGGAATAAAAGTTGCGGGCAGGATCTCCAAAATAAGGGGCTGACGGATAATCTTCTACCCGGCGGGCGATAGTATCTGTTAATTTACCACAAGGACTGATACGGCCCGTGAGAATATCTGCCGTACCGGTTCCGCCTGTCATACCGCCCTGCCAGACATAAAGGATGGCATCCGGTGCGATCTGTAGAAGTTGTGTCATATCAATTATATTTCCTACATTTAATAAGACGATCATCTTTGGAAAATGATGACGTATGGTAGAAAGCATAGCTTTTTCATCAGCCGTCAGCAGATAGGAACCTTCGGTAAGTGAATTGTCCTGTTCTTCTCCGGCAGTACGCCCGATCACGGCAATCGCAGTCCGGCTTGTCTGTGCTATATGAGCGGCAAAGGCAGCGTCAAGAGGCATTTCCTTTTGGGACCAGGGTTCTTTTCCCCAACCGTCCCCCAGATCGAAAGGATTTTCGGTATCCCATTTTTTGTACACATCTAAGAGCTCCCGGTTAAGCTTCACACCGCTTTCTAATAGTCCATCTGCAATATTGGTGACTTTGGAGACATTTACCATGCCACCGGAGCCTGTGCCGCTTTTGTAATAATGAAGCTGGATCCTGCCAAACAGAGCGACTTCTGCCGTTGTATCCAAAGGAAGTGCGTGATCATCATTTTTTAGCATAACGATTCCTTCAGAAACCACCTGGGCAGCTGTTTTAAGATATTTATCCCAATCTAATGTTTTTTGCTGTTGTATCATAAAAATAATTCCTCCATAAAAGTGTTGAAGACAATTCCGGAGACAATAACTCTTGATACTCCGGGATGTTTCCTGTAACATATATATCATCTTATCTGCATACAAAAGTAAGGTCAAGAGGGAAGAAAAAGATTTCATTTAAAATTAATAGGATGAAAAGGAGGAGGGTATGACAAATTACATATTGATCGTCACGGTTATTATTTTATTATGTTTATTCTTAAATAAGCTGTCGTCAAAGCTTGGTATCCCGGTGCTTCTGGCATTTATTCTGCTTGGGATGTTTTTTGGGACAGATGGGCTTCTCAAGATTTCCTTTGATGATTATAAGGTGGCAGAGGAGATATGCACGGTATCCCTTATATTTATTATGTTTTATGGCGGTTTTGGGACCAATTGGAAACAGGCAAAACCGGTGGCAGGTAAAGCAGTGCTTTTGTCTACTCTGGGTGTGCTGCTGACGGCAGCAGCTACGGGGCTGTTTTGCTGGGGAGTACTCCGGTTTCGGTTTTGGGAGGGGATGCTGATCGGTGCGGTGCTCAGTTCTACGGATGCAGCATCTGTGTTTTCTATTCTGCGTTCAAAGCAGTTGAATCTGAAGAATAATACAGCATCTATGCTGGAGATGGAAAGTGGAAGTAATGATCCCTGCTCTTACATGCTGACGGTAATCATTCTTGCAGTTATGAAGGGGGGATTTACAGGCTCAAGTCTTTTGCGTCTTGTATTTTTTCAATTGATATTTGGTATTTTGGCCGGAGTGCTGACAGCAGCCTTTGGTTCATGGGTATTGTCACAGATGAAAAATACCAGTGATGGTGTGGATACCATTTTTGTGTTCAGTATGGCATTACTTTCCTATGCCGGAGCGGCGATTCTCGGAGGAAACGGCTATCTGTCGACCTATCTGGCAGGTTTGATCCTGGGCAACAGACCACTTCATAATAAGAAATCATTGGTGCATTTCTTTGACGGACTTACGGGGCTGATGCAGATGCTGATCTTTTTTCTGCTTGGCCTGCTGGCATTTCCATCTGCACTGCCGGGAATCATACCGGTGGCATTTGCGATCGCATTGTTTTTGACCTTTGTTGCAAGACCGGTGTCTGTTGCGATGATATTGACACCGTTTCGATGCCCGGTGTCCCAGCAGCTCTTAGTGGCGTGGTCGGGACTTCGAGGTGCGGCATCTATTGTATTTGCAATCCTGGCGACAGTAGATCCGGCATATACCAAAAACGATCTCTTTCATATTGTGATCTTCATCGTACTGTTTTCCATCAGCATACAGGGTTCTCTGTTAGGATTGATTGCCGGAAAGCTGGATATGATCGATGAAAAGGGAAATGTCATGAAGACCTTCAGTGATTATTCGGAAGAAGTACCTGTGGAATTTGTCAAGATCATGATCAAGAAAAATCATCCATGGGCCGGCAGGATGATCAAGGAGGTAACTTCACTGCCGGATCTGCTTCTGGTGCTGATACTGCGTGGAGAGGAGCGGATCGTACCGAAGGGGGATACAGTCATTCTGGAGGGGGACAAAATAGTGCTCAGTGCCCTGTCACCGGAAGAAAATCTGGGACTGTATCTGTCGGAGATCGAGATCGACAAGGACAGCCCGTGGATCGGTCTGCCACTTTCCAAGGTTAAGCTGGAGGACGGGAGTCTGGTTCTTGTCCTTATGAGAGAGGATCATGTGAAAATACCGAATGGAAATACGGTGATACGTGAAAATGACATCCTCGTTGTCAGTCAGGTGTGAATTTAAACATTATAAATACTTATGGCGGAAAAAATTACAATTATTGATAAAATTCATCAACAAGAAAATTTATCTTGATTTATGGAAAATGGAAGAGTATAAAGAAAGTTAAACTATGAGATGAGGTATGTTCTGCGATACGGACATATCAGGAAAGAAATGGAGGATTATGATGTTAGATTGTTTAAAGAAGATTGACAAGGCAAAGACAGGAATTTTTGCAGCAGGTGTTTTATTTGGTACTGCAGGAGTAAAGCTCCTTGCAAGTGATGATGCCAAGAAGCTGTATACAAATTGTACCGCAGCAGTTCTTCGTGCAAAGGAATGTGTCATGAAGACAGCGACAACCGTACAGGAGAATGCGGAGGACATCTATGCAGAGGCAAAGCAGATCAATGAGGACCGTGCGGCACAGGCAGAAGAGTTTGATGATGAAGAACTTGAGGAGACGGAAGAGGAAGCTGTCGAGGAATAATTATGAGATTTCAGATAAAGCATGAGATAAGGGGAAGGATCCGTATTCATGCCATTCAGAAAAGAATGACCTTTGCACAGGCAGATATGCTCCAGTATTATCTGCTGGGGTTTGATTTTATCCGAATGGTAAAGATACAGGAGAGAACCTGTGATATTACGATCGAATTTCAGGGAGACCGGGAAGAGGTTATACAGGTACTGCGCCATTTTGCATATGAGCGGGTGCAGGTGCCGGAGGAATATATTAAGAATTCCGGACGTGAAATGAACAGGTATTACTGGGACAAATTAATGAATCAGGCAATTCTCCATTACGGGACCAAGATCTTTCTGCCAATGCCATTTCGGGCAGGTATCGCTGCGGTGAAATCGGTGAAGTACATCTGGGAGGGAGTATGTACTCTGGCCCGGGGAAAGATAGAAGTGCCTGTTTTGGATGGAACGGCGATAGGCGTTTCTATTTTCCGTGGAGATTACACAACGGCGAGTTCTGTGATGTTCCTTTTGGGTATTGGAGAGATCCTGGAGGAATGGACGCACAAGAAATCAGTAGGTGATCTGGCCAGAAGTATGTCTCTTAATATCAGCAAAGTATGGGTGCTGAGGGACGGCAGGGAAGAACTGGAAGAAGTAACTTCCGTGCAGGCCGGTGATCAGGTTGTGATCCATATGGGGAATGTGATCCCGTTTGATGGTGATGTCGTGTGTGGAGAGGCCATGGTCAATCAGGCTTCCCTTACCGGAGAATCCACTCCGGTGCGTAAGGCAGAGGGCGGATATGCATATGCCGGTACTGTGGTGGAAGAAGGAGAGATCACTATCCGGGCAAAACAGGTCAATGGCTCCAGTAAATATGAGAAGATCATGACAATGATCGAGGAATCGGAGAAATTAAAATCTTCGCTGGAAGGGAAAGCGGCACATCTGGCCGACAGACTTGTCCCGTATACCTTTGCAGGAACCGGTCTTGTATGGCTTTTGACGCGGAATACCACGAAAGCACTGTCTGTTTTGATGGTGGATTTTTCGTGTGCACTTAAGCTCGCTATGCCTCTGACAGTGCTGTCTGCGATCCGTGAGGCAAGTACATATGATATTACCGTAAAGGGTGGCAAGTACCTGGAAGCTATGGCGGAGGCAGATACCATTGTGTTTGATAAGACGGGGACACTGACAAAAGCTCAGCCTACAGTAGTAGACGTGATATCCTTTAATGGACAGTCACCGGACGAGCTTCTCAGAGTGGCAGCTTGTCTGGAAGAGCATTTTCCTCATTCCATGGCCAAGGCAGTAGTTAAGAAAGCAGTAGAGCGTAATCTTGTCCATGAAGAGCTTCATTCCAAGGTAGAATATATCGTTGCCCATGGTATTTATTCCACATTGGAAGGCAGAGAGATCATTATCGGCAGCCATCATTTTGTCTTTGAAGATGAGAAAGCGGTCGTACCGGATGACAAGAAGCAGATCTTTGATGAGCTTCCGGAGCAGTATTCTCATTTGTATATGGCTATAGATGGAAAGCTGGCAGCAGTGATATGTATTGAGGATCCTCTGCGTCAGGAAGCACCGGAGGTGATCTGTATGCTGAAACAGCACGGGATTTCCAAGGTTGTCATGATGACGGGAGACAGTGACAGGATTGCTTCAAACATTGCCCGTAAGGTAGGTGTGGATGAATATTATTCGGAAGTATTGCCGGAGGACAAGGCGGCATTTGTGGAGAGTGAAAAAAATGCCGGAAGAAAGGTGATCATGATCGGAGACGGCATTAATGATTCACCGGCATTATCTGAGGCAAGCGTGGGTATTGCGATCAGCGATGGGGCAGAGATTGCCAGAGAAATTGCAGATGTGACCATCAGTGCGGATGATCTGTATGAGATCGCTGCCTTTAAACAGCTTAGTGATGCCATGGTAGAACGCATCAACAGGAATTACCATATGATCGTGGGGATCAACACCGGACTGATCATTCTCGGCATTGCGGGAATATTTCAGCCAACTATGTCGGCACTGCTTCATAATACGTCAACACTTCTCATCAGTCTGAAAAGTATGAGGGATCTGCTGGATCCGGATGATGTGTATAAAGCAGGCAGGCTTATGGAAAACAAATAATAAAAAGTAAATACATATGAAATTGTTAAAATATAACTTGTTACAAGGGTGTAATGGTGGTATATTACGCCTTGACAGGTTATATTTTTTTTGTAACGGGAGATTTTATTTATCATAAAGAAAAGCGTCTGCGGAATGGAGATTAATATGGATATATTTGATATTATCGGTCCGGTTATGGTGGGACCGAGCAGTTCACATACAGCCGGAGCTGTCCGTATCGGATATGTAGGACGGAAGCTGTTGGCAGAACCCGTTGTGAAAGCTCGGATCGGTTTATATGGCTCCTTTTGGTCTACAGGAAAAGGACATGGCACAGACCGTGCTATTGTGGCCGGATTAATGGGATGGGAAACGGATGACCGGAGAATACCGGAGAGTCTGGAATATGCCGAAGAAAATGGAGTCGAGGTATCCTTTTATCAGGCTGATCTAAAGGAAGCACATCCAAACACGGCAGTGCTGCATATGACAGGTGCCAAGGGACGTGAGCTGGAGGTCATTGCGGCATCTGTCGGTGGAGGACGCATCCGCATTTGTGAGGTGGATGGTCTGACTGTCAATGTCAGTGGGGAACATCCAACGCTGATCGTTCATAATCTGGATCAGCCGGGACATGTGGCGGAGGTAACTTCCATGCTGAGTCATAAATCCGTAAATATTGCCACACTACAGCTTTATCGGAATGCCCGCGGCGGCAATGCGGTGATGGTATTGGAGTGCGATCAGGAGATCCCTTTGGAATCCATTAAATGGCTGGAGCATCTGGAGGGCGTGATCAAAGTGACATATTTAAATCTGTAACAGGGTATTATCAGCGGCAGCAGGTTAGGAAAGGTGGACTTATTATGTACGAATCGTTACAGCAGATGCGGGAAGCATGTGAAGAAAAAGGAAGTGCGTTTTGGGAGCTTGTCATGGAGGAAGAGGTGAATGAAAAGCAGAGTACCGGGGAGGAAGTTTTTGGGATCATGCAGAGTATGTACCATGCTATGGTACAGGCGGATGAGAATTATCATGACGAAAAATCCTCCAGTGGAATGGTAGGAGGTGCGGGGATTTTGATGGAGAGATGGAATGATCAGAAAAAGACATTAGCAGGCCGCTTTTTGGGACAGGTCATGGAACGGGCATTGAAAATGGCAGAATCCAATGCCTGCATGAAACGTATTGTTGCTGCACCGACAGCCGGATCCTGCGGGATCCTTCCGGCCGTTTTGATCACATATCACAGAGAAGAAAACTGTCCGGAGGAGCAGATCGTGCAAGGTTTGTTTGTGGCTGCAGGTATCGGTGGGATCATTGCACAGAGAGCGTCGATTGCCGGGGCACAGGGAGGCTGTCAGGCAGAGATCGGTTCGGCAAGTGCGATGGCAGCAGGAGCACTGACGTATCTGCGGGGAGGAAATCTGCAGCAGATTTATGATGCAGTGGCATTAGCATTAAAAGGACTTTTGGGGCTTGTGTGCGATCCGGTGGCCGGGCTGGTGGAGGTGCCGTGTGTTAAAAGAAATGTTATCGGTGCTGTTAATGCGGTTACATGCAGCGATATGGCGATGGCAGGGATACAGTCGTTTATTCCTGTGGATCAGGTCATAGATGCTATGGATGAGATCGGACGTAATATGCCGTGTCAATATAGAGAGACAAGCGAGGGAGGACTGGCAGCGACCCCGGCCGGAAAGGCAGTTTCTTTATAAAAAGCAAAACGAAACACACGCCTGTCATCGATCGGATGACAGGCGTGTGCCGGTTTATTCTACATGGGATGTGCAGTGTGGACATCTCGTTGCTTCGATATCTATTTCGCTTTTACAGAATGGACAGACCTTGTACTACCTGCCTTTCTCCTTTTTTATTGGCAGATAAGGAAAAAGTTTTAATCAATACTTAGTAACTAAGACTTCACACACCAATAACAGAAAGCAGCCCATAATATGTCTTATGTCTTGAAGAGAAAATAGGCATTTTGCTTCGGAATACAAATTGATCCGTGAGCTGTGACTAAAAAATTGACGCAGATCAGTAGGATTTCTGAAAAGACTTTGCTTTGCAATGCTTT
>JALFLW010000109.1 GCA_022774505.1 Lachnospiraceae bacterium
TATATTGTAGGCGGCCATACAGCCAGTGGATTCTGGGTAGATACCAACAGAGAAACCACCATCCAGGGACTTTTTGCAGCAGGAGATGTGGCAGGAGGATGTCCTCAGAAATATGTAACAGGTGCTCTGGCAGAGGGCAAGATCGCTTCTCTTGCCATTGTGGAACAGCTGAAAAATTCTGATGAAAAAGAAGCTGCATCTTTTGACAATCAGGCAGAAGAAGTCCTGAAAAGCTACGAACAGATCCGAAATACAGAGAACACTTTGTTTGCAGTCGATGATCTGGAAGAGGCCATGCAGAAGGTGATGGATGAATATGCCGGCGGTATTTCAACGCATTATCAATATAATGAAAAGCAGTTAAAGCTTGCAAATGAAAAGATCGATCAGTTGATCGCCCTGGCGGATCAGCTTGCAGCAGGGAACATGCATGAGCTTTTGTTTGTTTATGAATTAAAGGAGCGGCTGATCGTCTGCAAGAGTCTGATCGCTCATTTGAGAGGACGTAAAGAGACGAGATGGCATTCCTTCAATGAAAATCTGGATTATCCGGAAACGGACGAGAATTATTTTAAATATGTCAATTCCCGTCTGGTAGATGGAAAGATTCAGATCATCTTAAGAGACATTGTAAAGGAGGGATCCTATGAGCATACAAATTAATCAGCAGAAATGTGTGGGATGCGGACAATGCATGGAGGTTTGTCCCGGTACTCTGATCGAGAAGGAACAGGGAAAGGCAGTCATGCGGTATCCCAGAGACTGTTGGGGATGTGCTTCCTGTGTGAAAGAATGTCCTACAGGAGCCATTGGATTTTTCCTTGGAGCAGATATCGGCGGCAATGGAAGCGTCATGACTGTGACAAAAGATGGACATATCTTACATTGGAATATTCATAAAAGCAATGGACGCGAGGTTACGATCGATGTAGACCGACGCAGTTCCAACAAATATTAGAAAAGGATGGAGACGACTATGAGTGGATTAACACATTTGGATGAATTAGAGGCAGAGGCGATCTACATAATCAGAGAGGTTGCCGCAGAGTGTGAGAAGCCGGTTATGTTATATTCGATCGGTAAAGACAGCTCAGTAATGCTTCATTTGGCAATGAAAGCATTTTACCCGGAGAAACCGCCATTTCCTTTTCTCCATGTCAATACGACCTGGAAGTTCCGTGAGATGATCGAGTTCCGTGATCAGACTGCAAAGGATCTGGGTATTGAGATGCTGGAATATATCAATGAAGAAGGCGTAAAACAGGGAATCAACCCATTTGATCATGGTGCAGCTTATACGGATATCATGAAGACACAGGCACTGAAGCAGGCACTGAATAAATACGGCTTTACCGCAGCATTTGGTGGTGGCCGTCGTGATGAGGAAAAGAGCCGTGCCAAGGAGAGGATCTTCTCCTTCCGTAATGAGTCCCATGCATGGGATCCAAAGAATCAGCGTCCGGAGATGTGGAAACTGTACAATACAGAGATCAACAAAGGCGAAAGTATTCGTGTATTCCCGATTTCCAACTGGACGGAGAAGGATATCTGACAGTACATTAAACGGGAAAATATCCCGATCGTACCACTTTATTTTGCAGCAGAGAGACCGGTTGTTTACCGTGACGGCAACATTATCATGGTGGATGATGACCGTATGCGTCTGGAGCCGGGCGAGAAGCCGGAGATGAAAATGGTTCGTTTCCGTACTTTGGGATGTTATCCGCTTTCCGGTGGTATCGAGTCCAATGCAACTACACTGGATGAGATCATTGAGGAGACATTAAGCTCTGTAGAATCAGAGAGAACCAGCCGTGTTATTGACAAGGACGGTGGTGCTGCAAGTATGGAAAAAAGAAAGAGAGAGGGGTATTTCTAGGATGAATGGATTATTAAAATTTATAACCTGTGGAAGTGTAGATGATGGAAAATCAACCTTGATCGGACATATATTATATGATTCTAAGCTGCTGTATGCAGATCAGGAGAAAGCATTGATCCTGGATAGTAAGGTTGGTTCCCGTGGCGGTGAGATTGATTATTCATTGCTTTTGGATGGACTGATGGCAGAGCGTGAGCAGGGTATTACCATTGACGTGGCATACCGCTACTTTACTACAGACCACCGAAGCTTTATTGTGGCAGATACACCGGGTCACGAGGAGTATACAAGAAATATGGCAGTTGGTGCTTCTTTTGCACAGCTTGCAGTTGTTATGGTAGACGCAAAGCAGGGCGTACTGGTACAGACAAGACGCCATGCAAGGATCTGTGCACTCATGGGTATCCGCTATTTCGTCTTTGCAGTAAATAAGATGGATTTAGTTGATTATAGCGAGGAACGCTTCAAGACCATTGAAAAGGATATTAAGGAGCTGGCACAAAGTCTTGGCCTTTATAGTGTAAAGATCATTCCGGTCAGTGCCACAGAAGGTGATAATGTCACTGTAGAGTCAGACAATATGCCTTGGTATCAGGGTGGAACACTCTTGAATTATCTGGAGACAGTCGATATTTCAGAGCAGGAGAATTCTTCTGTATTTTATATGCCGGTACAGCGTGTATGCCGTCCAAACCATGAATTCCGTGGATTCCAGGGACAGATTGAAAGCGGCAAGATCAAGGTGGGAGAGACCATCACCACATTGCCGAGTGATGAGAAGGCAACCATCAAGTCGATCCTGAACGGAGATACAGAGGTGCAGGAGGCAGAGGCAGGACAGGCAGTAACTATCCAGCTTGACCGTGAGGTGGATGTAAGCCGTGGATGTGTGCTCACGAATGCCGAGGATCTGCCATATACCAAGAATGTGACAACAACACTTCTCTGGATGGATGACGAGCCGTTATCTTTGGGAAAAGAGTATCTTGTAAAGCTCGGAACCAAAAAGATTCCGGGTATCTTAAAGAGCATTGAATATAAGATCGACGTAAACAGTGGTGAACATATTCAGGCAGACCATGTGGAGAAAAATGAAATTGCCGTATGCCATCTGGAATTTTCCGAGAAACTGGTCGTTGATAAGTTTAAGACCAATAAGACATTGGGCGAGCTCATCCTTATTGACCGTATCAGCCATGCAACTTCAGCCTGTGGTGTTGTAGAGGATGTTTCTGAGGATGGAGAGGTTCCATATTTCCAGAAGGACGATATCAAGACAGGTGGTTATATCTTTGAGGAGTTCTACTTCAACCTGGAAAATGCATTCCTGTCCAAAGTGAATACACAGGATAAGACATACCACGTAGGGGATACCGTACCGATCGAGGGCGACAGTTTCAAATATCCGGATTATTTTGATATTCTTGCAGCAGACAGCGATGCAGTCATTTTGATCCGTAACAGGGTGATCGAGGATATTATTCCACTGTCCGATTATCAGTACACAGGACTTCCGGTACTGGATGAGAGAGGTTTTGCACTTCGGATCCGAGTCAAGGCTGATCTGGACAATTATTTATATGAGTACAAGAATTTGGACAAAGAGAATCATTTAGAATTCTTTAACAAGTGGTCCAAATTTGAGACATACCGTAGAATTATATGCACCGATAATTTCTGGATGATATAGGGTGTCGCAGAGAAAACCAAGCGTCTGCGTAGCAGGCATTTGGTTTTCTGGACACCCTAACGGGCAAACTGCCTGCGTAGCAGGCGGAAAAGCTCTGAAAGAGCGGGTTTGTGAGTTTAATAATTTAAGACATGAGCAAGTAGGACGATTAGTCCGGATCTATAATAATTAGTAAATGAGTTCTATGTGAAAAATAAATTTTCACCAGGCGGATGTAATTCGCTTTGTAAATATTATGCCTGTGACTCAAAGGCTGCAGGCGTAAGGAAAGGTTTAGGGGTTATATGAAGATTTCTACCAGAGGAAGATATGCTTTGATCCTGATGCTGGATCTGGCGAATCATAATCGTGGCGTGCCGGTACCATTAAAAGAAACCGCAAAACGTCAGCAGATTTCAGAAAAATATCTGGAGCAGATTATTT
>JALFLW010000026.1 GCA_022774505.1 Lachnospiraceae bacterium
ATTATGTGTACATACCATTTACAAATCTAACGCCTTTTCATATTATCTTATCTATTTTCATCTAAAATAGCAACCATCCAAAAAGCTGCATAAACATTAGGCTATAACACTCTATAACATAAAGAGCCACCTCATTTAAAATGAGATGGCTCCCTATGATATGGATCCCTTCTATATCTGTACGAACATTTCCTGCTCTACAGCTTGCAGCTCGGTCTCAGAGTAATCCAGTAAAAGGATCATTTCCCGACTGAATCCGTTCTGAAGCATTTTACATATCGCATTCCGTCTTTCCTCGGAGCGTCCTTTTTCCAGTCCTATTTCCAGTCCTATTTTTTCGCGTTCTTCTGCATAATCCTTCGCATAATCCTCTACCGTTTTACACATCTTTCCCAAACCTCCTTCCGTCTCTTTGAAATACTTTACCGATTTACTTAATTCCGGGAATTTTATATTTTCTGCCGTTTCCTTTGTAATCTTTGAGTACTGTTCACAACTCATTATCCACCTCGCTTTCTCTACTTGACGTAGAACTGTCATAAAGCAAGCAAAGCTTCCCCATTCCAATCATACCATTTACCACTGGTAAATCAACTACGGATTTTTCAGTTTTCATCCCTGATATTGCGACATATACAGATCATAATAGAGTCCCTTTTGTTTTAACAGCTCATCATGGCTTCCGGACTCTATGATCCTTCCATCATCTACATACATGATACGGTCTGCCCCCTGGATCGTCGACAAACGATGAGCAATGATAAAGGAAGTTCTTCCCTTGAGAAGCTCATCCAGCCCCTTCTGAAGTGCAATCTCGGTCTCCGTATCAATACTGGAGGTCGCCTCATCCAGGATCAATACTGCCGGATCGTTCAAAAGTGCCCTTGCAAAGGAGATCAGCTGTCTCTGCCCTACCGACAGACGGCTTCCCCTTTCATTGACCTGTGTCTGATATCCGTCCTCCATCTGCATGATAAATTCATGTGCACGCACTGTCTTAGCCGCCCGGATCACTTCTTCATCCGTAGCCGTCTTATTTCCATATCGTATATTGTCCATGATGGTTCCGGAGAAGATAAAACTGTCCTGCATCATGACACCCATCTGGGTACGCAGGGAATGAAGTGTCACCTTTGCGATATCCTGTCCATCAATACGGACACATCCACTATCTGTGTTGTAGAAACGGCTCAGCAGATTGACGATCGTTGTCTTGCCGGCACCGGTCGGTCCCACAATAGCAATCGTCTGACCTCTGTCCACATGAAAACTTACATCCTTCAGGATAGGGATACCGTCTTCGTAGCTGAAAGTGACATGCTCAAAGTCCACATCTCCTTTGATCTCCGGCATCTCTACCGCATCCGGTGCATCTGTCACCTCCACCGGTTCATCGATCGTTTCAAAGATTCGTTCCAAATAAGAGATTGCTGTCAATACACTGTTATAAAATCCCGCAATGGTATTGATCGGCTGCCAGAACCTGGAAATATACGCTGTGAACATCACAAGGACACCCACTGTCACTCCGGACTTTCCTCCTCCGATAATGCAGGATACACCGACCACATATACAAAGGAAGTGGTGATCACGGAGATCAGGTCAACCATGGGACTCATCATAAAGTTATAATATACTGCCTTAAGCCACGCCTTCTGATAACTCATGCTCAGAGAATTAAATATCCTGATATTCTCTTTTTCGCGTACAAATGCCTGCGTTACCCGGATTCCATTGATACTCTCTGCGATATATGCATTGAGATTTGACTGCTTATTGCTCTGCATCTGCCAGCTTGCCCGCTGTTTTCTTTTCAGTACAACGACATATATTACCAGAACAGGCAGGCCACACAGGCATATCCAGGTAAGCTTCGGACTGGTGCAAAACATAAATATCAGAATAAAGATCAGATTGCATAGATCCGTAATGGTATTCAGGATACCATTTGATAAAAGGTCACTGAGATTATTGACATAATTTACTACTCTGACCTGAATTTTACCATGAGGCCGTTCATCATAATAACTGAATGGCAATTCCTGCAAATGAGCAAACAGATCTTCACGTATCTCATGGATAATGTCCTGTCCGACCTTTGTCATCTGATCGATCTTTA
This sequence comes from Lachnospiraceae bacterium, assembly GCA_022774505.1. GTDB lineage: Bacteria > Bacillota > Clostridia > Lachnospirales > Lachnospiraceae > Jutongia. The sequence goes on from JALFLW010000026.1 coordinate 2,121, forward strand.
ACCACATACATATGACAGAATAGAGTACGATCAGAAATGTATAGATCACAAGACGTATGATCCCATTCATATCCTTCTGCGGAATATATTTATCCATCTCCAGCTGTACGAATTTCGGGATCAGCATTGTCAAGGCTGAGGAACTCAGCATCAATACCATAATAAACAGCATCTTGCCTAAATAAGGCTTTACATACCCACCCAGTCTCTTCAGCTGGTTTATGTCAAAGTGGTCTTCCAATGTTTCATCCACATCATAACGATTTCTAGCCATTTATTTTCACCATCCTCTCTGACTTATCCCACCATCTCCGGATATTGATGATGATATACAGTCGCATAATATCCATTCTGTGCCAACAGCTCTTCATGAGTTCCCTTTTCAATGATCCTTCCGTTATCAAGTACTAATATCTTGTCAGCATTTTTTATAGAAGAGATCCGATAAGCAATTATAAAAGTCGTACAGCTGTGGTTAATATTTTCCAGCTGTTTCTGAATGTAGCTCTCTGTCTCCATATCCACTGCCGAGGTAGTATCATCCAGTACCAGAATAGCCGGATCCTTTAGCAATGCTCTCGCCAGGGAAATACGCTGCTTCTGTCCTCCTGACAGTCCCACTCCCCGTTCTCCCACGATCGTATCATATCCATCCGGCAGTTCCTTGATAAAAAGATTGGCATCCGCCATTTTCGCTACTTCTCTGACACGTTCAAAACTGCAGTCAGGCTGTCCGTAAGCAATATTCCCTTCTATAGTGTCCGAAAAAAGGAACACGTCCTGCATGGCAATACCAATATTGTCACGCAGTTGGTACATGTCATAATCCTTTACATTAATGCCATCCACCAGCACCTCACCATCTGTCGCATCAAAGAAACGGCATAACAGATTGATCACTGTAGATTTGCCGGCACCGGTAGTACCGATGATTCCCACCGTCTGTCCTTTTTCCACCTGAAAACTGATGTCCTGCAGAATATCCTCGTCATCTGCCCGATAAGACACATCTTTAAATTCCACTCTGCCTTCCAGCTTCTTATGATGTGCCGGTTGAACCGGACGTTTCACATCCGGTTCTGCAATATATGTATTATATATTTTTTCTACAGATGTCGTAAACCTCTGGATATCATTGATCCACCATCCTGCCATACGAAGCGGCTGCATAAGCATCCACAGATAGCCATTAATGGTTACAAAGTTTCCCATGGTGATCTCTCCCCGTATGACCATCCAGCCACCTGCCAGCATGAGAATTATCGTCAGCATGTTTGATAAGAGCTCAAATAACGGTACATAACGCCGCCAGATCTTTGCCGCTCCCAGCTCCGCCTCCCGATATCCGTCATTTTCCACGGCAAACTTTTCCATCTCATAATCTTCTTTGGCAAATGCCTTTACCACACGGTTTCCACTGATATTTTCCTGGACATATGTATTCAGACTCGAAAAAGCCTGCCGGCATTTTCCAAATGCCGGATGTACATTTTTGGACTGTCCATATGTCGTCAATGCGGTCAGCGGAAGTACCGGAAGCATACACAATGCCAGCTTCCAGTCTTTCATAAAGATCATCAGCAGGGCAAATACAAAATACAATATATTTTCGTAGACAATATAGATCACATATGCCACAAAATGGCGGATTGCATCCATATCTCCGGTTTGACGGCTCATCAGATCACCGGTACGGTTTTTATTATAAAATGCAAAATCCTCCTGAAGAAGCTTGCGATACACCTTATCACGCATGCTGTACAACACTCCCTGGGAACTCACCTCAAAGAGTACCTGCGAAAAAAATCTGCAAAGTCCCTTGATGATGATCGTCCCCAGCAAAAATGCGATCAGGTAAGGAAGCAGCCCTGTCCTTCCCCCGTTAATGACATCATCAACGATCATTCCCGAAATATATGGGTTTACCAAAGATGCAACCGCCAGTATCGTCACCAGTACAAGTCCCCAGAACATTTTCCATTTATACTGCTTTAGAAAACTATAAAACCATTGTATTGGAGTCATTTTTTTCTACCTCCTTTTCATTTTCTTATTATTCTCTTTTGGCGAAAATTAGTGTAGCATGGTGCCCGTATGTATGCTATAATGAATCTTGAAAAAAACTGAACAAATCTATCATATAAACTATATTTTTTTGTAACTTTTTTGTGAATGAACACCAAAAAACAAGGTTTTAACCTATTAAAAGGAGCAAAATAATGGAACCAATAAATAAAAAAAATGTATTTTTTCAATACATCGACAGATTAAATACCCCCTTAGAGGTTTTTATTCTGGAAGAAACTCCCACCGGTACCGGAGTCGGCCCTCATTGGCATTACTATCTGGAAATGCTTTATGTCCTCAAGGGAAATCTACAGGCACAATGTGATAATGACTTTTATCTGCTGCACCCCGGGGACCTGATCCTTTTCTACCCTCAGGCAGTTCATTCCATGCATCGTGCACCGGACTCCCCGGAGGATGTCCAGTACTTTGTCATTATGATCGATCTGAACTTTTTGAATATAACAAATGAATACCGTACCCGTTTTTCCAAATTGTTTCGGATCGCTTATCAGCAAAATCCCGACTACATCCACTTCCGCCGCAGGGAACTGCAGGATCTCCCGGTGCTGCAGCTTTTGACCCACAGTCTCGAGGAAAAGCGAAAGCATGCCTATGGATATGATGTCCTGATCTGCTCTGATATTGCTTCTCTCCTGACCTATCTCATGCGCTGTCTGCAGAAAAAGGATGTGGATATGGACACGATCATTACAGCCCCGGACGATTGTGATGCTTCCATCTATTCCGTTTCCAAATATATTGAGCAGCATTGCGGAGAGCCCCTGCGTGTCCATGAGCTGGCTCAGATGTGCGGAATGAGCTATTCCTACTTCGCCAAGCTTTTCCGCGAAACTTACAATCAGTCCTGTAAAGAATATATTGAATTTACCCGGATCAACAAAGCAACCGACCTGCTGCTTTTCACTAATCAGGATCTGACATATATCAGTCAGGAAACAGGCTTTGCCGATTGCAGCCACCTGATCCGTACCTTCAAAAAATGGAAGGGAATGACGCCAAAGCAGTGGAAAAAGACGTTAAAATAAGAAAATTTTTAGTTTTTGCATTGCGAAATTATGCTATAATGACTCTTATATACTATCAACGGTTCTTTCCCGATATGGAAGGAGATGCTATGAATTACTGGCATAATTTTACCGGTCATCTGAGGACGATCCTGCATCACAAAAACCTGGTCCGTCATTACTGTTTTAAAGCAGGACTATATAAACAGGGGATCATGCATGACTGGTCAAAATATTCTCCCACAGAGTTTATTCAGGGAGTGAAATATTATCAAGGTGGAAAACGCAGTCCCAACTACGGTGAGAAAATGGCAAAGGGATACTCCTCTGCCTGGCTCCATCACAAGGGACACAATCGTCATCATTTTGAATATTGGATCGATATGGCAATTGATCCGTCAGAAGGGCTGCAGGGGATGCCCATGCCAACCCGCTATGTCCTGGAAATGTTTTGCGACAGAATAGCTGCAAGCAAAAATTATAACCGGGAAAATTATGATGATTCATTTGCACTTGCTTATTATGAAAAAAACAAGGATCACTATCCTTTACACCCACAGGCAAGAGAATTATTGGAAAAACTTCTTCATATGCTTGCCGATGAGGGGGAAGAGGCAACCTTTGCCTATATACGCCGAGAGATAGATTGGAAAAATTCCCCAAAGCATTAGTGAGCCTTTTGCAGGCACTGCAGCTGACATCTGTACTTCCAATTGGAAAGGATTATTATGAGCAGAAAAATTACCACTTTTTTACGAAAATATAAATATCTTATTTTAATAGTATATTTTCCAATATATATGCTTTGGTTCAACTGGCTTGAACAACGTGAACTTCCTCATTTCACCATGATCCACTGCAGACTGGACGATCTGATCCCTTTCTGCGAATTATTTGCGATCCCATATTTTCTATGGTTTTTGTATGTATTTGCCTCTTTGGTATTTTTGTTTCTGCAATCAAAGCATATGTCTGATTTTTACAGGTGCAGTGCCGTTCTTATGTTAGGCATGACTACCTGCCTCATTATCTACACACTTTTTCCAAACGCCCAGCCACTCCGGCCTGAGATATTTCCACGGGACAATTGGCTGACACATATAATTGCAGGACTTTATAAGGGGGATACTCCCACAAATGTCTGTCCGAGTATTCATGTATATAATTCTATTGCAATCCATGTAGCACTTGCCCAGAGCAATGCACTGCAAAATAAAAAAGGCTGGAAGACAGCCTCATTGATACTTTGTATCCTGATCTGTCTCTCAACCATGTTTCTCAAGCAACACTCCATTATCGATGTGGTTTGTGCTGTTTTACTTTATATTTTTTATTATATGATTGTATACTGCTCTGAATTTTTCTCCTTAAAACGCCATGTTCCTACCCGGACATCAACAAAATCCAATTGCTGACAAATATCAGTCAATGGGTGCGCAGGCATCCATCAGCCACTCTGCCTCATTGCGGTCCAGATACGGCGAAATGGTATTATATACCTTCTCATGATATGCATTAAGCAGTTTTTTATCCTCTGCCGTCATCTGATCCGGATCGATCGCATCCCGTTCAAAAGGTGCCATCGTTAATGTTTCAAAGCCCAAAAATTCTCCAAATTCATTTTTTTCTTTTTCTACACATAGAATCAGATTTTCCAGACGTATCCCGAACCTGCCCTCCAGATAGACTCCCGGTTCATCCGAGGTGATCATCCCCGGCTGCATCTCCACATTGCCATCCGGCTGATTTACAATACGGTAACGGATAGCATTCGGTCCTTCGTGGACGTTCAGCAGACATCCTACACCATGACCTGTCCCATGATTAAAATCGCATCCCATATTCCACAAAGGCTGTCTCGCCAGAATATCCAATGCTACTCCACTGCACCCCTTTTTGAATTTTGCAGCTGCCAGACGCAGATTTCCACACAGGACTGCCGTATAATATTTCTTTTCCTCCTGTGTCGCCTTCTTTCCCAAAAGAAGTGTTCTCGTAACATCTGTAGTTCCCTGAAGATAATGTCCCCCCGTATCCAATAGCAAAAAGCCCTCTGCCTGCAAGCGTGCATCCGTCTCCTTAGTCGCACTGTAATGTACAATGGCACCATGAGGTCCATAGGCTGCAATCGGGTCAAAGCTCGGTCCCAGATAATCACCGACACTTCCCCTGAAAGCCTCCAACTGTGCTGCCACCAGCTGCTCCGTCAATGGCAGCTTCTGAATATTTTGTTTAAGCCAGTACATAAAACGCACCAGTGCCACTCCATCCTTGATATGAGCTGTCCTCTCCCCGGCAATCTCTGCCGGATTTTTCACTGCTTTCATCATTTTCACCGGATTAACCACGCTTAGTATCTTAGAATCCTGCGGTATGGCATTGACCAGCTGATAATTTGCCACATGCATGTCTACAGCAACACGGCTTCCCGGCTTTACCTGTGCCAGATAATCATATATATCGTCGTATTCTCTTAATATAACACTATCCCTTGCCAGCTCCTGACGCAGTCTCGGACTAAATGCACTTTTATGTGCAAACAGAAAACGTTCCAAAGGTTTTATTACCAGATATCCCAAAACAACCGGACAGCAGTGGATATCTTCCCCGCGGATATTTAACAGCCACGCAATGTCATCCAGCGATGTGACCACCAGCATATCGGCATGTTTCTGTTCCAGCCACCGGCAGACAGCGTCCAGTTTTTTTCCACATTCTACACCTGTAAATTGTTCTGAAAGCCTATACGCAGGCTTTGGCTCGATCGGCGGGCGGTCCGTCCATACCATTCCCACGAGATCGTAATCTGTGACCAGTCTGGCTCCCTTGCTTTCAACGATCTTTTTTAACTGCAGGGCATAAAACGCATCCACCATACGCCCATCAAAGCCCAGACATTGTCCCGGCCGGATATTTTGTGCGATATATTCAAAAACCTTAGGCACACCCGGTTCACCCATCCGAAATAATGTAATACCACTGCCACTCAGCTGCTCTCTGGCCTGCAGAAAATATCTTCCATCCGTCCACAGACCTGTCTGCTCCCCACTCACCAGTATGTTTCCCGCAGATCCCGTAAAACCGGATATATATTCCCTGCATTTAAAATGATCCGCCACATATTCTGAGCCATGATAATCATTCGTTGGAATATAATAATAATCTATGCCATACTGCTGCATAAGATTTTTTAACTCTGCTAATCTTTCCGTTACCTTCATATAAATCCTCCACTCCTATTTTCACTTTGTTACATGCTTTTTAAAATGTTACTGAGCTCAGCAAACTGTTCCAGCGACAGAGCTTCACCCCGTATCGTCTCTGAAAGCCCCATCTGTGCTAATGCCTGTGCTGTCTGCTGCTTTGTCACCGGGAGCCCCGCATCATTTCCAAGACCATTCTGCAGCGTTTTTCTCCTTTGATTAAAAGAAGCACGTATGATCCGGAAGAAAAATTTCTCATCATCGACTTCCACCGGCGGCTTCGTATGGCAGGTCAGACGGATCACTGCCGAACCGACCTTCGGACGGGGCATAAAGCAGTTTGGCGGTACATTTGCTGTGATCTGTGCTTCAGAATAATACTGCACAGCCAGCGATAACGCTCCATAATCTTTTGTTCCCGGTCCAGCCTGCATACGCTCCGCCACTTCCTTTTGTACCATGACAGTCACACTTGCGAGAGGAACATGGCTTTCAAAAAGTGCCATTATAATAGGTGTCGTTATATAGTATGGCAGATTTGCCACCACTTTAATCGGTCTTCCTTCATTATATTTTTCAGCAATCTCTCCAATATCCAGCTTTAGGATATCCTCATTGACAACAGTCACATTATCATATTCCTTCAATGTATCTGCCAGGATCGGCAAGAGATTTTTATCAATCTCTACAGCCATTACTCTGCCTGCAGTTTCACATAGATACTGGGTCATTGTCCCTATTCCCGGACCGATCTCCAGCACAAAATCATCCTTTGTAATATCCGAAGACTCTACGATACGCTCTAATACATGCGTATCGATCAAAAAATTCTGTCCGAATTTCTTTTGAAAGTGAAAATCATATTTTCGTAAAATATCTATCGTATTCTGCGGATTTCCCAATGTTGCCATAAAAGCCTCCTTACTTTTCTCTCAGCCTGTCACCTCAAAGACATTTTTCAATTTATATCCGATACATTTTTCTCGCATTTTCCTCTGTCACCCTGATCACTTCTTCTGTGGTGACTCCCTTGATCTGAGCGATCGCATCAACCACATAGGTGAGCTGCCTGGAATCGTTTCTCTTCCCACGATTCGGTACCGGGGTCAGATACGGTGAATCCGTCTCCAGCACCAGCTGTTCCAATGGTGCTTCTTTCACAACCTCCACGAGTTTCCTGCCGTTTTTAAATGTCAGCACGCCGCCAATCCCAAGATAAAATCCTTTTTTCAGATATATTTTTGCCATTTCCGCAGAATAAGAAAAGCAATGTATCACGCCCCCCTGACTCCAGTCACAATGCTCCTCCATAATATCCAACGTGTCCTTTGCCGCATCCCTGCTGTGAATGATCACCGGCATTTTCATTTCCGCTGCTGCATCCAGCTGACGGGCAAACCACGTCTTTTGTATCTCCCGGTCCGGTTCGTCATAGTAATAATCCAGACCGATCTCTCCGACAGCTACGACCTTTGGTTCTCCGGTAAGCTCCTTCAGCCATTTGATCGTCTCCATATTCATTTCTGTCACGCCATCCGGGTGAACTCCCACTGCCGCATATACAAAATCATATTGCCTGCTTAATGCAACAGCATCCCCTGTAGACTGAATATCCGCACCTACCTCTACAATATTTCCAACTCCCGCACCGTGCATAGAGGCCAGCAGTTCATCTCTGTCCTCCGAAAACCGGTCGTCCATATAATGTGCATGTGTATCAAAAATCATACGAATCATCCATTCCTTTCTACTCAGCCTCGCAAACTCCGGACCGCAGACGCATATTTGGCATATATAAAACATCCCCAATGTCTGCCATATATCATACCACAGATCATTGGGGACGTCATTGTCATTTTGTAATTCTATAGCATCCCAATCCTAAAAGAACAGGAAAAATACCAGCGTATCAATAATAAACACCGGGATCAGACAGCTTACAGACCATGCCATATAACCAAAGAAAGAAGGCATCTTAATTCCATTTTCCTCGGCAATAGAACGCACCATAAAGTTCGGAGCATTTCCAATATATGTATTGGCCCCCATAAATACTGCACCACAGGAAATTGCCATCAGGAAAATCTTAGGGATTGTTCCATCCAGCACCTTTACCATACTTCCACCCGTAAGAGCAGAATGAACTGCTGTTGTAAAGAATACCAGATATGTCGGTGTATTGTCCAAAAAACTGGACAGGAAACCGGTCATCCAAAAGAACTGCCACGGTTCCTTAATGCCGAGATCTGCTCCTCTTGCCTTAAGGATCAGAAGTGCCGGGATCATTGTAATAAAGATTCCAATGAAAAGAACTGCCACTTCCTGAATCGCATCCCAGGTAAAATGATTTTCCTCACGGACCTCTTTCTTGGTCGTATGGAGAGATAGAAATGCCGCTGCTAATATCATGACCATCTCCAGAACAGAAGCAAAACTCAGCTCAACCTCTCCATAGAAATGGATCCCTTTTGCAAAAAACGGTACCTGCTGCGGCAGTACACCACTCAGAATAACTGCTGCCACAATCACGATCATAAAAATAATATTATGTGCTCCGGCCAGATGAAGCTTCTTTTTCTCTTCACCTATTTCCGGTTTCAAACCATCTGCAACATCTTTTTTGTATGCATTATTATCAATGATAAAGAATAATGTCAGCAGCAGTACTACATTAAGAAGCATAACCGGCAAAAGATTCAAGCTCCAGAAGAAGCTGACACCATTATTAAATCCCATCAGCAGTGGCGGATCACCAACCGGTGTCAGACAGCCACCGATATTTGATACCAGAAAGATAAAAAAGATAACGATCTGTGCTTTGCGCTGACGCCATTTGTTTGCCCTGATCAACGGACGGATCATTACCATGCTGGCTCCTGTCGTACCGATCCAGCCTGACAAAGCTGTACCGATCAGCAGCAACAGTACATTCAGTTTCGGAGTTCCTACCAGATCTCCCTCCAGTACGATATTTCCTGCGACACAAAACAAACCAAATAACAGTACAATAAATCCAAGATAATCACCGATGATCGATTCCAGCACCTGTTCCCATGCTGTTCCTGCACCGATAAATACCGCAAATGGAATAATAAATACCATAGACCAGAATATAACTACTGCCGGCTTCCATTTTTCCCACCATTCTCCTACCAGGAGAGGACAGACCGCAATACACAAAAGCATCCCTACAAATGGGATACAATATGCAAGCGATAGCGTACTTCCAACATTTTCAGCTCCCGATTCAGCAGCCATAGCCACCGAAGAATTCGCCAACAGGGCGCATATTGCCAATGCAGCTCCCCATACCGCAGATTTCCATTTTTTCATGATCTACGCCTCCATATTTATCATTTTATATATATAAATACACGGCAGAGAATTTCTGACCTCATTCTCTACCGCGCACATTTTATCACATTATTTCATAAAAAAAGTGCTATTTTTAATAGGGAGAAATACTTTGTTTTGTGCATAATGCCTATAATTAGTTCTATTTAGAACCTTGCCGGATCAACTTCTCATTCTCACTCAGACTAACCCTGAAAAAACGCTTCATCAGCTGCACTTTATCAAACGGGATCAAAGGATACAGATAATTACGTCCATTGATGGTTTTGGTGCATAACGGAGTCAGGATCAGGATAACCGTTCCTATCAGGAACCCCCATCCGCCAAATATCCCTGTCAGGATCAAAAGCTGTATTCTCATAAATTTAATAGCATATCCAAGTTCCATATTACTCTGGCTGTAATTTGCGATCGCAACAAAAGCCATATACAGCATGATCTCCGAATTAAACCATCCGGACTCCACGGTAAAATCTCCAAAAACAATACCTGCAATAATACTTAAAGGCGTATTCAGCATATTCGGTGTATTTACCGCAGCCATACGCAGTCCGTCAATCGCCACCTCCAGGATCAACAACTGCGCTACCGGTGGTATATGCATGGGATCCTGTATCTTAATAAATTCAAAAGCATGAGGCACCCAGTCCGGATGCTGCATCAACAGGATAAAAAACGGTGTAAGAAAAATCGACACTACATTGATGATAAAACGGCTAAAACGCAGATATGTCCCGGTGAGCGGCGGGAAATAATAGTCGTTGGCATCCTCAATGATCTCAAACAGGGAGGTTGGCAGGATCATTGCTGCCGAAGAATTATCGCAAAGTATTACAATGCTTCCCTCCAGCAGACAGGCAGCCGTCGTATCCGGCCGTTCTGTAAATTTAAATTTAGGAAAAGGATTTAACCAGCCTTTTTTAAAGATACACTCCCCCAGACTTTCCTGATTCATCGTCAGAGAATCTACATCAATTCCTCTCAGCCGTTTCAACACCTCCCTGAGGACCCCCGGATTCACACGGCTTTGCATGTAACAAACAGCCACATCCGTCTTAGAACTGTGTCCTACATCCACCAGCGTAAAAGAGAGGTCTGTATCACGGATCCGCCTTCGTATCAATGCCATATTCGGGATCAGTGACTCTATAAACCCATCTCTGGATCCCCTCAGCACCTTATCTTTATCCGGTTCATCTACACTCCTGCTTGGATATTCCCTGAAATCCAATGCCAGGATAATGTCGTATCCTTCCACAAGCAGACAGCTCATTCCCGAAAGCACTGCTTTCACAAATGCTTCCTGATCCGCAATCTTCATCAGATCCAGGTAGGGGATCTGCCTCTGTAAAAAACCGGCAAAATCCTCCGGCATCTGTTCCGGTGTAATCTTATAGAAAAATTCCATAACCTTTTCTGAAACTTCCCCCTTCAGGAATCCATCCACCGTATAAAATGACGCCTGCCTTCCCCCGATCACAAAACGACGCCGGATAAGATCAAAGCTGTCTTCAATCCGAAGAAGCTTCGTGATCTGTTCATCCCTTTTTTCAAAATCCCCCTGAAATATATCCATCATATTAATGAACCATCCCTTTCTGACATACCACAACTTTCCCTGTGTTTTTGCAGTTAGTATACCCATTTTGTGCAGATCAATACTTTTGGGGTATATATCGGTTTTGGGGTGTGGGAAGTCTTAGTCAGATAATTTGACATTCTAGAGAGAGTTTACTATCATGAATCCATAATCCGTAAACAAATTATGCCGGATAAACGGAAAGGAAGTGAAAATCGATGTCCATTTGTGATAATGATGTGATATTGTTTCATCAGGCATGCCGCAGGATCATCAATCAGGAACGTGCAGCTATGGGCATCGGAACATTGTCTGAAAAAACGGTTCATGCCGTATTAAAAGCGTTTTATGAACCGGATCCCCGTCATCAGGAGATCCCTGTAGAAAATTTTGTAGCTGATATCCTGCAGGACGGGGAAATCATAGAGATCCAAACACGGGGCTTTAATAAACTCCGACGTAAACTGGATGTGTTCTTAAAATATTATCCGGTTACTATCGTATATCCCATCATACATACAAAATGGCTGTACTGGATCAATGAAGAAACCGGTGAGATCTCACCAAAAAGAAAATCTCCGAAGACAGGCACCATATACGATGCCGTCCCGGAGCTTTATAAGATCAAAATGTATCTGAACAATCCAAATCTGCATCTGTGTCTGGTACTTATTGATGCAGACGAATATCGTCTTCTGAACGGTTGGAGCCGCGACCGCAAGAAAGGCTCCTCCCGTTTTGACCGTATTCCCGTAGAATTGATCGATGAATTTTATATTGGCTGTGCGGCCGATTACAAATGTTTCCTCCCCGAGGGCCTTTCCGATGATTATACCTCAAAGGATTTTGCAAAAGCCGCCCATATCCCCTTAGGACATGCACAAACTCTGCTCGGCATCCTACATTCTCTTAATATCGTGGAACGCACAGGCAAAAAAGGCCGGTCATATACTTATCGAAATACTTGAAAGAAATGATCATTCAAACCTTTCTTTTTACGGTTACTTTTCCCAATACTTCTTTTGTCATACAGTTACGGACCAGAAATGTCAATGTGTCCGAAAGCTCGGCTGTCCTATACTGATCATTCTCTGTCAGTGTACCGCCTTTGCCCATGGAATCATCTCCATAACCGCCCTCGCTTGCCACTTCATTTCCATTCTCATCGAGAAGATAGAAATTGACATCGGAATCATCGGTCTTGATCCATTTATCCCAGCTCTGTGCATCCGGATCTGTCGTATGGTACTTGATCGTACAGTCCATATTTAATGCACTCTTCTCAAATTCAATCCTGTCAAGAACCAGCTTCGTTCCTTTTATGGTCTGTGTCTTCTCCGGTACATAGCTGACTTTTTCTGCCTTTCCGGACTGATCATTTAAGGTAAAAGCAATGGAATCTTTCAGTGCCTGTTCTTCCTGCCCCGGCACGTAAACTGCCGTATTACAGGTATAATCTAATTTCTGTGTCTTTGCATTATTTGCAAAGGTGATCGTATAAACAAGTGTACCATCTGCATCTGTCTGATAACTTATAGACTGTGTGCCTGCATCTGTACCAATCCCTACACTAACCTGCACACAGGTTTTATTTTCACGCTTTGCATACTGTGCGATTGTTTCCTTACCGGTATCTTCCCCGGCAATATTAAGCTCCGATGCACGAAATTTATCCCTCTCATCCCAGCACTCGACCGGCACCAGCAAATACTTATCGTCGGCCGGCTTTGCAGCTGCTTCTATATAAACCTGATTTTTGTCACACACAGCCTCTCTCACCGAAAAATCAGCATATGCCGACTGCTTTGCATTGCTGCCTGTCTTCTGCTGCACATTGGTCTCTCTGAGATTTTTTGCCTGATCTTTTATCTCCTTTGTTTCCCCCGAAAAAAGAGATAAGATACTGGTATGGTTGATCGCTGCGTATGCCGCTCCCACCCCCTGTGTTACCACCAGACATGATAATACCGCAGCCACGGCAATCTTTTTGTAATTCCAGAATTTTCTCATATCGTTTGTCTCCTCCGTCTGCATCCTTCGGAGGGTTTTCTGATTAAGAATACTCTCTGGTTTAACCTCTTGTTGATAAACGTCTTTTAACAACTTATCCATTTCATACTTCATAACCTCTTCCCTCCAAATATGATCTGATATTTTGTCTTGCTTTGGCCAGGCGGCTCAGCACAGTTCCCCTCGGTATATGTAGTATTCCGGCGATCTCCCCCGTGGAATAGTCCTGCGTATAATGAAGAAGAACGACCACTCTCTGTTTGTCCGGCAGCTGCTTAACGGCTGTCATCACGTCACGTCCCACTTCCTGCTCCAAAATGCTGCCAAGCGGATCATCCTGTGCTGTGATCATCCATTCTGCACCCTCATAACTGACTTCCGGTACCAATTCTCTTCGACGCTTGTCCCTCTTCCTGCGGTTTTTCCATAAATTCACTGAAATACCCATCAGAAAACTCTTGATATTGCCACCACGATCCAGTCTGTGGCCGATCTGGATTGCTTTTACAAAAGTATCCTGATAAAGATCATCCGCCTCTTCACGACTCCCAGTCAGGTGAAAGCAAAAACGATAAATGTCATCTCCATATTCCCGTATGATCTGTTCCATTTCCTGTGATGACATCTGCTGACACCTCCTGTCTGATTTGTTCGTGTTTTGATCTTCACTTATATATTGTCGTGAGAATCTGTCTGATTCATTTATGATCAACAATTATTTTATCCAAGATCCGGTAAAAAACAAGGTGCTTTGCCAAAACAGGAAATATGTATGTCCGGATATGCAGCATTTTGCCCTCCAAGAATTGCTCCGCAATTCTCGTTGGCACACAAAAAAATACAGACCGGACCATGTGCCTGCATGATCCGGTCTGTATATCTTGTATCTTTATTATAGCTTTTATCTTCATTCGTGTAATATCTTCTGTTTTCCGGTCCGTGAGCCGATCTTTCTACCGCTTAGTCCAAACTCTTCCCGGGAAATTTTCATTATTTATAAACCACAATATTTCCAATACCAACGTGACCTGGAATATCAAACTCTATTAATTTACATTGATTTAAATCTATTGAATATTTCTCGGCAGATTTATTCCACTTCGGCCATATATTATTGCTGATCTCATTTCCATCCGCATATATTTTGACTTCGGGTTCATAATCTTTATCGCCGCTGTCTGCCGTTGTCATCCCACAGACAAATGTCATTTTGCTATATTTTCCATGGAGATTAAACGATATGGTTCCATCATCATACCAATTAGGACTATGAAAGCCATGACCAAATCTCTCTCCAACCACTTCAAAGGCTTCTATCTCGCAGTTTCCTTCTTGGTTATATGGCTTTTCCAGACCCAGCAGATATGCACTTTCTTTTGTCTTTGTTCCCTTTATATTAGAATAAGAAGTCTTCTTTCCCTTTGGTAATACGGCTCTCACTTTGTATTCATATTGAGTCCCCAGATCCAGCTTTTTGTGAATATAATTTGTGGATCTGGCAGAACCTATTTTTTCAAAGCCCTCACCGTCAGAGGAACAAAATATCTCATATCTTTTGGCTCCATATACCTTTTTCCAGTTTACGGAAATCGTATTCGCCGATACCGCAGATACACTTTTTAAAACAACCTTCTTGGCCTTTTTGGCATCCGTCACTTGATATCCCATAGTGACAATGCACGTCATAACTATGAGTCCAACCAGAATATTTTTTAATGTTCTCTTCATTTTTACTCCCTTCTGACAGGTATCATGGTTTCCAAGGGAACCTCTGTCAATACATGCTTTTTCTGATATTCGCATTTTATCACACTCATTATTTTATGTCAAATATGCACATATTATTATAGGTGTATTTATATGGTATATATATTACATTTTCTTTTATTTAATATAATAGAGAGGTGATTGAAATTGGAATTTAAAATCAAAAAAACAGAATATGTCAATAAAACCTTTCGGATTTCAAAAGACTTAAACGAACAGTTATCCAAGATCGCACAAGACGAAAGCATATCCGTCAATGAACTTGTGGTACAATGCTGTGAATTTGCATTGGCAAACCTCAGCAAAAGTCCTTCCAAAAAATAAAACGTAATCTCCACAACAACATGAATACCAAAAAAGGGGTGCCGCTCAAAATGATGATCCGTGCGACACCCCATCTATTATAATTATAATAATCCCAAATATGCACATTGCACACGATATAAAATTTGAATCAGAAAAAATTATATCAAAAATTGTATTGTTTCGTCACATTGGCGAAATTTCACTGCATTTTTCAGCATTATGCAGAAAATCCGTTTTGTCATCGACATTCCCATGTCACCATGCTATAATTCTTGAAAAGCTTGTCAGATATTTTCTTATCTGCAATTCTTTTCTCTATGCCTGAGACTTAATTCTGTTGACGTATTTTTAATCTTACATTTATTCAAATGATCAAATCAAAATCCAGTATATTATGTCATTGTATTTCAGACGAAAACAGCATATAATAAAAGCAAAATACAGCTTTCCCAAATTAGACTTGCTGTCTTTCGCAGGAAGGAGACCTATTGGGAGAAAAAGATATTTCCGAAAAACTTCTGGCTGACTACGAGGATGTCTTTGCCGATATCGTAAATGTACTTCTGTTTCATGGCGAGAAACGGGTAATTCCATCTTCTCTACAATCCACCGAAAACAGATCCCATTACAAGGCAGATGACTCCAAACTCCACGAACAGGAACGGGATATCCTAAAAGCGTGGACTGACGGTCATATCCGGATTGCTCTGATCGGTCTTGAAGATCAGACCATACCAGATGCAAAGATGCCGGTCCGCATCTTCGGTTATGAGGGAGCAAACTATCGCAGTCAGTTAAATAACCAAACCATTATACCTGTCGTATCTCTTGTTCTGTATTTTGGGACAAAGAGGCACTGGCATAAGCCTCGAAATCTAAAAGCACTTTTAAACATCCCTGAAGGGCTAGAGCATTACATTAATGACTGCCACATCCATGTTTTTGAGATTGCCTGGCTGCCAGATGAACAGATCAACCAGTTTGAAAGTGATTTTGGTATTGTCGCAAGATATTTTTCAGAATTACGCAAAAATAAAAATTATATTCCGGATGACACCAGAACGATCCGGCATGTAGACGAGGTTCTCAAGCTACTCGCTGTCATGAGCGGCGATCACCGTTACGAGAATCTCCTCGCTCCTACGGAGTCAAAAAAGGAGGTGACGACCATGTGCAGTGTTGCTCAAAGATTAGAGGATCAGGGCATAAAAAAGGGGATTGAAAAGGGTATCGAAAAGGGACGCACTGAACTTTTGGTATCCCTATGCAGGACCGGAGATATTTCCATTGAAATCGCTGCCCGGGAAATGCATATATCTGTGGCAGAATTTCAAAAATACCTGAACGGGGAAATCCCGGAGTAAACCAGATCGGTAAACATATAATCTTCTCTTAAAGTTGATCAGGACTAATCATTTCTGATCAGTCCTGATATTTTATCGGCAATTTTATTGTTATATTTTATCCATTATAATCCATCAATCTTTGGATCTGCCGCACACACAAGTTGTAACGCAATATTGATTTATTCTGTTGCAATTTGGGCATCTCCAGCCACCGGCATTCAGTATGTTCTCTTCTTCTGCCTGTTTTGCCAAAGCTGCCAATTGATCTGCTGATGCTCCGTAAGTCGGATTATAACCCGCATCTCCACACAAATATCTCTCTGCCAGAATATTCGTATTTCTTATAATTATATTATAAGCTACCAAAGGACCGATCCCACACAATAATGACCCGAATATCGTCCATAAGATCACCGTCGAACCATCCCCGGAAAGCATTACACCATACCTTTCATCATTTGCTTTCAAACGATTTCCAACCTTGTACAACCAGACAAGATCATATATTCCACAGGTCAAAATACCAAATAAAATATATTTCCCCAACCCGGCTGTCTCTTGTCCATCACCCCAACAGATTATATTAACATCCTTGGCCAGTTTATGAATAAAATACAGGCCATAAATTCCGCAGGTTAATGCGGAAAATACTATATATTTCCATAATGCTCTTTTATTATCTACCATAATATCCTCCCTACATAGTCAAGTCTTTTTTCCCTTAAAATAAGGGATTTGTTTACATTGTTTCTCAGATAAATGAGCCATTGTCATGGATATTTCTCTGCATCTGGTGCGAAAATAGTGGTTTCTGGGTACACGAATTAAAA
>JALFLW010000039.1 GCA_022774505.1 Lachnospiraceae bacterium
TGGATTTCCTCTGCCACCCCAGATCTCTTCCGTCGAGGTCGCCGCCGAGGCAATCTCAAACTTGTCCTTGATGCCGCGTTTCTCTACCATGTCTTTGAGAATGAACTCAGACATTGGGGAGCGGCAGATGTTGCCGTGGCAAACAAATAAAACTTTTGTCATATTTTGCATATCCTTTCATATCTCGGAATATTTTAGCCATCGTACTTGTCTCCTTGCCCCCATGTATTTGTTGCAGCATTCCATTGCTCATTGAAGCAAGTTACATTGATTGCCGCTACGATTGGTTTTGTCAGGAAATCTTTAATTGTCCGCAGGACGGTACTGTAATCATCGGTCTTTGTATCAATCTTGCGACAGAATGCTTTCCACTTTTTCTGCATAACTTCATCCTCATCGAAAGCCATAACCTGTTCAAATTGCTCGACGTTAAATGTGTGACCACGATTCTCAAAGGTTTTCCTCAATGCTTCGGTCAGAACAGAACCATCAAAGTCAAATTTATTCGCAAGATAGTAGATGTCATAGTAGTCCTTCATGCGACTGGAAAACTCCATCAGTCTGAGAATCGCATCGATCTTTTCAGCGATGGTTGTTTCCAGAGAGTATGTATTCACCGTAGGAGCTACAAAATCATCCAACTGGGTTGGGATTCTCCGTTTCTCTTGATTTGGTACAATGACATCCCCCACACCAAAGTCAATACTGAACGGTGTTTTGGTGTTCTTGATCTTTGCAACCAGGGAAGCACCGATACC
Source organism: Lachnospiraceae bacterium (assembly GCA_022774505.1). Taxonomy (GTDB): domain Bacteria; phylum Bacillota; class Clostridia; order Lachnospirales; family Lachnospiraceae; genus Jutongia. The sequence continues at coordinate 759 of JALFLW010000039.1, forward strand.
AGCGTATTTCTTTGCGACAGCAATAGGTGCAATATCCGTAATTTCAAACGTCACAAAATCATTACCGGTAGGCGTGGCAATGATTTCTTCCAGCACTTTCTTTAGCTGCTCCGGGGTATTCGGAACTCTCCTGAGCAGAAAATCCACATCCACGGTTACTCGGCTATCAAAGTCGGTCACAGAGTAAATGAATAGTCCACCTTTCAGAACAAGGTTTTCGGCATACTTAGACTTCTCCAACCGACGTAGAAATTCTTCCTGACAAAAGAGCTGCAGGCAAAGCTGATAACTTCTTCCGCTTTCCTTACCTTTGTTTTTTAGCCGTGCAAGCACGGATGCAGCAATATCAGCCATTCAGCAGCACCTCCATCAGTTCAGTAACTTTCTTATACACTCTTAGTTTTTTTGCATATACAGAAAGGTTGTGCAGATTCTTCTTAGTATCATTCGCATAGGCATTCAGTGCCTTATTAAATATTTCATTGTCCAACCTTGAGCGATATTTGAAGCAATCGCAAATCGTGCGTTCCCGATCATATACAGAAAGCATAACCCCATCAAAATCATCGGTTATTCTGCCGAGCTCATATATCTCCGATTGGACATAGTAAGTTTGCAGAGCAAGTGCGTCTACATCCAGCTTTGTTCGGGACATGGATCTCGGTACAGCAATAGACCATTTACGAGGCGCAAAGTCACTATATCCATAATGAAAAAGGGCAGATTCTACGCAGACAATTCCCTTTGGAATCAGTGTAGCAAGGAGCTGTTCTTCAGGAGATGAATCCGCCTCTGCAAGTTGATAATACCCGTGCCGTATGCGGTCAAGGTATCCGGCATTGCACATATTTACAATATCGACAGCACGCATTCCTGCTGCAACGAAATCTGCTGATTTTGCAATACCACCCTTTTCAATAATAACTTGTTTTGCGAGTGTTCTAATATCCACGTATTCACCAACTTCCGTTTTTAAAATCACGCACACCTAATTCGTTCCTGTGTTTGTATTTAATTATAGCACTCAGATTTAAATAATCAATATTTTCACGCACATTTTTATAAATCTTGTGCGTGAAATTTTTTTTATTTTGGCACTCTACTGTTTACTAACCCCTTTTTCATCTATTACGATTGATATATCTGAGCAACCAACTATCTCTCATCGATTAATCCCAAAGGGCATAAAATTGTTGCTCATAATAATTCCTCCAATCAAAAAACAAAGCCGCAGCTCTCGCCACGGCTCCACTATCTTTTATGAAATATGCCTACATTACAGCCACGAGGATTACCTCCAGCTAACCGGCTTAACGCTTTAACCTTTTCCATGGATTTCAACACATTTCTATGTCTACACGAAAGTTTCTATTTCACCAAAAACCATTCAAGAACAAAATGGTTGACGATTTACCTATGACAGTTCATAAAAAACACAAAACAGTTAAATTGGAGATGTTCCATACATCATCATTAAACCAACTTTCTATAAAGACAGGATTCGAACCTGCGACTTCATGGTTACGAGCCATGTGCGCTACCAGCTGCGCCACTTTTAAAGTTAGCTGCCCAATTTAATCAGAATTGGTATATTCTTGTTTTGTAACGTAACCCTGTTACGGGAAGCCGGGTTTGAAGTTTTCGTAATGCAGGCAGACTACTATTCATAATTACTAGCCAATGCTACGCCACCTCAATAAAAGTAGTCGCATTAGACACCTTTATCTGTGTATCAAGTTCCCTCAGAAGCGTGTTACGTTTTTCTTCTAACGCCTCCAGTTTCTTCTTAATATCCAATGGATCTACCAGTTCCGTCGTATTCTCCTTGACATATGCATCCACCACACCCAACGGCTTTTCATCCTTGGTTTTACTGTCTTTTCCAAGAATACTCAGCCGCATATTTTCTGCAGTAGACTGTAACTGACTATTTTTTGTATCGCAGAAACGAACCCGTTCATTGTATTCACATCTAAGCTTGTCCTGAAGCATGCCTTCAAAGTCTGCCGCCCCTTCATATGCTCCTAAGCCACGCAGTCTGCTTCTAAGAGAAATTGCGCCGGCAACCGTAAAGGTTCCATGGGAAGTAGCGATTTCTGTTCTCGCATTAGAATCCACGATTGCAGCATCGATCTTCTGGAATCTGTCAATCAGGTCAACAATCTGCTGATATGCTGACTCCGCTTCTCTGGCATATTCTTCTTTGTCAATTCTCTTTGCATAAACTTTTTCTTCATTTGGCTTAATAGTGTCAACAAAGCTTGCTTTTTCAATCTTGTCTGCTATCTTCTTTACCAGCAAGTCTCTTTCATCCAAAGCCTGTGTTACCAACATCTTTTCGCTCATAAAAAATCCTCCTTTAAAATATTATCTCTACAAACCATTCTAAAGGAGAATTTACGATTTGTCATTGAACTTGTAGTTTAATAATTTACACCTTCAAACACCCTCTCCCCCACGTTCTTTCACTTGTAAAAACAGCGTGAGCGTCCTATAATAATATCAAGATCGTTTTCACAATAATTTGAGGATAACCTATGAACGAACAAACGAAAAAAGTAAACAAGAAAAAGTTTATCATTATGCTGACAGCATTGCTGGCAATCGTCATAACAGTGCTGTCCAGTTCCTATGTCATTTTCAATGAACTCGAAGAACAATTACAGCAAAATCTTGAAGATGTAGCCACGCAGAACGCATTGGCGCTGCACAATAAGATCCATTCGAATTATGAGCTTCTGCAGAGCCTTTCAAAAAATATGCATGACGTCACACCGGACAACATAACTGAAAAACTCCGGTCTTTTGAGATATTCCTTGATGAGTATGATCTGAAACGCTTTGCATATTCATTTCCGGATGGAACCAGTTACTCCACAGATGGAGGCGTGGCGGAGCTGTCTTACCGGGAATTCTTTCAGCGTGGCATGAAAGGCAAAGCAACGATCACCGGTATCCTGAAGGATGCACTGGAGGAACACCACGATCTGGTCAACGTCATGACCATTCCGATCTTTGATAACAGCGGAGCAGTCGAAGGTGTATTCGGCCTGACTTATAACTCGCAAAACTTTAACGATGCACTGCAGATCGAGTCTTTTGATGGTCAGGGCTACAGCTGTGCGATCAACAGCGACGGGCAGATTCTGGTCGCTATGGGAAATGACATTCTTCAACTATCAGAAAATATATTTACAGACGTGTTGGGTGTCGACCAGCGAAATACAGAAGCAGTTGCAAAATTACAAAAACAGATGGCAGAAAGCACATCAGATGGCGGTACCTTTTATCTGACGGAAAAGAATTATTACCACTGTGTTCCGGTAAAGCTGATGGGCGATGATGTCACATGGTATATGCTGACGATCATACCGGCAGATGTTTTGGAAAGCAGAGCCGCACCTGTTCAGCATAGTCTGTATCTGATGGCTTTCATTGTATCCATATTCATTCTGATCGGTGTGGCATTTGTTATTTTTCTTTCCCGGGAACAAAAACAAATAATGCTGCGTTATGCATATGAGGATCCCCTTACAAAGGGGGCGAATTATGCAAGCTTCTGCGTAGAGATGAATAAGAAACGAGTTCCCCAGGGATATATGGTTTCCATGGACATTACAAATTTCAATAATATCAATATTGCAGCCGGAAAAACGGCAGGCGACCGGATGATCTGTGACATCTGGCAGATATTGACCGATGAGCTGCAGAGCGAGGAGCTTGCAGGTCATGTCCGCGAAGATGTCTTTAGCGTATTTTTTAAAACAGAAGACAAAAAACTTTTGATCACCCGGTTAAAGCAGATTTCTACCCGGATCAACAAGCGGGCAAGGGAATCGCAGGTAAAGGGGATCCATTCCCGATATGGAATTTATGAGATGCGGGGAACTGAAGAACCGGAGGATGCTTATAGCAAAGCTCAGATCGCCAGGGAACAGGCGCGAATCCAGCGGGAACAAAATTATGTGTTTTATAACGAGATCGATCACGAGCGACTGCAACAGGATCAGCAGCTGGAGGAGCGATTTGAGGATTCTCTCGCCGAAGGAGATTTTGAAGTATGGTATCAGCCGAAATACAGCGCTGCGACCGGAGAAGTAGTTGGCAGTGAGGCACTGGTGCGCTGGAGAGATAAGGATGGAAGTCTGATCTCCCCCGGCAGATTTATCCCGCTGTTTGAGCAAAACGGTATGATCGCCAAGCTTGATGAATACATGTTCCGCGCAGTGTGCATACAACAGACGAGGTGGCTTGCCAACGGTCAAAAGATCTATCCTGTGTCCATCAATCTGAGCCGGGCATCCCTGTATTATGTTGATATCGTAGAAAAATACAAGGCCATCATGCAGGAATATAAAATCGACCCTGATTATATACAGCTTGAGATCACGGAGAGTGCCCTGGAGGGAATGTCAAGTATCCAGGAACTGTTGAAGCAGTTCCGAGATATGGGGATCCGGATCCTCATGGATGATTTTGGTACAGGCTATTCTTCGCTTGCCACACTCAATATGCAGTGTTTTGATACTTTAAAGCTGGATAAAAGTCTGATCGATCACATCGGCGACAAAAATGGTGAGACATTGTTATACTATGTGATCAGCATGGGGCAGAAACTGGGGCTTCACATCACTGCTGAAGGTGTTGAGAACAGAATACAGCTGGAATTTTTGAAGAAGAATCACTGCGATGATATCCAGGGCTTCCTTTTTGCGAAACCGATGCCGGCTGTTGAATTTGAAAATATTTTGGCACATTCATAAACAGGCAGGGCTGCCTGACATTTCATTTCCACATCCCGGAAACAAAATACATCAGTGCAGCCCATGTATAAACGGAATAAAAGATACCCTTATCGTCGGTTCCCTGCTTTAATATTCTTTGTGCATCGTCTCTTGTCAATGCCACAAAGCCGTCAAAGCACTCGGTCCCTACTGCGCCCTCCTGACTCAAATGAAGTCGCTGTTCGTCTGAGATGACTACGCACACCAGCGCATTGCTTTCGTCTGTCATTCCCGGAGTTGAGAACAAAAGCGGGTTTATGACCTCGATTTTATCATCCTCTGACAGATCAATATTTGTTTCCTCTTTCAGCTCTCTTTTGGCAGTTACAATGATCGGATCAGCTTCCGCCTCATCGCTTTTATCTATCAGCCCTGCCGGAACACTCAATAAATATTGACCGGCAGGATAGCGGAACTCATAAGTCAGCAACAGCTTCGGTTCAGCCCCATTCAAAATCACCACGCAGCTGACCGCGTCGGGAAGCATGCTTTTAAATTCTTCATCACTTTTCAGTGCCACGAGATCATCCACACTCCGTCTGGTAGCATTCATATACTGCTTTCCCTCGACATATTCCATTCCAAAAACCTTTATAAATCTACTATCGTAAACATTATGAACCTGCTCTTTTGTCAATCTTAACTTTTCTTTCATATGTGCCCTCCTAACTGCCACAGAATATTTCACAAAAAATCCGAAGTCCCCTGCAAATATTCTCAATCCGTTCAAGTATTTTTTATTATACCATAACCTGTTTACCGAATGAAAAAAATTTTCTCATAAGTAAGTCTCCCGTCAATATACCTGTGAAAATAAAGTTGTAACCTGCATACCAAATAGGATATAATGGAAATTTTCAAGGTCAAAGTGCAGCGTGTACTGTAATATTTGCATTGCGACAATGCGTAGGAGGATCGTCGAATGATTGATGAAGCAACAAAGAAAGATCTGATAAATATTATGAAAATTTCTTCCGGATTTGATGGCCGCAACAGGCAGATCCTGCGCAAAATAGTTGAAATAGGTGAGACAACATCACATTTCAAATCCGCTCTGGGGCAAAAGTTTATTCGGAGAGCAAAAGAGCTTTTAGCAGATCCCACACAAAAAAGAAGATGTCTGATTTGTCAAAAAAATGTTGCGGAAAACGGCATGGTCTGCAAGGGATGTATCAGTCTCTATCATTCAAAAAGCACTGCAAGTCCAAAGAAGGAAGTCTCGTATAGTACTCCTACAAGGTCAAAGGATCCTGAGACAAACTTCATATGTATATTGACCGGGTGGATCCGCAAAAAAATGATCCGTCAAAAGCTAAAATCTAATCCTGATTATAAAGTACCACAAAGTGAGCATAAGCTTCTTACGCTGTTCACTGTTTTCTTTTTGTTATGTTATCTGTTTAGTTTATATGCCGGTGTAGTTGTTTTAATGGTAGGATTGGCCATTGCAGCATATACGATCATCAAAAAAATAAAAGCGCTGAAAGCAGATGGCATTTTACTAATGATATTAAGCGTTGTATTCTTACCTCTTGGTGCCATTCTGTCCATATTTGGCTTCATTTCCAAAATGGGCTATATATACAAAAAACGCAAGTATATTGGTTTCGGATTTTTGATATATGGCTCAGTTGCTTTTATTTGCGCGACAATGTATGATATTCCCTCCTACCGCTGTGACCCCGGAATTGTTGGTTATTTTAACATGATCGTAAATCATGACTTTGGCACAAGATGGAATCGGTCTGTCACAAGCGCAACTTGGGAAATGATCATTTTCGTCTTGTGTGGAATAATATTGACTTATTTCGTTTCCGGCGCAGTATCCCTGTATCTTGATGAGATAGAGATCTTTTATAAAGAACAAAATATTAGCATCAGACAGCTTATTTTTCAATCATTACAAGCCCCGATTGAAGTACTTCTTATCTTTTTACCACTCATTGTTTTTGTGTTCTGTGTAGGCGAAACTCTGGAAGGTGGATGGGAAATCGGCGGAATGCACCAAGACGGATTGGATATAGACAACGGAACTCATCATGTATCTTCGTACAAACGAATTCGTAACGGAAAAGTTGAAATTGTTCGAAGTTCCGTGCGACGTAATCCGGATGATATCATTAACAATAACTTTTCTTATCGCGGAAACCAACCATATGATGGAACAAGCCCCATACCCAATCATCATAAGCGTTTCTAGCAGTATACCGCTGACCATGTAAAGATCAACACCGGAATCTCCGTAGCGATATTCCGGTATCAGTCAAAATCATACCTCATGATCTGGCAGTTTTTTAATCCGAATGCCGCATATTCTTCATTCGACATGTCAAAGAAATACGACTGCACAACGCGCGAGATCCCATTGTGTGCAACCAGAATATAGGTTTTGTGATCTGCCTCCGCTCTGATGTCGTCCAGCAGGTTGTATATGCGCTGGGCGAGCTGAAGCATAGACTCTCCACCCTCATAGCGACAGACAAAATCCTCTTTTGCCTTTTGAAAATCAGCACCATTCCTGGGCGTAGCTTCCCACTTACCAAAATTCTGCTCCTTTAAGCGCGTTTCCATACGCATGGGAATGCCGGTGATCTCGGAAATATGTCTTGCCGTCTCTGATGCCCGGATGAGTGGCGAATAAAGGATCTCGTCTGCATGAATCCCCTCCTCCAGTATCTTCTTACCGGTCTCAATCGCCTGCTCATGTCCCAACTCCGTCAATTCAATATCCGTTGCTCCGCAGATCTTATTTTCTACATTCCAAACCGTTTGTCCATGACGCACAAAATAAAAATGTCCTCCCATGTTCTTCCTCCTGTGTTGTAATTTATAATACCCCACTACTCTTCACTAGCAAGTGCAAACCGTACCACATCCTCGTGCGGATTCACCTTCGCCAGGCCCAGCTCTGTGACTTGCCCCTCAAAAGGAGAAAATGACTCCTGCAGCACACGAAATGCCACCCGCATCTGCTCCTTATCCAGCGTTTTTCCAAGTGTCACATGCGGAAGCCATGACATTGGCTGATAATATCTACTCACAGAAGTCTCCGGAATATTCTCCACCGCTTCATTTATCCGGACAGAAAGCTCCTGCAAGTACCGGTTTAAGACCGGTGTCGCATAGTACACATACGGCAGGAGCTGACCAACAGACACAAACTGCACCGGCCCACACCCGATTTGCCCCTGCAGGGCATTCATCGCCGGCACCAGTACGTCCACATTTCTTGCCTCTATCGCAGAAATTGTCATGTGAGGCGGCACATGGTTTTGCGTCATAAAAGTGTTTCCTGTCTCCCTCGCTATCCGGTCAATATATTTTTGTAAGATTTTTGTTGTTCTTTGGTCAAAATACGCAGATATTAAGTACATGTGTCGGGTTCAATACTCCTTTGTTATCTCTTCTGTAATCCCATCCTGCCGCTCTCCTTATCATATGTTTTTTCCGATCCGCAATCAGCATAGATCGCATCTCTCGTCACCCTGCAAGGAAGATACAATACCCTCACGCCGGCCTCTTCGGCTTCTTTCAGCGCCGTCCCGAATTCCGGGTGCATTTCAGTATTCGGAAGCACTTTTGTGACACCCGCCATCTGAATTACAAAAGTCAGGTATGCCCGGTATCCCTCTGACGCAGCCTTTGCCAGTTCGCGGAGATGTTTTACGCCTCGGTCTGTCGGCGCATCCGGAAAATATCCAGTTCCATCCCGTTCCAAGGTGCAACCCTTGACTTCCATCAGGTACTTTTGTTTCGCCTTCTCCATATAAAAGTCAATTCTGGAATCCCCGAAGCGATATTCCGGCCGCACAAGATCAAAATCCTGCGTCTGTAACCACTCCTTTACCACCAGATTCGGCACCTGACTGTCTATATTTACAAGGCCGATTCCCGGCTTATAAACCGCAATCAGATCGTAAGCCGTTTTTCGGGCAGGATTCCCGGAATGGCTCAGGATCACATCTGCCCCCGGAAGCAGAAGTTCCCTGCAGCGTCCGGTATTTTTTACATGTACAGTTTCTTCTTTACCATTCAACTCCACACGGGCGATAAACCGATTGGGTCTGTCTATGAATTTTGCACTACAGATTTCTTCATATTTCATGCTGTATCCTTTTCACAAATGGTTCGCCTATCTACTTCTCCACCTCGCCTGTCCAATCAAGGATTCCACCGAATTCAACAATATTGGTATATCCCATAGCTGCAAGTTTTGCTGACGCCTGTTTACTTCTGTTTCCGCTCCTGCAATACACATAGATCACCTGCTCCTTGTCCGGGAGTTCTGTCGGTTCAGCCGACGCAATATCCTCGTTTGCTATATTTATAGCCCCCGGAATATGTCCCTCGGTGAACTCATCCGCCCTGCGGACATCCACGATCAGATAATCCCCCTTTTCTTGAAAAATCTGCTTCGCATCTTCCATTGTAATCAATGTATATTCAGCCACTTGGTTCTCTCCTCCCGTCAATTTACCTGCAAGAAAAATAGATGTCGGCCCATCAGCACCACCAATAATTGCTATTGCAGCTCCTTCCTGATCAACTGTAACATGCTGTTTGATCCCAACTGCAGCAACAACAATCACGCCAACAACTATCCCTGCTATTAATATTTTTGCGCTTTTCTTCATTATCTCTACCTCAATCAAAAAATATCCACTGTTAATGCACCGGTGTACCGACTTCTATCAGGTTCCCATCCGGGTCGTAAAATCTGATCACCTTTTGCCCCCAGCTATGTTCCATGAGCTCATTTAAATACTCAATTTCAAACTCTGACGCTTCCAACTTCTTCGCAAAGCCTTCGATGTCAGAGTCTTCAAAATAAAGTTCAGTCATATTGTTCTTTGGCATAAGCTCCTTTTGAATAAAATTTCTCCAAATCTTCGCATCCTGCAGCACAAGACCTTCGGTCATGATCACATTCCCGTCTTGATCCAGAATTACCTGAAGGCCAAACAGTTCCTTATAAAATCGAATACTTCGTTCCATATCATTTACTACGATCAGTACATTTTTTAGTTTCATTTTGCTATTCCTTCTCGTATAATTTTTTCCGATCTGCAATCAGATCGTAAGCCGTTTTTCGGGCAGGGTTCCCGGAATGGCTCAGGATCACATCTGCCCCCTGTATCTCGATTAATTTTACCAACCAAGTAACTGTCGCTGCTTCCATAAACCAGCGTGACAAAAGAACCGTCCCTCCGTCAATTACTCTACATAATAGCAGCCAATTGCGATTCTGGCATACTTTTTTCCTACATAAAATCCTACGTAATCGCCACTCGTTGCCATTTTGACCTGTTTATTCGGATATCTTTCGTGCAAGATTTGTTCTGCAATTTCCTCCGCCTCCGTCCAGGTTTTCATAAATTTGTTACCATTGTCATATTTGATTTCTTTTGCATAATCAATACAGTAGAAAACGACATTTCCGTAATCTCGAATTGCATTGAGGTCCTTATACCAGCCAGACCGTTTTACTTCTTCAAAAGGTGGACGATATCCGTTGTTAAGACCACTCCAGGTTTTTCCGCCCTTTACAGTAACTTTACAGGTATATTTCCTGCCATTTTTTGTAGTACAGGTAATCGTAGATTTCCCAGTTCCTCGTATAGAAAGCATTCCGATATTCGGTCCCTTTTTACTAACCTTAATTACCTTGGTGTTGGAAGATTTCCAGGATTTTACATCCAATCCATAGGCAATTAATGGGAAGGTGGAATAATATCCTTTACGCATGCCTGTAAAATAATAGGTTGTTAAGGTTTTATAATTTAAACCTCCTTCTTTTATGTTCAGGGTTTGTGAATATTGTTTGCCATTTTCAGCTGTACAGGTAACAGATACTTTTCCCTTTTTCTTTGTAGTAACTTTTCCAGATTCATCTACCGTTGCGATAGAAGGATCACTTGAAACAAATCTTGTTGCTTTCAAGTAATTATCATAACTTCTCAAGCTAAAATCATAAGTATTTCCAACATAAAACTGCGTATCATCACAGGTATATTCCGCATCTTTTACAACAATCGTTAAGGTTGCTTTCTTTTTGGGTTTAGCAGAAGATACCGTGAGTTTCACAGTTCCGGGCTTTCGTGCTTCCACACTAGGGAACACACGATCTTTTGATGCCTGAAAGGTTTTATGATAAATCACATTAGAACCATAATTCCCTTCCGCATCCAAACCATAGTTATACTCTACAAATGCGAGAATCGATTCATCGCTGGATTCATATTTCAAGCTGCTCTGCAGATCATTCAGTGCAGCCATGTATCTATCTGTATAGTTATCCCCATAATATTTCGTGTATTTTTGATAATTCTCCGAATTCATGTGAAAGTTTACAAACGGAATCGTTTGATGTATCACCTGCGTCTCATCTGTCCGAATGTAATCCGGTACGACATATTCAGTATGCTGACTAACATCGAATTTCAATTCCAGCCCATCTTTTATGTCAAGCGCTTTCGCATGCACAGGTTCTAAATCGCATACAGTTGCGATACTGCACAGAACAAGTGTGAACGCCAACATTATTTGTAATAAATTTATTTTCTTTTTTGTCATAAACTTTATCCCTTTTCTTTTTCCAATAGTGTCAAAAACTAGCTATCTATTTACCCATGGCAAGACTACCATCATAAATATATGTAGGCATAGACTTATCTGCCACCTATATGACAATTCCATTGCAATGGTCAATCTCATGCTGGATGATCTGTGCCGTCCAGCCGGAATACTTTCCGTGCTGTTTCTGGAAATTCTGATCCAGATAATCCACTTCAATTTTCTGATATCGCGTGCAGGGTCTTACTCCATCAAGCGAAAGACATCCTTCCTCTGTCTGATATGCCCCGGATTTCTTTGTAATAACCGGGTTAATCATCGCAAATTGAAATGGTCCTGCTGCCACTACAATGATATTCTTTCTCACACCAATCATAATTTCCCGCAATTTTTTTCTTGTCATCATCAGAAGCCTTTTCCCAACGCTCATCGCCTAATATACGTATTATTGCACTTTTTCTACGGTCAGGTCTGTTTTTCAACTGAAACCAAGCTTTCCAGTCATCAGATTTATCGCTTTGCATTAACAAATCTCTAACCTGAATATATACACCTGCGACCAAAGGACTCCCAGATACCAGTTCATTATCTGGATCTGAATTAAACTTAGCTTCTAACAGTGCCTTGTGTAAATTAAGTAATTCATAGTAATCCAAACTCAAAGTATACTCTTTCACTTAATCACCCCCAAATTCAAATCTTCTATTGTTATCAATCTCTCCACAAGACTGAATTTTATCTCTCCGGATTAGTTCTCCGTCATTATTCTCCAAAACAGCTTTTCAGCAATTACATAAGTACAGTTTTTTCCATTTGGAGAAATCAGTTTTTCTTCCGTATAATTTATAGGATTAAAACAATCCCAGTCTGCCCATACTATCAACTTGTCATCACAAGTTTTACCAAGTAGATCGGTATGAAAGCTCATATATACACCCAAAATGTCGCAAAAATAATTATCCTGCCATCCAACAATATTACATTTTCTTACGCCTGTAAAACGCAGTTCAATAGGTTTATTCCACTGACTATGTAATATCATTTCAATGCTATGATCAAGCAATTCGCCATTTGCCATTCCACCGTTATCATCAACAAATGCTCCGCTATGATAATTTATTGATACTATACAGCTATCATGAAAGCCGCTATATTTTTTCATCAAGTTTTCGATATCAATTTCATTTTTTATTTCATTCCACATATAGTACCAAAACTCCTTCTCTTATTCACGTGATAGTTCTTCGCAAAATTCAAATTCATACTTACTTTCATCTCAACAGAAGCCTAGAAGTTGTCTGTCTGATTTCTTCGTCAATTTTTTTCATAGAATACTATATCCAATTTTTCGTTTATATGCTCAACCTTTCCAGTTTGAACATATCCCATTTTCTCATATAGATGTAGATTTCCCTTTTCTTGTAAAATTGTATCCAAACACCAATGGTCAGAACCATATATATTTTCAAGTTCAATCATTGCTTGTTGAGCATATCCTTTATTGCGAAATTCACCCATAATCCAAATTGGCGAAATTCTTTTTCTACTTCCATCGTTTTTATTAACTATTCGTACTGCACCAACAACTATATCATTCTCAACGATATAATAATAAGTTGTCCAAGGCTGTTCAAATTTAGCGATTATTTTTTCTAAGCTTTCAGTTGCCGGACTCATATCGAAATCTTGATATTTATCTAAAAGCTCTGTAAATGCCTCTACTTGCATTTTCCAGATTGTTTCTATATCTTCTCTCGTTGCTTTCTTTAATGTGATAGCCATTATCCTTCTCCTTCCTGTAATCGGTCGCACAAATTCAAATTCATGCATACTTTCAATCTCTCCACAAGACTGAAAGTTGTCAGTC
>JALFLW010000047.1 GCA_022774505.1 Lachnospiraceae bacterium
CTGTGTCTGGAAATTGCCTTGTCACTTCCCGCAAGCCTACTGATCTGCGGCAATTTCCAGATCACAGCCTTCCGGGTGCATTCTTCTTTAGAAGCCAAAAATCATATTGAAAACCGTGCCACATCAGAAACAGTCTGGGCACAATTTATTTTCTGGTGTGCGAAGTTTGAGTTGTTAAGAAAAACAACAAAAGGATTCTGAATTATTTAGTGGGCGGTTCAGTTTGCATTAATGCTGCTCTCCGGCGAAAATACTTATTCCCTTTTGAAGACGGATATTTTCTGCCTGTTCTAATATTTCGCGAAGCTTTTTCCTTTTTTGGGTCAGGTTCTTTCCCTTGAGGAAGGAGCGATAGCTTTTTGGACATTTATTTACCGGGTAATCGGTGCATTTCTTGTTAAAGAGCTGGCAGTACATAAGAATGGAGCAGGAATATCCGTTATTTGTATTTGGATGATAATCTCCTGGCATATGCAGATCTTTATAAGCATATCCCATTGTCATCAATGCCTGGATCAGAGATTCGGCTTCGATGATCTCTACCCCGCTTTTCTTGATCTTTTGTAAATATCCGGTTTGCGTGGTTTGGAAAGGATTGTAATCATCAAATTCTGTCATATAATAATATGACCGGGCAGAGGAACGCATGTACTTACGCATGGCAGTAATGTCTTTATACGTTGTCTCGTACCGGGTACCATATTCCTGAAATATCACAATGTCAGCAGTTTTTAAAGCCTTTCTCGTGCCGTTTTGTTTACGCTTTACATCCGTAAGATGATCATGGAGCGTAGAACCGTCAATCAGCTGGTAGTTAATGGTAAGGTTTGTACCATAAAGCTTAGCAATACTTTTTAGATATTTTGTCTGATCGCCCAGTCGCAGGAGGCTGTTGCCGATCACAGTTACTTTCCAATTCTTTTTCTTTGCCCAGACATGGGAAACAGAATGAGTGGAAGAAGTGGACTGTCCGAAAGATGGGACAGAGAAACTGCCGTACAGATTTGAAAAAAGAAGGGTGACGGCCAGAAGTAGTGCCAATGGAGCAAAATACGGATGGTTTGTTTTTGGATGTTTCTTTTTCATATTTTTCATAAAATTCCTCCTAACAAAATAATGAGTGTGTTCGATATATTTTCTATATTGTATTTTAACAGATTCAGGGCTATACTGTCCACAAGGAAAGATTGTAAATGTGGAAGGACTGGTGATCATTATGAGAGCATACGGAAGATTTCTGAAAAATACAGCGGCATTATTGCTGCTTTTGGCATTGCTGTCCCTGCTGCTTCCATTTTGTAGATTTCAGGCAGCAGGACAGGATATGACGCTGTCCGGTGTAGAGGTTGTGACTGCCGGAGGAAAAGCGGGATATATGTATCTGCGGCAGTCCGGTGTACCGGACGATTATGTATTAAAGGATCCGTTTACCTGGGGAGATATCAAACAGGGGATTCATTATGCAGATCAGACAGGAAATTCTAATCTGCTCCTTTTGGCGGGAGCAGCTGCCGGCCTGCCTGTACTTCTCTGTTTTCTTTCTATGTGTATGCTTTTCCTTGCGGAAGGGAAAAAGACTATGGTGCTGCCAACATTATTTACGGCGATAGCGGCGGCGGAGCTTTTGGTCGCTTTGACAGCATTTACGGCATTACGGCCATTTTTGCTGATAGGAGTCTATTTCTTTGCCATGTTAAATATCATTGCACTGATATTGATAATACTGGGGTGGCTTCTGGGAGGATATCGTAAACCGAAGGATCACAAAAGAAGAGGATCCGAAAGACACCGGGACAGTCAGAAGGATGAAGAGGAACGGGAAGATTCCGGAGGACGCAGGCGTGGCAGACGCAGAAAGTCCAAGAGAAGGAAGAAACGTCATTCGTCTAATGATAAGAAAAAGAAAGAAAAAAGCAGGGACAAACAGAAAGACAGATCGGATGAGCAGAAAAAAGAGAGGGATCCACAGGGCAGGAAAACGGCCGCTCTGGGAGAAATTAACGGTGGCAGCGGAATGTATGCCGGCATTTCCAAAAGTTTATCTCAGGGAGGATCATCCCTGACAATAGGAACTACACCGGAGGCAATGAGAGGGATAGAGACAGGAAGCCTCAAAACAGCAGGCCATATAGCGGATCATAATTGTCAGATCGCATATGATCCTGAAAGTGGAAGTTATACGATTGTGAGTCATGCAGCAGAAAACATCATACTGCGGCAGGATGGCAGGGTCGTCCGTCAGTTAAAAACCGGAGAGCGTGTACGAATTTTAGGACAGACACAACTGGATGCAGGCAGTGGTCATTCATTGTGGCTGCGATAGCAGAAATGTCTGCTTTGGCAGGACTGCCGGCAAGGACGCAGGGAATAGTTTCTGTGGTTAAAATAAAGGATATGTGATAGAATATGTGCGAGGGCAAAGAGATGCCGTCTATAGGAGGTAAACAGCAAAATGGTGAAAAAGCATATAGGAATCATATTTGGACTATTACTGATCGTGGCCTTTCTGGCAGGGAGCAAGGCACATACAGCCAAAGCAATGGCGGAAGAGACGATGGTTACATATACTTATGAAAATGGCACTCTGACCTTTCGGGGAAGCGGTGCTATTGAAAAGCAGACGGATGGTGAGGAAAATCCATGGAGATCCTATAAGGATACTGCTACAAAGCTGGTGGTAGAGGTGGGGATCACGGAAATTGGAGACAGTGCGTTTTCAGGTTTTACAACACTTCAGGAAATATCCCTTCCCAAAGGATTAAAGCTGCTTGGGAACAACTGCTTTGAAAAGTGCAGCAGTTTAACGAGTGTATCTATTCCACGCAGAGTTACGACGTGGAGAGACTATTGTTTTAAAAAATGCACATCATTGACAAGTGTATCCATAGGATGGGCATTACAGGAAGATACGGTTGAAGTAGGGGAAAATCCGTTTCTGGGAGATAAGGCACTGGAGAATATCACCGTAGAAGAGGGGCATTCATATCTTTATGTGCAGGATCATGCACTGATCTATCGGAGTAAATATGGCTGGAATACCCTGGTGGCTTATCCGGAAGGAATTACGGATACTTCCTACTGTATTCCTGAGGGAGTCGATACGGTAGGAGCCAGAGCTTTTGAAGGAAATCAAAGACTGCAGAGGCTGACAATGAGATCCTCTGTGACTTGTATTGATGGCAAGGCCTTTTGGGATATGATTTCATTAAAGGAAATTCGTTTTTCTGATAATATCACTTCCATTGATTGGAACGAATATACGAGTGATGGTTTTGTGGGAGCTCTGTATGGTTGTGAAAATGTAGAACAGATCGTCCTGCCAAGACATTTACGGAGTTTGGGACAAGTCGCATTTAGAAACTGTGGAAAGCTTAAAGAACTGGTGCTGCCGGCTGGCCTTAAGGAGTTCGACACAGGTGCAGTGGATGGCTGCAATAATCTTCAAAAGATTACGGCACTCAACAAAGATGTGAAGATTACGGGAGAGGATTCAGATATTTCTATCCGGACGAAGCTTTGCGGATATGCGGGTAGTTCTTTTGCTCAGTTTGCAGACCAATATGATTATGATTTTGAGGAAATAACGATGCATTCTGTGCTTGTGAATTCCTATGTATTGGACCGTGCAGATGTGTTGGTGGATGGCAGCATGATCGAAAGACCTGATACCATATATATGGGAAGCCAGGTGGAAATTCGCTGCAAGGATGACAAAATCTGTGATGCAGTTCGTTGGAATGATACATTGATCTATCTGCAAAATGGGACATATACCGGAATACTGACCGTGGATGTAAGCATTGATGATTGTTATGAGCTGCAGGAAATCCACAGCGGAGCGGAGTTTATTGATGCAGTAAAGCAGGATACGCTCCACAGAGTGTTGAAGCTTGTCTCAGATATTGCCATAACCGATTGGGATGAAATCGGAACAGAGGAGATGAAAGATTTCGCCGGAGCACTGGACGGAACCGGACATACAATATATTTGCGGAAGTTCCGGACCATTACGTCATCTGCCAGGGAGAAGGATCTTCAGTATCTCAGTACCTTTGGCAATAACAGAGGGATTATTAGAAATATGATAATTTCGGTGGATTACCGGCAGGAGGAGGGAAACGTGAATCTGCCTCTTGCAATCCTATGTGGCAATAATTACGGAGTCATCAGTGACTGTCAGGTAACAGGAACATGTCTTTATACTAATGAATCTGACGATTCCTGCATTTATGGTTTGACGAAATGTAATTATTATATGCTCTGGAATGACACTATGAGTGCGTATCTTTCTGCGGGAAGTAAGAAATCAGGAACCGTCTGCGGCATTACCGGCAGAAATAAATTTTTGGGAAGTCTGGTCAATGTCAATATGACTGGTACATTGATTGCCGGGACAGTTTATGGAATTGGTCAGGAAAATGGCGGTGAAGATGGTATCAGCGGAGGAAAGGATGTGGAAATCGCTCAGTGTGGTGTGGCAGGAAGCCTGTATGGTCAGGAGATCACGGAATTTTTTGGAGAAAATAATTCCGGTACAAACTTTTCGGAGAAAGAAGTCATATTTTCCGGGCAGAAAAATCCACAGACAATACTGCCGGAGCCGTCTCCAAAGGAGACTTTGCCACCGGAACTGATACAGACGGATCCACCGGAAGATACCGCAAAACCGGAGATTTCGGTCAGCCCGGCTGTGCCAGCCAGTGCAAAACCGGAAAATCCGGGAAGCACTACCCGGCCGACGATGAAACCGGGAGAAACCACAAAACCGGAAATCTCCGCCAGTCCGTCCGGATCAGTCGCTCCGATTGCAACAGTCAGTGCCAAACCGGAAAATCCGGGAAGCACAATACAGTCACCGATGCCATCCGGGACCAATATACCGAACATTTCTAATCAGGTAACGAATAATCAGATCCAGATCCGGAATGTCAATACCAATTATATTCAGTTGTCCTGGAAGGCACAGGGGAATTGTGAATACCATATTTACCGTAGCAAAAAGAAAGCGGGAGTATACCGCTGTATCAAAGTCATTAAGGGTGGCAGCTCTTATAAAGACTGTCAGGCAAAAAGAGGCAAGACGTATTATTATAAGATCATGACCGTGAATGGCGATGGCTCGCATGTATCACTGAAGGAGATCAAACCAATCAAAGTGACGGCAGCATGGTTGATCAAGCCGGTAATTTCCGCCAAGAAAGGTGTCTACAACGGTAGAAAAGGTGTGCAGATCACATTAAAGAAGTATCAGGGGAAATATGCACTTATTGAAGGAAAATGGAGTGGAAAATATAAAAAAATTCCAATTCGTAAGGGAACGATCAAATCCTACAAGGCAAAGTACCGTCTGGCATATGGCAGTCAGAGAGGAACTATATCCCTGAGGGTGCGGACTTGGGAAAAAGCAGGTGGGAAGAAGCATTACAGTGCATATTCTAATGTTGTGAAGATTAAAGTGTGAGAAATGTAGTGGTATTACAAAATAGGCTGCCGTCAGATAAGAAAGGAACGCAGGATGAGATATTATCGTTTTGATGGATATTTGATCGCAAAAATGCAGGAAATTACGATAGAACAGGCACAGGAAGCTTCGGAGGAAGTTCGCTATCATGCATACCGGGAATGTCTGAAACGCTGTGGAGACACACGGCCTTGCTCGACCCGGACGATGAAACGTTGGTTTGGTATAGATGGATATCACAAGCCGGGCAGAGAGCAGTTGATAAAGTTGTTCTTTGCCTTGGAACTAACGGCAGATCAGGCAGAGGATTGGCTCGTTCAGGGGGCGTTGGAACCGGGGTTTCAGATCAATGATCTTCGGGAATTTTTTATGATGTATTGTCTGCAGCATCATTTTACTTACGAAAAATGCCGGGAAATGATAGGGTCATTTTTGGGACAGATGTCGCCGGATATTCCATTGGAACAGCATCATGAAACCAGCAAAATGTGGGAGACGTACCATCAGAACTGCGATATGCCGGAGGACTCGTTTATGGAGCTGGCATTGTCTATGCAAAAATATTTCAAGGGATACAGTATGACTGTGCTGGAATATTTCAGGGATTTGAAGGATGAAATTCTGGGATATCTGAGAAAGGAATATGAGTTGCTTCTGGAGACTACTTTGACAGAGACATCATATTATCAGTGGCAGGCGGGCCGAAAACTTTTTGGCAGGCGGGAAGTGCCGCAGCCGGATCTGAGTCATATCCGGCAATATCTGCGTGCCTGTGAAAAAGGAAAAATGCAGCCACCGTCGGATGACACGGTGGAGCGCATTAAGGAATACATAAATATTCTGGAACGTTCCTGTGATTCCAATGCACAGCTTCTGGAAAACCTGTATCCGGACCGGGAGGATATTGGGGCACCGGAGGGTTCACGGATGCAGAGGGGAGAGATCCGGATTATGGATGATAAATACCTGTCCGAAATTCTGAATGTTGGTCTGCAGAAGGAACGGGAGCTTGCACTTATGCTGGAAGGGGCAGACAGCCGCCGGCTTCAGGAGCAGAGGAAAAGATGCCGTATCATTGATCGTCATGATCTTTTGCCATTGATCTTTGAGGTTGCCCAGCGGAGATATCAGGCAGGTACTGTCCGCAGGGAATATTGCCGGGAAGAAGCGAAGAAAGCATTTGCCCTGCTTGCTGATCAGATTCTGACCGCCTGCAATATGCCGGGATATCAGCCAGGGAAATATGAACTGGACACAATACTGGATGTGTGTTTTGGCGAGACAGGAATGTTGTCATTATATGATATTATGCTGGAATATCAGGGTTGGGAATAAGATTTATAAGAACACAGTACAGTCTGTAAAATGAAATTTCCGAAAATGAGACTTGAACGAAGGAGAAGCGTATGAAGAACGATACAGAAATACCTGCCGTTTATGAAGGCTATTGGCTGCCGCGGGAAACAGTTCTGCACGGCCGGTACCGGATACAGGACGTGATCGCAGAGGGCGGTATGGGAATTGTTTATCTCGGCTATGATCCGGTGCTCGAGACAAAGGTCTCCATAAAGGAATATTTTCCGTGTCGTTACGGGATGCGTATTCCGGGGCAAACGTCACTTCAGATCTATGCAGGTTCTTCGGCAGAGCTTTTTCGGACAGAGCTGGAAAAGTTTATTAAAGAGGCAAGAACCCTTGCCAGGTTCGGTGCGCTTGACAGTATTGTTTCGGTTAAGGATTTTTTTTATGAGAATGAAACCGGCTATATGGTAATGGAGTATGTGGAGGGAGAAACGGTAAAGCAGCTTGTGGAAAGAGAAGGTAAGATGGAGCCTCAGCATGTATTGCGTCTTATGAAACCGGTGCTGGACTGCCTGGCCGTTATTCATCAGGAAAAGCTTTTGCACCGGGATATTGCACCGGATAATCTGATCCTGCGGGAGGATGGGCGGCTTGTTCTGATTGATTTTGGTACTGCTCGTTTTTTAAGTGCAGATGATGAGCAGACCATGACAATATACTATAAAAGCGGTTATTCTGCCGGAGAACAATATGCACCCCATACCGAGAAAGGACCATATACGGATGTTTACGGTATCTGCACGACGATGTATTTTATGTTGACTGGTGTCAGTCCGGAAGAGTCTGTTCGCCGGATCCTTCATGACCGGGTTGTGCCATTATCCAAATATCGGGACATTGATCTGCCGGATTCGGCAAAAAATGCCATTGTAAAAGGAATGGAGGTAGATATCCTGAAACGATATGCAGACGTGGATCAGCTCTGCAAAGATCTGTACCGAAATGTGGATATCGTTAATGGAGAACTGCAAAAAAGCAGGAAAAACAAATGGAATGTGTCCCGTCGGGGTTTGGTGGGAATATTGATCCTTTTGGTGATCGGAGCCGGAGTATATGGAAATCGGATGAACAAACGGGATGGACAGGATTTTATGAAAGACAGGGCGATGGGGCCGGACATTACCGGTATCGCTGCAACGTCAGCCCTGGGAACTTCTTCAATGCCGGTTCCATCGTCAACGCCGGTCCTATCAGATGCGATTTCGTCAACAAAGCAACCATCCGAAATCAAAAAGCCGGAGAAAGCCGAGACATCAACAAAGCGAAAGTCCATCAAAGCTAAAAAAGCAGGCGTGACTGTGACACAAAATCCGACAGCCCCGAAGTCGGCTGCATCTAACCGGAAAAGGTCATCCGGAAAGTCAGCAAAGTCATCTGAGAAAACAGTCGTCACATCCAGGCCAAAGACTACTTCCGCACCTCGAAACGGAAATTCTTCAAAAACCGGTTCTTCAGATCAAAAATCTTTTGCCGGGAAATTGCCGAAGGCAACAAAAGAGTCCTTTGCGGGACAGTTGCCATAGAGTAGCAGGAATATAATTTGCGGAAACGGCTATAGATAAATATGACAGGATGAATATAATGAGCCCTAACGGTCTCATATTAGGAGTTTCAAAGAAACTCCATAATGTGCAAAAAGCATGCACGTATATATGATATAATAACTCCAAAATCCAGATGCTTTGCATCTGTCGCGCATTGCGCTTTAAGATTTTGTCGTTCATGAATTCTATGCAAGTGAACAAGCTCCCTTGCGTAGAATTCATGATATAAAGAAGCAAGGAGAGTGATACAATGACAGTAAATTCCAGAGCAAGTAAAAGTGTAACATACAAAACAGAAAAGGATAAGGCAGAAGAAGCTGCTAAGGAATTAAATATGGCATCTGATCTGGCAGAATATATTTATAATTCCAGACAATTGCCTCCAAATGAGAGTCAGTTGATAAAAAACTTTTATTATAGTATATATCATCTGGTGAAAGCAATTTCTGTACTGGATACCGGAATTGAGTACAAAAGTCATAGTTCATTGATTAGTTATTTTAATCGTGAAATTAAACATGATGATTTTTTGAAAAAATATAATGTAAATATTTCTGATATTAGTAACATAGGAAACGAATTAAACACCTTATTTATTTTTCGGGATAACTATGATTATCGCGAAGCTGCCGTTGACGAGGAGGATTATGAAGAGGCAGAAAGGATATGGTTAAATCTCTATCCAAAATTAGAAAATATAGTAATGATGATTTTAAATTCTATGAAAGAATAATGTCTGTAAATTGTTTTTCGTTTTCATATCAAAATGCAAAATAGGAAAAACTCGTACATAGGGTGCGTGTTAAAATAAATACACTTCAGCAGATCAATGGTTTGCTGAAGTGTATTGCATTATTTTGGTGAGTTTTTCAGTGTATTATATTGTTCCATATCATAGATCAGTTTGCGGAATGTGCTCATCTGTTCATCCGTCAGATTGGATCTCATAAGCTGCATGTCGTCTGAAAGCCCCAGCAGGTAATCAGCGGATACCTGAAGGATATTGCAGAGCTTGATCAGAACTTCGATAGAGGGATATTTCTTGCCCTGTTCATAAGCTGAAATCGTCCCCTTCGATAAATCCAGTTTGTCTGCAAGCTGCTTTTGGGTCATGTGTTTTTCATGGCGCAGATCCCGCAGTCTTTCGCCAAAGTATTGCATAGCATCAACTCCTATCTAATTGCATTATATACATATAGCATATACTGAAAGTTCTATCTGTATTCTTTTGGTTGACTTGTGGGCAGAAGTGGTGCTATACTACGGTTGAAAATGTAAAAAGCTTTATACAAGAATCTGGTGTATGTATAACAGAGGCTCCATGCGGGCACCGGCATGCGGATGACGGTATACTGGGATGGTGCAGAAAAGAGGAAGTCATGAGAAAGGAGGTGCCCGGATGGTATATGGCATGGGTACAAAATAAAGCCAGTGAATGTGAAAAGAACTATGATGGCGTTGTGTCAACACCGGATAACTAACTTATGATAAAGATACTTTACATGCGATCATAAAGGAGGAATCAGAAAATGAAAAAACAGATTGGGATTGTTGTACTGACCCTGCTTCTGGGGCTGGGTATGACAGCAGGGAAAGCAAAAGCGGCAAATGTGGGGTCAAATGAATCGTGGGACCAGGCAAGCATGATTGATATTGACAGGAGTGGGAGTAGTTCTTTTAATCATAAAAGTGATGAGGCACATTATTTCAAATTTAAGGCACCCTCTGAAGAAAAGGAACCTTCTAAGGGAATGCCGTGGATA
Source organism: Lachnospiraceae bacterium (assembly GCA_022774505.1). Lineage (GTDB taxonomy): Bacteria > Bacillota > Clostridia > Lachnospirales > Lachnospiraceae > Jutongia. The sequence goes on from JALFLW010000047.1 coordinate 10,131, forward strand.
CAGATAACAGTAACTAATGAATCCGATAGAGATGTATATATGGACTTACTGGACAGCAGTGGAGCTTCTATTCAGTCAGGAGATTATATAGGGCCACAGGGAAACGGTTCGTTTTTTACAAAGGTACAGGATACAGGCATTACCGTGAATGGAAATGGTAAGACATTGACAGCAGGAAATGTCTATGGCATTAGGGTAAAAGCATCATACGGAAGTCTTGCCAAAGGTAATGTTTCTGTTTTTGTAAAAAAAATCGACGATGATGCCTGGGGTACAGCCGAAAAAGCAAAATCACTTGAAAAGGATGTAGAAAAGAAGGGAACCTTGGAGGTGTCAAATGATCTGGATTATTATGCAGTGACACTGCCCAAGGATGGAAAGCAGTATAAATTTTGTGTAAGGACAGATAATGGAAGTGTGAAGGCAAAGCTGGAGGATGAGAGTGTCCAGGATATTACGGTAGCTGCCAATACTAAGGGGTCCATGGAAGAAACAGGAAATGGGCAGAAGGTATATGTCCGGATTGAGCCGGATGGAGTAAATGATGATATTTCAGAAATTAATCGGACATACCATATCACAGTGACCGAAAAGAAAGGAAACGCAACAGCAAAGAAGAGTAATACACAGAACAAGGCTCAGAGTACTACAGGCAACCATGGGAAGATCCCCGGCTGGTTTCCCAAAATAACATGCAAAAAGGGTGCTAAAGTCATTACCGGAAAACTTTCTGATCGATGCACATTAAATGTCAAGGTCGGAGGGAAAACCTATATTCGTTCTACGTCCATGACGGGGAAATTTCAGATTAAGTTAAAAAAACAATTAAAGGCAGGAACGAAGATTAAAGTAAAGGTGTGGAGCAGGAAGCATGGAACAAAGACAAAGACGTTTCGGATTAAGTAATTTTGTACATTAAGACCGTGTAAAGGAGATTAGTTTATTATGAAGAAGAAATTTGGTTTAATATTTATGGCATTTGTGCTGCTTATAGTGGCAAATATTGTAAATGTAAGTTTTGTTGAAGCAGGAACATCAAATTATAAAGTGACAAAGTATAAAAGCTATGCTGCAGTGCAGAAGCATTACAGACACAATCCGATAACACTGACGAAAGAGTGTGGCTTCAGTTTTCAAAAGGTCAGGACGAAATTTGGCAGAAAAAAGGTAATGTATGTATATAGTCCGGGCTGTGATGAAAGTGCCACAGAAATGGGAGTATATATCAAACATGGAAATAAGATTTATAAGATTCAGGATTTTTTAGGATATCCGGAGGGGATATCTAAGGATGGAAAATATCTGTATGTATCTCAGGGAAGTATGGGCTCCGAAATCTGTGTATATAAAAACGGAATCTATAAACAGTTAAAGTTTATTCAGGATCCAAAACCGAAACAAACAGAAAATCTTAAAAAGAAATATAAAATCCGGGGAGATTTTAAATATTTAAGAAAATAATTATTTAAATTTCAAGAAACAGATTAAAAAGTGTCTTCACATTAAGGATTCATTTTATACCCTATCGTGACAGGCACTTTTTTGCATGAGATCCCACCTCGTCATTGCACATTTATTTTGGATTTCGTATAATGTAAGTACAGAGCTTGAGATACGGAAATTATTTTTGACTAAGACTTTCCATATCAATTATGGGTGCACATCTGTTTGGAGTGTGGGAAGTCTTAGTTTATGATTTGAGAGGAGGGAAGTCTATGTCGATGAAAAAGAGGATCGTATCGTTTCTGCTGGCAGGTGCAGTGCTTTTGACATCCGCAGAGGGATCATACCAGTGGAATACGGTATCTGCTGCATCGCAGATCAGGGTGTCACGGACAAATGTGACAATTGCCAAGGGAGCAAAAGTTACAGTCAAGGCAAAGAATACCGGCAGTAGAAAAATTAAAGCGAAAATATCTGACCGGAGGATCATTTCAGTAAAGATAACGAAAAAGCAGATCAGGATCACAGGAAGGAAACGGGGGCGGGCGAATATCACGCTTACGGCCTCCCGTATGAAAAAATGTGTTATTAAAGTGTCGGTGAAGTCCAAAAGGTCGGAGAGGGCAGATAATACTGTAACGCAGTCCACCAGACAGCCTTTGCCGAGTCTGCCTGTAAAGCCCGGTGAAACTCCGATGATAAAATATACGATACAGCCACCGGTCAAAACGGCGGAAACAGCGGTCACTGCTAAACCGCAGAGATCGTTACGGCCGCCGGTAGCATCTGCCGGGACACAGACGGCATCACCGTCCGGAGAGAAAAATCCTACTAGGGAGCCGGCGGCAACAAGGCAGCCAGCAGCACCCTTCACGGAGACTCCGGCAACAAGGCAGCCAGTAGCACCTTTCACAGAGACTCCGGTGACAAAACAGCCAGCAGCACCTTCCACAGAGACTCCGGCAACAAGGCAGCCAGCAGCACCCTTCACGGAGACCCCGGTGACGGCGCAACCTGCGGTACCTTCTACGGAGACCCCGGTGACGGCACAACCAGCAGCACCTTCCACGGAGACTCCGGTAACGGCATTGTCTACGACACGTCTTTTGATAGCGGATCGATCAATATATATCGGGGAGAGCGTGAATGCACTGAAAGCTGCCTGGGGAGAGCCGGATCGGACAGATCCGCTGCCGCAGCAGAATATTACAGGATATATTTACAATAGCTATAGCACGACAGCTCCTTACATGCTGGTAGGGATCCGGGATGAAAAGGTTGTTTCTTATTTTACGATCGCAAAGGATTTCATAGCATATGATGCCAAAATAAATCCTCAGGATAATACTATAATACAAGAGACAACGCTGGTGCAGGAAGGTACATCTGCAGCAGAAATGGTCAATGAGGGATGGGAGGAAGCCGGTGAATACGAATTTGATGCATTGGATAGCAGCCAGAAGGAAAAGCGTGTAGGAACGGAGGCCTATTACCGGTTGACAGATAATGCACATGTTTATGCATTTACAGATTATTTTGGTACAGAAAAAAAACCGATCTATGGATTTTATGCATTTTCCAGCAAAGACTGCTCGTTTTATGAGATGATGTATCGCTCCCGAATGACATATGATGATGCTGTTTTTCAGGCATTAGAAAAACAGATATGGGAGATTACCAATGCGTATCGCAGGTATATGGGATTGTCAATGCTTCTTTGGGAAGACAAAGCGGCACAAACAGCGAAAAAGCACAGTCAGGATATGGCAGACAACAGTTATTTCAGCCACTATAGTCAGAATGGAAATAAACCCGGTGAGCGATTAAACCAAAATGGAATTTCATGGAAATCATATTGCGAAAATATATGTGCGGGAAGCGGAGATGCCATTAGTATGACGATCGGTTGGATTGGTTCTTCCGGACACCGAAAGAATATATTGAATGATATGACATATCTGGGAGTGGGCGTCGGATACAATCAAAGTGACACATTGAAATATTATATCTATGCCACACAGGATTTCTGGAGGTAGCTTTGATCTGATAGGGCGATTCAGATAGGACGATTCGATCCAATAAAAATACCACCGTATGGATTTTGCAAAGTGATCAGGATGATCTGATCTTGAAAAGTCCATATGGTGGTATTTTCGTGTATAGGAAAACATATATTACAGATGATCTTCGACATATTTCATAAGGAACAGGTCATCTTCCGGAAGCTGGCAGCCGACGATATAGATCCCTTCATTATTAGAGCAGCGTATGATACGTCCTTCCAGACGGCTGTGTTCAGGAGCATCAAAATGCTGCAGCTGCAAGACGATCCCGGTGCCTTTTGCAGTGGCAAAGAAAGGAGCATCTGTGGTAAAGGCGAATCCGTTTCCGCTGATGTTATCCATTTTTCCGTTGTATTCCTGCCCGGTTTCAGGGATTGATATGATACATTCATTAGTGATATCCATGCGGGGATATTTCCGGCGGTTATTGATCTTTGGACGGGAATTGATCTGTACTGCATAGACATTGTTGTCCTTAGGGAAGATCCGGGCTTTATCCCAGTAGTAGAGGACATTTCCTACAGTGACCTGTACATGACAATCCGCGGCTTCTCTGAACGCAGCAGAGGCAGGGAGTGTGATGGTAATGCCCTGGGAAGTTTCCTCTATAAGTTCACCGTGGTATTTTTTATCCGGAGCATTATCAGGAGCTACGATCACTTTCATACCGGGGGTGAGATCCTCCAGTCCCATGAAGCCACCGATTCCTAATTCACACATTAGGGATTCCACTACATTTTCAATGCTGTCAATATTTACAGCTGTTTCATCATATTTGCTGAGCATTTTGTGACAGATCTCATTGGAATCGGAGATACCGGTAGTCATATGATCTACGGTAGAGGATACCTGTCCCATATTTGTCACAAGCTGATGATTGGACTGCTCTACCCGCTTCATTGCGGCATCGATGGTATGGATATGTTTTTCAATCTCAGCGGAATCTGTTGTGATCATCGTGACATTGTCACTGGTTTTTGATACCTTTTCCAGTGTATCCTGAATCAGCCGGAGGGTATTTTCAATGGCGTTTGTCATTCGGTCAGAGGTTTCTTCAAGATGGATCAGAGCATTTTGGATCTGACCGGAGGACTCTTTTGTCTCAGCGCTCAGAGTGCGGATCTGATCCGCTACTACAGCAAAGCCCTTGCCTGCTTCACCGGCTCTGGCAGCCTCGATAGAAGCGTTTAGAGCGAGAAGGTTTGTCTGGCTGTTTATCTTTTCGATCGTGCCTGTTTCGTCCTTAACCATTTCAAATTCGGTCTTAAATGCCTGAAGAGTCTGTTCCGTGTCGGAGGAAAGCTGGGACATGGTCTGTGTCGTCTGCAGGAGGCTATTAAGATCATCAGAGCTGTTCTTGGCATGGGTGCCGGATTCATCGATCAGAGTAACCATTTCCTCGATCATCACAGCGATGTGCTGCACCTGTGAATTGATATCTGTCGTCATATCTACAGAGGAGGTGGTTGTTGTCTGCAGGTTCGCATTATTATCATTTAATCTGTTCATCTGGGAGGCAACGATGTCAGCACCATGTTTGTTTTCGCCTGCCAGCTCTCTGACAACGATGACACCATCCATAATGGAATTACTTGCCGTTTTTACTTTTTCGACGGTAGTGATCACTCTATGCAGATCATTTTTGATACTGTCAGTCATGGCACCATCCGACTCATTCAGATGGCGGATCGACATGCCATAGCAGATATAGCAGAGAATAATGCAGGAAAGTTCCAGCTGGTAATCCTTCATATTAGTAGCTGAATTCATGCCAAGTACCGTATACCGGTAAATGGAGCTGCCAATGATAATAACAGCATTTACAATGCCACAGTACCGCATAAAGATCTGATCCTTATAGATCACAAGGAGACTGGTGACCGGCAGGATATAGGTAAATGCAATGGGAGAGGATGTGGTACTGATCACATATGTATAAAAGATACCATATCCGATGACCAGATCCAGCTTATAGCGGACGGTGTCCCAGCCCTTTACACGGAGTAATATCTCTCCGGCAATAAACGGGATCCAGCACAATGCCAGAAAGACAAGATAATACCGGGCGGTATATAGCCCTTGAGAAAAATCAGAACCGTAATTGGCAGATAGAAGGATTGCAAAGATCAGCCAGATCTTTCGTGCCTTACGGTTCGCCTTTTCTTTAAATAGTTTTTCATCATAATTCATATAAATATTTTCCCTCTTTCTATAGACCTTTGAAATAATCTGTCATAGCTTTAAGTACGCGTGTGCTCTCAGGCAGATCCGGTTCAAAGGCACTGAATGCATGTGTCAGGCGCGGATCATCCGGAAAGTCCATGATCTGGGACTCCATATGTGCACGATCCAGTGCCATTTTAAAGTTCATTGTGTATCGCCGCAGATTATCTTTGCCGCTGGTCACTAAAAAACATGGCGGCAGGACCTTTATGATATCAGGATGCTCGGGATTGACATAAGGGGCAAAGGCGGATCTGCGATACTGTCTGCCATAAAGATATTTTGGCATAAAGAGACCGATCTGATCCGGCTTATTTGTATAAAACATTCCACTGATAAGTCCCAATGCCTTCAGAGGAAGTGTAGAAGGTGTAACGCCGGCGGCCTTTGCGACTTTTGGATTGTTCCCTGCTGCGGCAGTATAAACCAGCAGACAGGCACCGCCACTGTCCCCGACGGCATAGACATTTGAGGAATCTGCGTGGAGCTTACTGAGTCTCCCCTGAATAAAATCCATTGCCTGAAATATATCACCGATCTGATCATAAATGGTACAGTCCGGGATCAGTCTGTATTCTATATTAAAAACAAGATAGCCGAGAGAACAAATTCTGGCACAGAAATATTGATTAAATTCCTTGCTGCCAAGAAGAAGTCCACCGCCATGGACGTTGATGATGACCGGCCATCCGTTTTCCGGGACGGTGCTCTCAGGTTCCAGGATATCCAGTCTGTGTGCCTTGATATCATCATGGCTGTATGGCAGATTTTTGGTTATCCGGACATTTGCCGGAAAGTGAAACCGCTTGTTTCGGTCCTTATATTCTCGATAGAAATCCTCGCGTTGTTTATAAAAAATATTTGTAATTAATTTGCTCATGTAATGACCTGCTCTCATTTGTAATATCTTCCTTTACATGATAACGAATTTCTCTGTGATATTCAATTAATAATTTGTAAATATTAAAAACTCAAACTTCGCACAACAAGAACTATGATATACCCAGACTGCTTATACGAAAATACGGAATAACAAAAGGGCAGATCAAATGATCGAAGCTGCGGCAGCAGAAAAAAAGCTGGGAGAGTTTCATATATCGAAATCCTCCTATGAACAGGAGATCACTGACGGAGCATTTACGATTGGAGATTTCACAAAAACAGGGGATGGGATTGTCAGATATGAAGTGACATATGGAACAGATATCATATCGGTAGATCAGAGCGGAGTTGTCACTCCTAAAAAGCTCGGGTATGCCTCGGTGAAAGTCTTTGTTGAGGACGGACAAAATTATGAGTATATGGATTCGCACTATGATATCGATATCCATATAATAAGCTCCCATATTATGCCACAGAATACGGAGCATACCGTATTTAGCCAAAAAGAGTATACACTGGTTCTGGAAAGTCCGAAATGGGTGAGTGTAAAGATACGTAAAAAGGAATATTTAAATGATATTGAGATTTATGGTGAAAATGATCCACAAAGGGAAAATCCATTACTGGGTGGGGATGAGGATAAGATAGCATGGACATGGAATGAAGAAACCTCGATCGGAGAGTGGGATCCGGTTTATCTGGCGGCAGGGACATATACGATCTTGGCTTCGGGATCGATGATAGAGGTAGGCAACGACAGAGGCAAAGACTATGGTTTTAGCCTGTGGATAAATACTGCGGATGAAGTGGATCTGTCCAAGACGGATATCCGGCTCAATGATATCTGGGCGTATAAAACATGTACATATAATGGGGAAGAGTTTAAACCTGTCCCTGTTCTTGAATATTATTCTAATGAGCTGAAAGAGGGAGTTCATTATACATTATCCTATGAGAATAATATCAATGCAGGCAAAGGTGTCGTTGTAGCAAATGCCGTTCCCGGGGCATCGACGGGAAGCAAGAAAATTACATTTGATATCCATAAATCAGCGGGAGCTTTTCATGTGAATCAGACGAGCTATACCAGAACATTTTCACAGGGTTCTTTCGATCTGAAAGAGTTCGAACTGGTGGGAGATGGTGAAGTTACCTATAGCATACAGGAAGGAACAGATGTAATATCTGTGGATGAAAATGGAAAGGTCACTCCTCATGGGATCGGGGAGGCTGTGATCTATGTGCAGGTAAAGGAAAATACAAATTTCAGCTATGAAGAATCAGGATCATATCAAATAAAAATAAAATTAGCTAAAAGTGATGTTATGAAGGTAAAGAAGGCATCAAGGAAGAGTATAAAGGTAAAACCCAAATATACAGCGGGATGTACAGGGTATCAGTATCTGGTATCAAGAAGTGCCGGTATGCAGCTGAGTGATATTTATATCAAAAAAGGCTCTAAGGCATCCTGGACATATTTAAAGGTAAGAAAAGGTGTCAAAAAATATTATGTCAAGGTCAGACCATTTGCATATGACAATGATGGCAAAAGAGTATATGGTGCCTGGAGCAAAAAAAAGATGGTAAAAATGAAATAGAAGACAGAAAGATCAAAATTATTAAATGATAATTTTATTTTTTAATTGTTTACAAAAATAGGGAGATGTTTTATAATCTAAACAATATTAAAAAAAGAAATAAATAGTATGCACTGTCGATATAGGGCATCTGCAGAATGAAAACGGAATGAGATTTTTGCGGAGACAGAAGAAGTCGTTTCTTTTCTATATGATAGGAAAATGATGATAGGAAAATGCTCATGATATGGTAGAAAGGGCAAAATGCTGATTTTGCCCTTTTTGACTTTATTTAGGGATAGAAACGGCAATGAACACACATATATCAAAGCCAATTGACTGAAAGATACTTAGGAAAATATTGGACAGAGTGCTGGAGCCAAAAAAGGATTTAAAGTGGGAGGAACATAAATGAAAAAAATGTTGACAAGGATACTTATCGCATCCATGTTGATCGCATGCTTTGCGGCAGGCATCGTGGTATTTCGTGCGGTAAAAGAAAACAGAGAACTCAAAGAGGTGTCATATAAGGTGCCGGAGAACCGGAGAAGCGCAGTCAGAGAAACGAATAGTCCGACAGAGCAAAGCACCTGGCCGACAGCTGAGGTTACCGGTGGGCCGACTGTGTTGCCACAGGAAGAGGACGTGCAGGATAAGGAAACGCAGGTGGAAAATGGCGGAGAAGAAAATGCAGACGAAATGATTTCTTTTCATCCACATGCGATCAAGAGTACGAAACCATCCAAATATATTCAAATGACACAGATCAATGTAAATGGAAAGACATTGACGAGTAATAAGAAGTATCATACAAAGAAAAAAATATCATTTGAGCAGGGCAAAAATTATACGACGGCAGAGGGAATCTTGTCTTTCCGTGGAAATAACTTTCGCGATACACCGGTTTTCGGGACAGCAGATATGAAGAAAAATAAGCTTAAAGTGGACTGGACATATCAGACAGGGAAGCTTACCTCACAGGGGAAGACATGGACAGGAAGCGGTTGGACAGGCCAGCCGTTAGTTGTCAAATGGCCCAAGGCCACCAAAAAGATCATGAATATGTATTCCTGGGCAAAAAAAGATGATTCACTGGTGGAAGTGATCTATGCCTGTCTGGATGGTCATATTTATTTTCTGGATATGAAAACAGGAAAGCAGACACGCGATACATTAAATATAGGATATACGTTTAAGGGAGCCGGAGCACTGGATCCGCGGGGGTATCCGATCATGTATGTAGGGTCAGGCTACAACAGCAGTAAAGGAAAGTCCAAGGTTTTTGTGATCAGTCTTGTTGACGGAAGTGTACTGTACACATTTGGGGACAATGATCCGTTTTCGCTGCGTGGCTCGCTCAGCTTTTTTGACTCTTCCGCTTTGGTGGATAAAGAGACAGACACCTTGATCTATCCGGGAGAAAGCGGAATTTTATACTTGATCCATCTGGGAACGAAGTATGATGAGGAAAAAGGGACTTTATCAATAGACCCTGACAGAATCGTGAAATGGCATTATAAAGGGATCCGCAGCAGTACCTCGAAATACTGGCTGGGAATGGAAGACAGTGCGGTCGTTTATAAGGGATATTTGTATATTCAGGATAATGGCGGACATTTTATGTGCCTGAATCTTAATACACTGCGGCTGGTGTGGGTGCAGGACTGTCTGGATGATTCCAATGGATCACCGGTTATGTCGATCGAGAACGGCAAGGCATATCTTTATGCCAGTACGTCATTTCATTTAGGCTGGCGGAGCAGTACAACCGCACCGATACCAATCTGGAAGATCGATGCAGAAACCGGAAAGATAATTTGGAAAACAGAATATGATTGTCGTTCCGTAAGTGATCTATCCGGTGGCGTTCAGTCTACGATCGCGGTCGGAAAGAATAATCTGTCAGACAACATATATGTCACCGTTTCACG
>JALFLW010000045.1 GCA_022774505.1 Lachnospiraceae bacterium
ATCCGTCCATTCTCCCGGCTGGTCAGGGATTTCCAGCCGGATTGGACGATTTTGTCAAAATAGCCCAGTTCATTGGCAATTTCCCATTTGGTCTGTTGGGCGGCAGGCAGCAGATGGACATCATCCATGCTTTTTATTTCAATTTCCTTTTTTGAATTGTTCATATTTGCTCCAATCTATCCCTTTTATATGGAAATTTAATATATTTATGGTAATATATAGGATATTCTATATAACATTATCAGTGTTTCCGTATAAGTGGAAAGAAATACATATTGATTATAATATGGATTCATAAATAAAATGAAATAATGCATTGCATTTTTATTTTGCAGGGCATATACTATGCCTAAATCAATCGATTGACAAAATGAGTACAGGAAATGACACAGATCTGCAGAGAAAAGATCCTGTACAGAAAGTGAGGAATAGATTATGAAAAAGAAATTGATCGCATTATTATTGACAACAACTGTGGCAGCGGGGACCATCCTTACAGGCTGCAGCGGTAATGATAAAAACAGTACATCAGATAAGGCAAAGGAAGTATCTATTACAAATGTTTCCTATGATCCTACCAGAGAATTTTATGCATCCTATAATGAACTTTTTCAGAAGCATTGGCAGAAGGAAAAGGGAGAGGATGTTAAGATCACGGCATCCCATGGCGGTTCAGGTGCTCAGGCCCGCTCGGTGATCGAGGGGAATGAGGCAGATGTTGTAACACTTGCACTGGCTCATGATATTACGGCTATAGAGGAAGCGGGTCTTATCGAAAAGGACTGGATAAAAGAATTTGATAAAGACAGTTCGCCATATACATCAACGATTGTATTTTTGGTACGCAAAGGAAATGAAAAGAATATTCATGACTGGGAGGATCTTATAAAGAAGGATGTGGATGTAATTACACCGAATCCGAAGACCTCCGGAGGTGCTTGCTGGAATTTTCTGGCAGCATGGGCCTACCAGCAAAAGAGAGATGGAAATGACGAAGAACAGACAAAGCAGTTTATGAAAAAATTATATCAAAATGTATTGGTTCTGGATTCGGGTGCCAGAGGTGCTACTTCAACCTTTGTAGAAAAAGGACAGGGGGATGTCCTGATCGCCTGGGAGAATGAGGCATATTTATCGATGGAAGAATATCCGGATGATTATGAAATTGTTACTCCAAGCGTAAGTATCCTGGCACAGCCTTCCGTGGCAGTTGTCGATTCTGTGGCAAAGAAGCGGGGAACAGAGGAAGTTGCGAAGGAATATTTGAATTATCTGTATTCAGATGATGCACAGAGACTGGCCGGAGAAAACTATTACCGTCCATCTAATGAGAAAATATTAAAAGAGTTCTCAGAACAGTTTGATCTGAATATGAATTTAGTGACGATTGATGATTTTGGCGGATGGGATAAGGCTTATAAGGACTATTTTGAGGATGGTGCGGTTTTTGACCAGATTTACAGTGAATAAATAAGTGATTTGAACCAATCGGGGACAGCCTCTTCGGATAGATCACGAAAGCTTCATATATTATTTATGGTAAGTTTTCGTGATCAAATAGCTGACCGGAGTCTGGCTGTCTTTTTTTGACCTTTTTTGGGGTCGGAAAGGTGTGGATATTAATATGCAGCAGGGAATTATAAAAAAGAAAAATCCCCATGGTGTGCGGGTTATACCGGGATTTGGCCTGACGTTTGGGGTGTCCGCAGCGATGCTTGGATGTCTTGTGTTGATCCCGTTGGCATCTATTATCTGGTCAGCGGGAAGATTGAGTCCGGCTCAGTTCTGGCAGGTTGTCACCTCGAGACAGATCATGTCCGGTTATGCAGTCAGTTTATCCTGTGCTTTTGGAGCAGCATTGATCAATGTGTTGTTTGGAATTATCCTGGCATGGGTGCTTGTACGATATGAATTTCCGGGCAAACGAATACTGGATGGCATGATTGAGCTTCCCTTTGCACTGCCTACAGCGGTGGCCGGAATCTCCTTAACAACCCTGTATTCGGACCAGGGATGGATCGGTTCGTTGTTTGCAAAGGCTGGGATCAAGATTGCATATACAAAAGCGGGAATTATGATAGCGATGGTATTTGTGGGGATACCGTTTGTTGTGCGGTCAGTGCAGCCGGTACTGGAGAAGTTTGACAGAGGATATGAAGAGGCGGCCATGATGCTGGGTGCAGGACGGACAAAAACATTTTTCCGTATAATATTTCCAGAGATTTTCCCGGCGGTTCTGGCAGGATTTGGTCTTGCCTTTGCCAGAGGGATCGGAGAATATGGAAGTGTTGTATTTATCGCGGGAAATATTCCATTTAAGACACAGATCGCCCCTCTTTTGATCATGTCAAAGCTGGAACAGTATAAATATGCGGATGCCACTGCGATTGCCGTCGTACTTTTGGTACTCTCTTTTGTGGTGATGTTTTTGATCAATTGGATCCAGATACGCATGCAGCGGTTTAATGACGGTGGTGAGAAGGGAGCTTCTCTAAAGAAAGTAATAGAACCGTTTGAAAAGGACGGACATAGTCCTGTCAAGATTTTGCTGATCATTATATCCATGGTATTCCTGATAGTCATGATGGTGCTTCCTCTGATGCTCGTTATAAGCGGTGCGTTAAAGGAAGGATGGAATGCCTATCAGCATGCCATTTTCGATGAATATACTGTTAAAGCTCTGAAGCTGACGATCATTGCCACAGTTACGGCTGTTGTTGTGAATACGATATTTGGAATTTTTGCTGCTATATTGATCTCGAAGTACTCTTTCAGAGGAAGACAGGTGCTTGCGACATTGATCGATATTCCGTTTTCTATATCACCGGTGATCGCCGGTCTGGTATTTAGTCTGACATTTGGAAATCTGGGCTGGATGGGAGGTTTTTTACAGTCACATAATATCAAGATCGTGTTTGCGGTACCGGGTGTTCTTCTGGCGACCATATTTGTGACATTTCCGTTTGTCTTTCGGGAGCTTTTGCCGGTACTGCAGGCGCAGGGGAAGGACGAAGAGGAAGCGGCGGCTCTTATGGGAGCCGGAAAATGGAGGATATTTTCTAAGATTACATTTCCTCATATGAAATGGGCACTTTTGTATGGCGTTGTCTTATGTACGGCAAGGGCCATGGGAGAATTTGGTGCAGTATCGGTTATTTCAGGACATCTTAGAGGGGTAACCAATACATTGCCTCTCCATGTGGAAATATTATATAACGAGTTTAATACCACGGCAGCTTTTGCGGTATCATCCCTGTTGGTTTTGATGGCCGTGATCATCCTGATATTGCGGTCAGTTATAGTTGCTGCAGGGGAAAGAAGACAGTAAGATGGAAAGGAGAGCAGACAGCTTATGTATATAGAAATGAAAGATATTAATAAAACCTTTGATGGTTTCCATGCTTCAAGAAATGTGTCCTTTGGCATTGAAAAGGGACATCTGGCAGCACTTCTGGGACCGAGCGGCAGTGGAAAAACAACAATATTGAGAATGATCGCCGGTCTGGATGTGCCGGATTCCGGTGATATTATCGTGGGAGGAGAACGGATCAATGATATTCCCGGCAGCCGGAGAGGAATCGGTTTTGTATTTCAGAATTATGCATTGTTTCGTTATATGACGGTGGCAGATAATATTGCATTTGGTTTAGAAATACAGAAAAAATCCCGTAAAGAGATCAGAGAACGGGTAGATGAGCTTTTGGAACTGATCTCGATGAAGGATCTCGGAAAAAGATATCCACACCAGCTTTCCGGTGGACAGCGTCAGAGAGTGGCTTTTGCAAGGGCTCTTGCTCCTAATCCACATCTGCTGCTTTTGGATGAACCGTTTGCTGCAATCGATGCAAAGGTGCGAAGAGAGCTTCGAACCTGGTTGAAAGAGATGATTGGCCGGGTGGGAGTAACCAGTATTTTTGTTACACATGATCAGGAAGAAGCTATGGAGGTTGCAGATACCGTCATAGTGACAAATGAAGGGAGAGTAGAACAGATTGGATCTCCGGAGGAAATCTGTCTCCATCCGGCGACGCCTTTTGTGGCAGAATTTATTGACTCCGAAAGGTATGAGGCATTGATGGCAGCACAATGACAGAATGTAAGTTTAGGGCTTGAATAACCGACTAAAATCCTGTACAGTATAAGGTGAGATTTTTGAAAGAAGATGCTGAGTAAGATTTCATGTTTTGCCCGTGATTTCTTTGATGTAGAGCGTCTGCAGAATGGAGGATTATCATGAGAGAATTATCACTTTATAATACATTGACGAAGAAGGTAGAGCCATTTCATTCTATTGAGGAAGGAAAGGTAAAGATGTATACCTGCGGGCCAACAGTATATCATTTTGCACATATCGGAAATCTGCGGAGCTACATGATGGAGGATGTTTTGGAAAAGTATCTGGGATACGCAGGATATGATGTGAAACGCTGTATGAATATCACGGATGTAGGTCATCTTACGAGTGATGCAGATACGGGAGAGGATAAGATGTTGGCGGGAGCCAGACGCGAGCATAAGACAGTGATGCAGATCGCAGAATTTTATCGAAAGGCTTTTTTTGAAGACTGCAGCAAGCTTAACATTAAAATCCCGGAGATTGTAGAACCTGCAACAAATTGCATCCCGGAATTTATCCATATGATCGAAGTATTGTTGCAAAAGGGATATGCGTATGTAGCAGGAGGAAATGTTTATTTTGATACCAGCCGGTTGAAGGAATATTATGTTCTTTCCGGTCAGAATGAGGAAAACCTTCAGGTGGGTGTCCGTGATGATGTGGAAGAGGATGAGAATAAGCGGAATAAGACAGACTTTGTTCTCTGGTTCACTAAATCAAAATTTGAGGATCAGGAATTGAAATGGGACAGTCCATGGGGTGTTGGTTATCCGGGATGGCACATTGAATGTTCCTGCATCAGCATGAAGCATTTGGGAGAATATCTTGATATACATTGTGGCGGCGTAGACAATATCTTTCCTCATCATACAAACGAGATTGCACAGAGTGAGTCATATTTAGGACATAAGTGGTGTAACTACTGGTTCCATGTGCAGCATTTGAATGATAAATCAGGCAAGATGAGTAAATCAAAAGGAGAATTTCTGACGGTATCTCTGTTAGAGGAAAAGGGTTACGATCCTTTGGTATATCGTTTCTTCTGTCTGCAGTCCCACTATCGCAAACCGCTGTTGTTTACTTATGATGTACTGGACAATTCGAAAACAGCATATGAAAAGCTGCGCAAGAGAGTGGCAGCACTTTCAAAGGATGGAGAGCCGGATCTGGCTGTGGCAGCCGGATATCAGGATGCTTTTGCCGAGGCTATGGGAAATGACCTGAATACCTCTCAGGCATTGACGGTTTTATATGATGTGCTTAAAGCAGATATCAGTGATGCCACAAAGAGATATCTGATGGATGATTTTGACCGTGTATTTTCGCTGGATCTTACTGCACCGGCAGAGGAGGATCAGGCAGATGATGAGCTTACAGCTTTTGTGGAAGAAAAGCTTGCACAGCGTCAGGCAGCCAGAAAAGAAAAGGACTTTGCACAGGCAGATGCGATCCGTCAGGAGCTTCTGGAAAAGGGTGTGGAGATTAAGGATACCAGAGAGGGAACTGTCTGGAAGCTTATATAGTGGCTGTTATTTTACACGTATTACGATAGAAGCTTTTTTGTGATTAAATGTAGTTACGGTGATCTTTGCCTTTCCTCGTTTTTTTGCCTTGAGCAGACCGGAGGAGGAGACAGAGATCACTTTTTTATTGGAAGAATGAAATGACTTTTTATAACTTGCACTTTTTGCACTCAGACGGATGGACAGTTTTTTTGTCTGTCCCTTTTTTAGTATATGCTTTTTTGATAAAATGCGGATTTTTCCGGGAGCCTTTTTTACGGTAAGCTTTATCTTTACTTTTAGACCTTGCTTTGTTTTTATAGTGATGGTTGTTTTGCCTGTTTTCTTTGTGCGTATGATCCCTTTTTTGTTTACATAGGCTATTTTCTTATTTGCACTTTGATAGGTCAATTGCCGGTATGCTGACGAAGGAGTCACTTTGATAGGGAGCTTTATGGATTCGCCTTTTCCGAGGATGAGCTTTGTCTTATTTAGGGTAACGAAACATGTCTCTGTTTTGGTAATAGTTTGTGTAGTATCAGGTGCGGCAGATGAGCCTGAAGAAGTGGAACTGTCGGTAGTCAAAGGTGCCGGAGAATTTGTTGTGCCGGGAATCTGACCGGAAGGGGCAGGTGTTTTAACAGAGGCAGGGCCGGACGAGATGACTGGAGCTGCTGTGGACACTTCGGGATCCGGACTGTCTGCAGTGTCCGGGGCAGGAGAAGAATAGGAATCAATGGTATTGTTATATTCTTCGGATGTAATGGTATTTGCCAGTGCCTTAAGGCAAATGTTATTGTTGTTTTTCTGTGTTTTGAAGAAATCATTGCTGCCGGATATATAGGCTGTGTTATCCATCCATTTTCCATTATTATAGATAAAGCTTTGACCGCTTTTGCTGGTAAAATGGGACAGAGACGAGAAAGGTCTGTTTTCACCTTCTATAGGCACATATACAGTAGAATTATTTTTGGAATAATACGTCACGACAATGGAAAATTTTTCGCCTGCCGCAATGGCAGCCGTAGTCGCCAGTGAGACCGTGTGATAGCCTGCCTGATCAATGGTGCCGGTCGTGGTACATTCATTTATCAGGGTACCGCTGGTAGGAAGAGAACCGGTAATATTGCGGTATACCTGGATTTTATAGGATTGACCGGTCCCGTAGGTGTAGAGACCGGCAGCGGAAATTTCTTTTGGGGAATCGGTATTGTTTGTGAAGATATTTGAAAAGCGGACATCTTCTTTTCCATAATACATATCATCCCAGCCGATACCATCATATTGAAAATTGGTATCATACGAATCGGCAGAATCTGCCTCAAAAGTACAGAAATCACAGAGGGAGGTATCGTAGTAGGAGACCCAGTAATAGCCGTTATTGTTATATTTGTAATCGGATCCATAGCTGTTTGCGATCAGCCAGGCACCATTTCCGGGGGCTTTGGTTGAAAAGGTATTAAAATCATCATCCCATCCCACGATGGTTACGCAGTGATTTGCATCAGATGAAGTATGACTTGTTTCATAAGCAGAGGAAACAGATGCGTCATGGTACATATTGGAGGTGTTGTAATAGAGGGACACATCCATAGATCCATGCTCTATAATGGCACTTTTGATCTCATCCGTATTTTTTTTATCATAAAAATTGACATTTTTCAGGTGAATATCAGCTTCGGTACGAAGACTATCCGGTTTTTGGGACATGGAAGATGCCATTTCTTTTAAATTCTGCGTGGTATTTCCGGAGAATGGAGCTTTTGATTCATTCACAGCTCCCCAGCCGTTTGCCAGAATAAAGCCGGCAATATAAGCATTACCACCGACATTATAATAACTGCTGGTATCTGTTTCGTTTCGGGATACATAATCACCATAAAGGGGATCGCTTGTATTAGACAGATGACTGGCAGAATACCAGACCAAATGGTTTTCTGAATAATCGGTATCTGAAAGCATAGAAAGATTCCGGACGATACTGTCAGATTCCAGAGATTTGATGGCAGCAAATGCCCAGCAGGAACCGGTCACTCCCTGATCTTTGATGGGAGTGACATAACCATGTTCTCTGGAATCGTATGTTTTAGGCAGAGAGGAAGCCTTTCTTGTGGAATCTTTTTTATTTGAATTTGTATCCGGAGTCACTTCATTTCCGTTCTCATCCAGATATTTATAGCGGATCAGTCCGTTATTGTCTGATGTTTCCACGCGTTCCAGGATAGAGAGAGAAGATGTCCCGGCAGCAGCGACGGGGGATATCCCGGAGAAAGTGGTTGTAACTGTCAATGCTGTGATAAGACTTATAGCAAGTAAAAAACTTTTTTTCATATTGATACCCAAACCCTTCCGTAAACTGAAAATCTTAAATTGCATCATAATATATTTTAGATTGTACCATATAAAAGTGAAAAAAGCGTGTCAATGATAGATTTTGTCGAAGTAAAAGCGAAAATGACAAGCGATGCTGTCTAGCCATTGCAATGTGTTGCGTCTATGATAAATAGCAGGCGGACATAAATATAGAAAATAATCCGCCAAATCTGCAGCGGGGACTGTATGGAAAACGGAGAAAACAAGAATGGAGGCTTAGAGAAAACATGAAAGTACTTTTGGAAAATTATAATATTTTATTTATCCTGATGGGGGTCTGTGCTCTGTCTGTTGTGCTTAAGGCTGCCAGTTATGGCTTGTATCACAAGCTTTTGTGGGATTCAAATCAGATGGGGACGACAGGAAACCGTTGGATGAAGGCAATGATGTCCAAATTTGAGGCGTATTACAAGCTGCATATCAGCATACATAATGTGGAAAATTTTGTAGACCGTTACCTGTATCATTATCGTTTTATGGGTATTTCTCTTCAGGCATGGGAAAATATCGGATATTATTTTTCGGGAGTCATTGTGGCGGGAGCCGGCTTGGGCTGCTTTTTGGCAGGATATTATGGTATGCCGGCTGAGTGGTTTTGGATAACAGGGCTGGTAAGTCTGCTTTTGCTCTGTGTTCAGGCAGCCTCAGAGCTGTTTTTTGATACACATAAGTGTCTGCGGGTACTGCGGATCCAGTTGATCGATTATATGGAAAATACCATGCGTGCCAGACTGGAAAATGAATATTTTAATCAGGAAGCAGTAGAAAAGTACCAGATGGAATATTTTCAGTCTGACGGGAAAAACAGTGAAAAAACGGCAGAACCTAAAGAAAAAATGCCTGCTCTTTTGGAAATTAAAGAACTATTAGAAAGCTTTCATGAAGAAATGCAGCTTGACCGGGATATAGCGGGAAGGCAGAGTGCATTGGCGGAGCAGACCGCGGCAGAAAAGGCAAGGCTGTTTGAAGAAATCCTGGAAGAATATATGTAGAAAGAATATAGGATAAATAATTCCGGAAAAAGGAAAGAAATGGAGAGAGGTTTATGGAAAAAGGATATATGATATCAGATGCATCGAAAATGCTGGAGGTAGAAAATCATGTGCTTCGCTATTGGGAAGAGGAATTGGAACTGCCGATTCCCAGAAATGAATTAGGACATCGTTACTATCGTGACAGTGAGATAAAATTGCTGCGGTCGATAAAGGACTTGAAAGAACAGGGATTTCAGTTGAAGGCGATCAAAAAATTATTGCCGGATCTGGGACGGCTCGAAGGGATGGATCCGAAAGTGTTATATCAGATACGGGAGGATCTCAATAATGAAGTGATGAGGGAGGCGATGGAACATTCTAAGGGTTCTGTTACTTCTATCGAGCATGCCAGAGACCGCTATGAGAGGCGTCAAAAGACCTGGCAGGAGAAAAGTCATGAAATGGAACAGTCTCTTTCCGCAGGAACGGCATCAAAGTCCCAATACGCAAACACGCAGGCAGCGTCGCTGGAACGGCTGCGGCAGTTTGAATCCATGCTGCGGCACATGGTCCGGTCTTCGGTGGAGGAGGTAAGCAGGGAATCGGAGCAGCGCATTTGTGAAGAAGTGTCCGTGCATCTTCAGAAGGAAATGAATTATCTGCTTATGCAAAAGGAGGAACTGCAGGAAAAGCAGATCTGTCTTTTGAAAGAGATACTCCAACAGGTGAAGGGTGAACAGGAGGAAAGCAGTAAAGAAGAGGGAGTGCACAGTGCCGGAGAGGGAAAAAATGAAAAAGAGGCTGAAAAAGAGGTAGCGGCATCGCTGGAGGAATCCATGACTGCAGAGGGGCTTAGTCCCAGGGCACGGAGAAAGCTGAGAAAAAAAGCAAAGAGGAAGAAATTATTTGCGAAGTAATCTATCTGAATAAAAGATGATTTTTTGAGTCTGCATAAAAATTAATATTCCGTATTTATAGAATTTATGATATTCTATAAATGCGGAATATTTAACTAGAAGCAATTTGGTAAATAGTCAAGAAGTATTTTGAAATGATTTTCAGATAAAAGGGTAACTTTAATAGACCTACGGCTTATTTCTCAAAAAAGACGTAAGTTAAGAATTCGATATGGATTACCTACTCTTTTCCGGAGAGTAGAGTTGGCCTTTGTCCAGCAGACCAAAGAGCAGACGTATAAATTTACGGGAAGTCAACGCGAGTGCTCGTTTATGCTGATGATTTCTTGTTTCAGCATATTTCTTTTGATAGAAAACTTTGTATTCGGGACAGTGATTAATCACACTGCCGGTAGCCTCTATTATGTAATAGCGCAAGTAACGGTTTCCGGCTTTGCTCATTCGGGAATCTTCGGATTCAAAGTCGCCTGAGTCGTTATCATTCCAAACGATACCGCAGTATTTGGCGAGCTGATTGGCATTTTGAAATGCTTTGATTGAACCGAGCTCTGCGAGAATGCCAGCCGAATAAACCTTACCTATTCCAGGTATGGAATTAAGCACTGTATATTCTTCAGGATTTAAGCCCTGAACTGTTTTAAGGATTGCTTTGTCAATAGCCTTTAATTCCTTTTCAAAAGAGCTAATGCAGTTGAAAGAGGAAGCTATTGAAATCGTAAGTGGTTCATAAAGACATTTATCAAGTCTGTATGAATTACGAGCTGCAGCCTGTACTATTTTTGCTGTTTCTTCTGGATCAGCAA
This sequence comes from Lachnospiraceae bacterium, assembly GCA_022774505.1. GTDB lineage: Bacteria > Bacillota > Clostridia > Lachnospirales > Lachnospiraceae > Jutongia. Next base: position 10,687 of record JALFLW010000045.1, read on the forward strand.
TACGCCCCTTACTTTTTGAATTAATGAATTCCACCAGTTCCTCAATAGATGAGTTTACGATGTCTTCATTAGTCGTGTATTCAGTAAGGATAGCTTCTGCTGTGGCACCATATTTGTTTGAAAATGGGTGTTCCCCATTTCTAAGTAAAGCATACTCACTGAACTTGAGATAGATGTTATTTAACATGTAAGTTTTCTCTCTGGTAATGCATTCAGTGATGTGCATGCGATGTCTTGTAAGACGTTGTAAGGCAAGGTATTGAGAACCGCGCCATGGTTTGATAGCAATACGCCCAACACGAGCAAAATCAGCTATCACAAAGGAATCAATACCATCATTTTTTCCTATATCGTTAAAGGACTTCTTATAGTTCTTTACTTCTTTAGGATTAAGACAGTAAACACGGACAGAGAATGGAGCAAGCAATTCACTGGTTGATAAATAGTTAGCTAAATGTACTCCATAGAAACCGGTAGATTCCATGCCAATGACAACGTACTTGAACTGATGATTATCAGTAAGGACATCGGCAATCATTTTTTCAACAATACCTGCACCTGCTTTAGTGTTTTCAAAAGGTTTCATTTTGATAAAGAAATCCTGGTTGAAATCAAGTGCAGATATGACATGAATACGGGATGCAATGTCAATCCCAACAAAAAGCGTTGAGAGGTAATCGATATGTTCTTTCACGGATAGTCACCACCTTTCATAGCAAGAATAAAAGAAAATGTAATCATGGCTTATCCCAGATCACTACGCCACCCTAAACCTCGCGTTATTAGCATTATCTGGTAAGAAATACCCTGCTGGTGGCTAGATACCAGAATGCAGCATTTGTGTAATAAGTCTTAGCGTAGCATTAGGGCTGCAGGCTTTCTTGGCAATAGCAAAAGCTTTGCTGGAGATTGAAAGCAGTGACCATAGCTACAGTTCTTATAGAACTTATTGTAACATCTGGGACCATGACTATAAAGTAACTTATTAACTATGTGGGTAGAAGAAGGATGTCCAACAATTCATCCGATACCTGCATCATAAAAAAATAAGTCTATAGCCTCTTTGAATGAGGACTATAAACTTATTATACGAGGAGATATGCAGATGAAGAAGTTGAAAAAGAAACTATTGTGTATTATGTTAATTTCGGCTCTGGTTTTGACGGGTTGTTCAGGCGGGAGTCCTACAGACGATGGAGAGGATGAAGTTCCTAAGGATCAATATGAGATACTTGTTATGAATCAGTATGGCGAGTGTGTTTCCGGAGCAGATGTCAGTATTGCCGGTGGAACATATGCTACAAATGATCATGGAACTATTAAGCTTGATAAGCTGGCGGCCGGAGATTATGCGGTATCTGTAAAATGCGATAAGTATTATGACTACAATGGTACTTATAGTATTAATGAGGGTGAACACTCCGGACAGATTACCATTAAGGCAGCAGAATTGTCTTCTCATAGACTTCAGTCGGCTATTTATAAAAGAGGTCTGGGAACAGTGGATCTGGTAGATAAATATAAAAAGGTGAATAAAGGAACGGCAGGCTGGAAATTTTCTATTACGGCAACTGTCTGTAGTGATGCGGCCTCCGTTACCCAGTACAAGCTTTTTCAGAAAACAGAAGGTGAACCAAAAGAGATTGCAAGCAGCACAACAGGAAAATTTGAAAATATAAATATTAATGATTTTTCGGTTGGAACAGGTGTGTATATCACAGTATATGATGTAAACGGATTAAGTATTTCTACGTCGCTGCGTCTAGAGATAGCAGAAGATCCAAATTATTCAGAACATTCGGAGATCAGTCTGGGCAGTGAGAAAAAGCTGACTGTAAGTGATAATGTTCCAATATTTGGTGGTACGGAAATAAATTTTGGATTTCCTTCTATTCCGTTGAGTTATAAAAATTCCGGGGATAAAGTTCAAATAGGATTTAATGTGAATGACGATACTTTTAACGATGATGAAAAGCGTAAAGAATACAAAGAAATGTTGAATGAAGTTAAAGCGAAATCCACAAACATGAAGAAGGCCGTAGAGCAGTTAAAAAAGGAACAAAAGAAAAAAGGCATTATGGGAATGGCCGGATTTGAAAAGGGCGTGGAGGTATCAGTCAGCGGATATGCAGAAACAGGAGTAAACAGTGACGGGACATTGTCAACAGGAACAGGGTATCTGTGTATTACTGCAGAGGCATCTGCTAATTTTGACTGGCAGTTTGTCGTATGGATCGTACCGGTTACGGTGGGCATAGAGGGAAAAATAGAAGCAGACTTTGCAGATACGATCACATATGATTTTAATGCCAATAAGTTGCAGGGAGATTCTTCTCTTACCATTAAGCCTTCTTTGGAAGTCAAGGCGGGCGTAGGTTTTAAACATTTAAATGGTGGGGTATATGGCTCGGCAGGTCTTGAGACAAAGCTTATTATTGCAAGCTTAAGTGAGGAGCCGGGATTTTCTTATTTGGATCTGAATAGTTCAGTTGGCATTTATGCGGATATTGCCTGGTTCGAGCCAAAGCATGATATTGCCAAAGGAACATTTCATCTTTGGGCAAGAGATGATAATAAAATGTATACGCAATCTGCAAATGAATCGTCAAAGGGTATAGTACAATTCTCAGAATTATATGATCTGAAAAATTACCGGCTTTCCCAAAAAGCTGATAAAGTTAAATTAAGGACGAGTTCAAGCGGGGATAAAACCGTGCTTGCATCAGGGGTCAATCCTGCAGCAGAGCCTGTTTCCGTATCTAATGGCAAAGATGCATTAAGTGTATATACGGTGAGGGAAACAGTAGACGGAAAAGATTATACTGCACCTAAACTCTACTATAATACATATACAAGAGAGAATGGGGGAGGTTCATGGTCAGAGGCAAAAAAAATCGATCAGAGCGAAAGTGATTCTAATGAAGTCAGAAGTGAAATGAATCAGAAATTATGCACGGATGGAAAGGATTATTATCTGGTTTATCAGGATGTAACCACAAGTGTTGATACTTTACAAAATTTTGCCGATGCTTCCACAGAGCTTGAAAGAGATAGTATACTTAAAAATATGTGGAAAAATGTTGATCTGCATGTAAAGAAATATGACACAGCGAATAAGACCTGGATTGATTATGGCAAGATCAATACAAGTGGAACCTTTGACTATAATGCAGATATTATTGTGCATAACGGGAAGGTTTATGTATGTAGTGCTGCAAATCAAGAGGGGGATTATTTTGGTACAGACACGGAAAAAAACTATATCAATATTGCAAGCTGTGATGTAAGTAATGTTTCAGGAACAAAAAATTGGACTGTGAATGATGTTTCTGATAATCTTCGTTCGATCACTTCCGTTGCAGCAGGAATTAAAAACGGAAAAATTGCCTGTGAATATACAGTAGATTTTGATAATGATCTTTCTACGGATAAACAGGAAGTAAAATTATATACAGATGATAACAGAACTAATGTGGATGTTTATACAGGCAGTGCAGCAATGGCTGGGTATGAACATATAAATGTAAGCGAGGAGTCATTTATAATAACTTCCAATAATATGATTGCTTACTTAAAAGGCGATAATACGGTTGAAAAAATAGATGATGGTATCGGAAGCTATGATGGAATTTATTCGATAACGGATAAAGGTATTTACTATACGAAAAATACAGAAAACGGAACTGAAATTTATGCGAAATATAAAGCAGCAGATGGAACGTATGGAGGACCCGTACAGATCACAGAAGAAGATGAGTGGATGAAAAGTGTGTCAGTCGTCACGATTGATGGTAAAGATTATGTCACAGCCTTATCAAATGAATATGATTCAGAAGGAGATGAAGGAGTCACAGATTCCCGAATAGATGTTTTTGAGATGGAGGACAATTATGATCTGAATATCGAAGAGGCGAACTATGATATAAAGAATTCGCTGACGGATCCGGATCTTCCTGTTACGGTGAAACTTAA
>JALFLW010000049.1 GCA_022774505.1 Lachnospiraceae bacterium
GCGGGTGCAAGTGCCTCTCGAAACCCCTGATTCCCACCTTGGGGTAAATACGGGAGGATGCGTTCATCAAACATCAAAGCAGCAAAGCAATTCGTCTTTTCGAAATCCGTAAGTGACAAGACAATTTTTTAGTCACAGCTCACGGATTAATTTGTTTTCCAAGGCAAAATGCTATTTCCTCTTCCGGACATAAGATATATTATGGGTTGCTTCCCATTATTGGTATGGGAAGTCTTAGAAAATGACTTGAAAGTACATAATTATTTTTCGTTCAATGATCTGGAAATATCCTTAATACAACCGGTTACAAGCTTTTCAAATAAAGGTGCTGCTTTGTCTGCTGTTTCCTGCACTTCCGTATGATTCAGGGGTTGTTTGGCAATGCCACAGGCAAGGTTGGAAATACAGGATATACCACAGGTCTGCATTCCCATATGATTGGCAGCGATCGCTTCACAGGCTGTACTCATGCCTACAGCATCGGCACCCAGATGTTTGCACATCTGCACTTCAGCGGGGGATTCGTAATTTGGTCCGGTAAGCTGTATATATACCCCTTCTTTAAGAGGGATACCGAGGCGGCCGGCGGTCTGGCGGAGGATATCCTGTAAAGTTTTATCGTAGATGTTACTCATATCAGGAAATCGTGGTCCCAGTTCGTCAATGTTTGCTCCGATCAGAGGAGATGGGACAAGACTTGCAATCTGGTCGCGGATCATCATAAAGTCTCCGGCATGAAAGCTGCTATTGATTCCACCGGATGCATTGGTCAGAAACAAAACTTTTGCACCCATCAGTTTCATTAAGCGGATTGGGAGGACGACATCGCTCATAGGATATCCCTCATAATAATGAACTCTGCCCTGCATGCAGACAATAGGTACATCCTCTACATAGCCGAAAATATATTTCCCCTGATGCCCCGGAACTGTGGAGACAGGGAAGCCTTCAATATCATGATAATCCAAAACAGCTTCAACCCGGATGTGTGAAGCATAGTTTCCCAGACCGGATCCTAAGATCAGAGCAATCTCGGGAGTAAAATCGATCTTTTCCTGATAACATTGATAGCATTTCATAAGCTTGTCGTATATTTTGTTCATAAGTGCCTCCGATCTGTCTGAATACGTTTGTATAATGACAGATTATGTCATTGAAAAAATAAAATATAATTATATTCAATTTATAATCTGTTTATTACATTGTAACTTGAAACAATAAAAAAGTAAATGGCTTTCAGACTATGAAAATAGGGCATTTTCATTGACATTGAAATTAAAAAAGCCTATAATATTGTATAATGTTATTTATATAATTAAGGGAAGGGATAAAAAGAAATGGATAATGCAAACAAAAGAAAAAATATTGTGGTTTATTTTCCACAGATATATGCAGAATACATTTCAGAATTAAGAAATTCGATTGAAGAAGTAGCCAAAGAGAAGGGATATCGTCTTATTTTTTTCACTTGCTTTGGAGATAATAGCAGTCTGGATATGCAGGAGGAGACAAATTTACGATATGATGAGGGAGAGCGGAGCATTTTTCGTATTGCTGATCCGAATGCTGCAGATGGTGTATTGATTCTGTATGATGCCTTTGCTAAAACCCAATATGAGGAGATATATGATCTCATCGGACGACGGTATCATTGCCCTGTGGTCAATTTCAGGACACCAATGGATGAGGTGAAAGGGGTCTATAACATATATGTGGACGATAAAGCGGCTTTTGCTGACATGATACGCCATTTTCTCACAGTGCACCACTGTACCAAGGTGGATCTTGTGACAGGCCCGCAGGACAATCTGCATTCAATTTTTCGACGGGATATCTATCGGGATGTAATGGAAAAATATGGTTTGCCGGTTGATAAACGACGCATCCACTGGGGGAATTTTTGGAAAAATTGCGGACAGGGGATTGTAGAAGAAATCCTGTCCTCAGGAGAGGAGATGCCGGAGGCTATTGTATGTGCCAATGATTATATGGCGATCTCTGTGGTAGAGGCTTTGCGTTCAAGAGGGATCAGTGTGCCGGAGCAGGTGATGGTGGCCGGATATGATGACGTGGTGGAGAGCAGGTTTAATGATCCTTCTATCACTACGATCCGTCAGCCTATGCGGGCCATGGGTAGAAAAGCGGTAGAGATCCTTGAAAGGTTATGGGCAGGAGAAGAAGTAGAGCAGGATACTTATCTGGAGGAAGAGATTGTTTATCGTCAATCCTGTGGCTGCGGCTGTGAAGGAGGAGACGAGGACGGTCAGTATGCTATGACGCTCAATGGAGAACTTGATAAGGTATTATATCTGGAAACAGCAGCGTCAGCAATGATTACAATGCTTGCCAATGCGAAAAATCTTAAAGAATATACAGAATGTCTGCAGAAATATGTATTACGGGAGACAGGCTTTAAGAGCTTTGTATTATGTCTGGCTGATCATTGGGAGCAGCAGCTGCCTATGCCGGGTAAAAATTATGGACAGAGCAGATGCATGGTAGATATGGTGATGGGGATCCACAAGGGCCGCGTATTAGAGCCGGAGCGTTTCCCGGCGTGTCAATTGATACCGAAGAATTTTGTTTCGGACGAAGATCCTTTTTATATCATACCATTACATTATCTCCAGTATTATATGGGATATGCAATTATGCAGATCGATTATGATCTGGTATCAAATATCAATATTAAATCATGGTTCATACATCTGGACAGTGCTTTAGAGAATTTCAGGATGAAGCAGAGGCTGCATCAGGTGGCGAATGAACTGGAATCTCTTTATGTGCGGGATACCCTGACAGGTCTGTATAACAGGCGGGGACTGGAAAAATTTGGAGATAAAATGTGCCAGGCATGTATCCGCAATAGCGGACAGTTTATGATCATGGAGATTGATATGGATGGTTTAAAACAGGTCAATGATAAATATGGTCATGAAGAGGGAGATGTCTGCATAACCACGATTGCAAATGCCATGATGTATGCAGCAAGGGAAAAGGAGATATGCATTCGTTCCGGTGGAGATGAGTATATTGTAATAGGAAAGGATTATTCGGAGGAAAAAGTACAGCGATATATTGGGCTTTTCAAAGAATTTATCGACAGTGCAAATGAATCATTGAAAAAACCATATACCATTGGAGCCAGTCTTGGATATTATATGGGAGTGCCGGATGAAAAGCATACTGTTGAAAATTATCTGAAAATAGCAGATGACCGCATGTATGAAAATAAGAAGAAAAGAAAGGCAAAATCTCATCCGGGGATAGAAGTAAGATAGCTTAGGCTTCCCGCATTAATATGTCCTATAACATGGATAGTTCCTGCACCGGGAAATCTGAGTGATCGTACTTCTACCTCAAATGAAAGATTAATCGTCAGCAAGCTGCTCCCATTCGTCCATGAGGAGCAGAAGACGTTCATCGTTTGCCTCTTTTTCGGAAGCGAGCTTTTGGAGAAGTGCAATGTCTGTCCCGTTTTTGGGGTCGGACAGCTGTGTATCCAAAAGTTCGTTTTTTGTTTCCAATTCGGAAATTTTAGTCTCTACTTTTTTTAGTGCATTTTGTTTTTTGCGCAGGCGTGCCTGTTCTTCCTTCTGTTGCTGCCAGGTGAGCTTGGAATCAGTAGAAGAAGCGGAGAAGGCGGAGTCGGATACCGGGGATGGAGAGGCAAGCTGAGCTTGTTCATTTGCCTCTTTTTTTTCGATATAATAATCATAATTTCCTATATAATTGACAAGCTGTTTCTGTGTGAGGTCCAAGATACGGGTTGCGGTCCGGTTGATGAAATAACGGTCGTGAGAGACATAAAGGACAGTTCCCTCAAAATGGTTTACGGCACGTTCCAGGATTTCTTTGGAATCAATATCGAGATGGTTTGTAGGCTCGTCAAGGATCAGCAAGTTTGCATCCGAAAGCATTAATTTGGCTAAGGAGACACGACCACGTTCCCCGCCGCTGAGCTTGGAAATCTGTTTGAAAACATCATCCTCTGTAAAAAGAAAAGCGGCAAGGATATTGCGGATCTCTGTATTTGTCATAGAAGGATAATCATCCTGAAGCTCCTCAAAAATAGTTTTTTCACTATGCAGAACCTGATGGGCCTGATCATAATATCCAATCTCAACATTGGTTCCAAGGCGGATCGTACCGCTATCAGCCTTTATGATATCATTAATGATCTTGAGGATCGTTGTTTTGCCGGAACCATTATCTCCTATGATCGCAACACGTTCCCCTCGTTTGATCTCAAAACTGATATCTGTGAAAAGGATTTCAGAGTCAAAGCGTTTGCTTAAGTGTTCTACGGAAAGTACATCATTTCCACTTTGAATTCTAGGCGAAAAAAGGAGATTCATCCGTGTGTTTTCCTCTACGGGTTTTTCAAGACGTTCTATTTTATTTAATTGTTTTTCGCGGCTTTCAGCCCGTTTGATCGATTTTTCCCGATTAAAGGATTTCAGTTTGGCGATTACTGCTTCCTGATGCTTGATCTGTGCCTGCTGGTTCATATAATGCTTCATTTGTGTATCAAGCATTGCCTGCTTTTTTTCAGAGAACTGACTGTAGTTTCCCTGATAAACGGTAGCTTTGTGCTGACGGATCTCTATGACTTTTGTTACGATCTTATCCAGAAAGTAGCGGTCATGTGCTACGATAATGACTGCACCGCGGTAGCCGGAAAGATATGTTTCCAACCAGTGGATGGCCTTCATGTCTAAGTGGTTGGTAGGCTCGTCAAGGATGATAAGATCCGGAGAGGACAGAAGCATTTTTCCCAAGGCGACGCGGGTACGTTCACCGCCGGAGAGTGCAGATACCGGTTTGTCAAACTCTTCTTCGGTAAATCCAAGTCCTTTTAAAACTCCGATCAATTCACTGTGGTATGTATAACCTCCGCAGAGTTCAAAACGATGACGGAGACTATCGCTACGTTTGATCAATTTTTCTAATTCTTCGCCGGAAACATGATTCATCTGTTCTGTAACTTCATTGATCTCCTGCTCCAGGATAATTACCTCTTTTTTGGCATCCTGCATTTCTTCAAGGATGGATCTGCCGGAAGTAATGTCCTGATTTTGAGCCAGATAGCCGATGACAGCATCTTTTTGAATGATAACTTCTCCGGTGTCGGCTTCGTATTCGTTCATCAGGATTTTCAAAAGCGTGGATTTTCCGGAACCATTGATGCCTACAATAGCTGTTTTTTCCTGTTCGTTTATGTGAAATGAAATATCATCTAAAATGGTAGAACCATCAAATGATTTACTGATATGACTGCATTGTAAAATCATAAAATAACCTTCCTTTGTCTGTAAATTAACCTGTGCAACAGTATATATTAAAAAAACAAAAAACTCAAATCGTGCTTCAGGCAGAGACTTTACTATACAGGGACAGATGTGGTACTATGTTCGCGGAGGATAAATATATGACAAGAAATGAATTTCAGACGTTTATAAAAAAAGGAAAAATGATTTTGGATGGAGCGACGGGATCGAATCTGCAGAAGCGGGGAATGCCTACCGGAGTGTGTCCTGAGGAGTGGATCTTAGAACATCCCGATGTCCTGGTAGGGCTTCAGAGAGAATATATAGAAGCAGGGTCAGATGTGTTATATGCACCGACCTTTTCGGGAAATCGCATTAAATTAGAAGAATATGGGCTTGCTGACCGGATCAGTGAGATGAATCATAGCCTGGCCGGTTTATCCTTTGAGGCGATTCGTCAGGCTCATACGGATAGAAAAATCCTCGTGGCTGGAGATCTGACCATGACAGGGCAGCAGGTGTATCCGGTGGGATCGCTGCCGTTTGAGGAGCTGGTAGATATTTACAAGGAGCAGGTGGGTTGTCTGAAAGTGGCAGGTGTAGATTTTGTGGTTGTAGAGACCATGATGAGTCTGCAGGAATGCAGGGCAGCTGTCCTGGCGGTTAAAGAATGTTCAGAACTGCCGGTTATGGTTACATTGACCTTTAATGAGGATGGCAGAACATTATATGGGACGAATCCGGAGACAGCAGCTTTGGTAATGACAGCTATGGGAGTCGATGCAGTTGGAGTGAACTGCTCTACCGGACCGGATAAGATGATCTCTGTGATCCGCCGCATGGCAGAATACACGGCACTGCCTATTGTGGCTAAGCCAAATGCCGGCCTGCCTCAATTGGTAGATGGGGAGACTGTGTATGATATGGATCCGGAAACCTTTGCTGATGAGATGTGTATTTTGGCTGAGGAAGGAGCAGATGTGCTGGGAGGATGCTGTGGAACGACACCGGAGCATATAGCCAGACTGGTACAGAAGCTGGAAGAAAAGAAAATACGCAGAAGCTTAAAATATATGGAGAGGGAAGGAAAAGTTGTGCGTCGTGCTCTTTCCACAGAAAGAAATGTGCTGCCGATCGAGTTAGACGGTCCGTTTAAAGTGATTGGAGAACGGATCAATCCGACAGGAAAGAAAGCACTGCAGGCACAGCTTCGGGAAGGAAGCCTGGAGCTGGTTGGAGAGATGGCAGAAGCTCAGGTAGAGGCTGGTGCGGCCATACTTGATGTAAATATGGGGACAAATGGCATTGATGAAAAGGAAATGATGTGGAAGGTTGTGAATGAACTGACCATTTTAACGGACACACCTCTTTCTATTGATTCAAGTTATGTAGAAGTGATCGAGTCGGCTCTCAGAATATATCCGGGACGTGCCCTGATCAATTCAATCTCTATGGAAACGGAGAAAATGCAGCGTCTTCTTCCAATCGCAAAAAAATATGGTGCAATGTTTATTCTTCTCCCGCTCTCAGATGAGGGCCTTCCCAAGGATATTCAGGAAAAGAAAGACATTATCAATACGGTTCTTCAGGCGGCTGAAAAGTTTAATCTTACTACGGAAGATGTCGTGGTTGATGGACTTGTCGCTACAATCGGAGCAAATAAAATGGCAGCGGTGGAAACATTAGAGACAATTCACTATTGTAAGCATGAACTGGGTGCGGCTACGGCATGCGGTCTGTCCAATATTTCCTTTGGTTTGCCGGAGAGAGCTTTTGTAAACAGTAATTTTATGGCAATGGCAATTATGAATGGTCTTACCATGGCTATTGCAAATCCATCACAGGATCTGCTGATGCATGCAGTATATGCATCTGATCTGCTGATGAATAAGCCGGACGCTGATCTACGGTATATTGAACGTGTCAATAGTCATAAGCTCACGATGGTCAGCGGGGAATTAGACAGCGAGAGTCTGAAAGCGGCCTCCGCAGGTGGAGCAAAGGCGGCTTCTTCTGCTACAATACCGGAAGAAAAGAAATCTGATGTGATCTTTGAAGCTGTGGTAAAAGGAAAGAAGCAAAAAGCACGTCAGCTTGTTGAAAAAGCAGTGAAGGAGGGAGAGGATCCGCAGGAGCTTATTGATGAGAGTCTGATCCCTGCTATTATTCATGTGGGAAATTTATATGAAAAACAGATATATTATCTGCCACAGTTGATTTCAAGTGCGGAGACGATGGAAGCATCTATCGATTATCTGGAGCCGATCCTTGCACAAAAACGTTCAGGAGAGTCTTTGGGAACTATAGTGATCGCTACGGTGGAACATGACATACATGATATAGGAAAGAATTTAGTCGCATTGATGCTGAAAAATTATGGCTATCATGTGGTTGATCTGGGAAAGGATGTTCCGGCAGAGACTATTATTGATGCTGCTATTGAGGAAAAAGCGGACATCATTGGTTTGTCTGCATTGATGACTACAACTATGATGGAAATGAAAAAAGTAGTTGATATGGTTCATGAGAGAAATCTTCCTTTTAAAGTATTGATCGGCGGTGCGGTGATCACACAGAGTTTTGCAGATGAGATTGGGGCAGATGGTTATTCGGAAGATGCTCAGGAGGCGGTTGGTGTTGTAGGACGTCTTTTGCAGGAAAAATAGATAGGAATGGAAATCTGTGCCTGCAGTCAAAGTCTGCAGGCTGAGAAAGGAAAATAGGTAATTAGTATGGATAAGGAAAAGACCCCTGTGATTGATGTCATTATTCCGGCTTATAAACCGGACTCTTCTTTTAAAAAGCTGCTTAAGCTATTACAGGAACAGACTGTCAGACCGCATCACATATATATTCTTCAGACAGTTGAGGATGGAGAGCTGCCTATGGAGCCGGATGGAAATATGATCTCTGTTCACCCTGTCCGCCGGCAGGAATTTGATCATGGGGCTACGAGAGATTATGGGGCACGGCTGGCAGACGGTGACAGTCCGGAGACCTTAGGACAGCACTATATTTTGTTTATGACACAGGATGCCGTGCCGGCAGGAAATGATCTGCTCGAACAGCTTTTAAAACCATTTGACCGGGAGAGGACAGCAATCACATATGCAAGACAGCTTGCCCGCAAAGAGGCCGGGATCCTGGAAGAATTGACGCGGATTCACAATTATCCGCCGGAAGATCAGATCAAGGGGAAGGAAGATTTAGAGCATCTCGGAATAAAAACCTATTTTTGTTCAGATGTTTGTGCGATGTACCGACTGGACCGATACAGGGAGATGGGAGGCTTTGTACATCCTACTATATTTAATGAAGATATGATCATGGCATCAAAGGTTATACAGGCCGGTTATCAGGTAGTATACTGCTCAAAAGCTCAAGTGATCCATTCTCATAGTTATACATGTATGCAGCAGTTTCATCGTAACTTTGACTTGGGTGTGTCTCAAAGACAGTACAGAGAAGTCTTTGAAAATATTTCCTCTGAAAAAGAGGGGGCAGGATATGCGAAAAATACCCTGTTATATCTTTTAAAGAAAGCAAAGCCTGCAAAAGCGTTTTATTTTGCACTGCAGTGCGGTTTTAAGCTGGCAGGATATAAGCTTGGTAAAAATTACGATAAACTTCCTGCATGGATGGTCCACGCATGCACCATGTCTCCGGGGTATGTGCTTTTTCAAAAAGATCGTTCAAAGCAGAGTGATAGATGAAAATATCATGTTATATAGAAAAGAGGAGAAAAGGTGGATTGTATTAAAATAAAAAAACTGGAAGTATTTGCAAAGCATGGAGTGATGCCGGAGGAAAATGTACTGGGACAGAAATTTGTAATATCTGTCGAACTTTACTGTGATATACGAAAAGCAGGTCAGACGGATAATCTGGAGTATTCGATCAACTATGCGGACGTGGCCGCATTTATTGCAAAAAAAACAATAGAAAATACATTTCAGCTTATAGAAAAGCTGGCAGAGTATCTTGCAGGAGAAATATTATTAAATTATCCTCTGGCAGAAAAAGTGGTAGTGGAGGTTGAAAAACCATGGGCACCGGTTCATATGCCTCTGGAAACGGTAGCCGTATCTGTGGACAGACAATGGCATATATCATATCTAAGCATTGGTTCTAACCTGGGAGATAAGAAAGCACACCTTGACATGGCAGTAGAACGCTTAAAACAGGACCGTCAGACACAGGTTTTAAAAGTGTCTGATTATATTGTGACAGAACCGGTCGGCGGTGTAGAGCAGGACGATTTCCTGAATGGTGCCGTCATGCTGCGGACGCTTCGGACACCGGAAGAACTTCTGGATCTGATCGGTGAGATCGAACAGGAGCAGAAAAGGGAGAGGATCATTCACTGGGGACCGCGGACAATTGATCTGGATATATTATTATATGATCAGGAGATCGTTCATACAGAACGACTTTTGATACCTCATGTGGAGATGGCAAATCGGATGTTTGTATTGGAGCCTCTTGCCCAAATAGCACCTTATGCCAGAAATCCTTTGAACGGAGATTTTGTAATAGACATGAAGAGGAAACTTCTTTCCGAATAAAAAGGGTAAAACCGACGTTTTACCCCTAATCCTTTTGTTTTATTTTTCCCGGACAGCAGGCTGAAAATCATCAATTTGTTCATTAGAAAGATTCATTACATAAGCCTTGCTGCCATCGTATTCTTCGAAAAACAGATATTTATCAATGATATGCAGGTAATTAAAATTACCCGGTCGAAGCTGCGTCTGGGTACCGGAATCAATATCCATAGCATACAGGCCGTTATCTTTTCCGTTATCAATCTGATAGTAGACGATAGAACCGTCTGAACTAATATTATAGGTGGCAACTCTTTCCTGTGTCAGATGGGTCAGCGTTCCGGAAGAAAGATCGATCCAGCAGAGTGTGTAATCATTGTCCATGTCCATGCAGTAGAGCATGTTATCCTGGTAGGACAATCCGGTGAAATTTCCCTCATAAACTACGCTTGGACTGCCTCCGGAAACAGATAATTTGTGAATGTTGTGATCGCTGTCTATCCCGGTATAATATATTGTATTATCAGCAATGACAGGAGATACGCCCTCTTTTACAAGCATTGTATTTTTGGAACCGTCAATTCCAACGGAAAAAAGCTGCAGACCTTCCTTTTTATCATAATGCTGATAGTAGATGTTATTTCCAAGAAGACTGACCGTTTGTGTGGGTTCGCGATAAAGCTGCTTCAGACTCTGGCCATCGGTGCGCAGCCGGTAAAGACCGGTAGAGCTGAAAGAAAAAAGAGCCTGTGCCTCATGACCTTTTTTGTCATTGCGGCGGGTATAAAATATGTATTTGCCAGCAGCATTGATAGAACCGGTGTAGTCACTATAGAGTTTTTTGACATTTGTCAGATCCGTATCCATGGAATACAGAGCATTTTGGTCATATGGATTTGCAAAATATATTTTATCTTCGCTTTCTGCAAAAAGACCACCGTTTAACAGATTTGCACTGGTATTGCCGGTGACAGATTCGTCGGAGTAGAATTGAACCCGGCTGTTCCAACGCAGAAAAAAAGCTGTCCCGATAAACACGGCCAGAATGACCAATGCGGTGATCCAATTACGGGTAGAGTGCTTTTTGCTGTTTTTTTTCATACAGATCCCCTTTCCTTTTCATATTGAGCACATGATTTATGCTCTTATAACATTATTTACATTATAAAGGTTAGAAAAAGGAATTGCAATGAGTATATAAAAAGTTGTATAATACCACTAATTGAGAAAAATAGTAGAGGAGATGGATACCATGCTTAAATTACCAGCGATATTTAGTGACCATATGATCCTGCAAAGGAGAAAACCTGTTGTTATATGGGGAGAGTCGGATGCGAAAAAGGTCACGGTTACGATTCAGGATGCTCATGTTGTTACATATGTACAGGATGGCAAATGGCAGTTGTTTCTACCACCGATGGAGGCGGGAGGACCGTATGTATTGACGGTGAAAACGGATACAGAGGAAAAGAAGATTTATGAAGATGTAATGTATGGTGAGATATGGCTTGCGGGTGGGCAGTCTAATATGGAGCTTGAGCTGCAGAATTCTAAGGATGGTGCGGTTGCTGTTTCGGAAGCAAATAATGAACTGCTTCGTTTCTACTATACTCCGAAGGTGTCTTATTTATGTGATGAGCTTTATGAACAGGAAGAAAAAAGCAGCTGGGAGCTTTGCTGTCCGGAAAATGTGGGACGCTGGTCTGCTGTTGGTTATTACTTTGCAAGAAAACTGGCAGCACAGTTGGATGTACCGGTTGGTATTATCGGATGTAACTGGGGAGGAACATCTGCTTCCTGCTGGATGAGCAGGGAGGCTTTGGAAAATGACAGGGTGATTTCTTCTTATATTGAAGAATATGATGCGATCGTGGCAGAGCAGGATTTTGATGCATATTGCAAAGAGCGGGAAGAATATATCGTATATCAGGCTGAATTTGATAAGAACTGTAAACACTACTATGAGACAACTCCGAACCCAACATGGGAAGGAGCGTTAGAGGTATGTGGTGAAAATAAATATCCGGGACCCGTGGGACCGCGTTCGGAATATCGGCCGGCAGGCTTGTACGAGACGATGATCCGGAGGATCGCACCATATACATTAGCAGG
Source organism: Lachnospiraceae bacterium (assembly GCA_022774505.1). Lineage (GTDB taxonomy): Bacteria > Bacillota > Clostridia > Lachnospirales > Lachnospiraceae > Jutongia. The sequence continues at coordinate 11,927 of JALFLW010000049.1, forward strand.
TTTTCTGTATTATCAGGGAGAAGAGGATGACAAAAAGCCGAGAAGCTATTATAATCTTTTAACCCGGCTGATCCGTCAGTGGAGAGAGGACTGGCATGATGATAAGCTTCCGTTTATGATCGTACAGCTTCCGATGTTTTCAAATGTAGGTGAGGAAAATCTTACAAACTGGCCACTGATCAGGGAAGCACAGCATCGTGTGTACCGTACAGTTAAGAATACGGGACTGGCAGTTGTATTGGATAAGGGAGAGTATAGTAATATACATCCGATCGATAAGCAGCCGGTGGGAGAACGTCTGGCTCTGCAGGCAATGTATCATGCATACGGACTGGATAATGAGGTGCGTGCATTTGGACCGTTTTATCAGTCATGCTATACATTACAGTCTTATATCTGGCTGATCTTTAATCATGTCAGGGACGGTATTATTTGTACGGGCGAGAAACCGCTTGGTTTTGAAGTGGCAGGGCAGGATAAGGTATTCTATCCGGCAGATTCTGTCCAGATTCAGGGCAATAAGGTCCGTCTGTTCTCTGCGAATGTTAAGGAGCCGGTTTATGCGAGATATAACTGGAGAAATTATGCAGAGGTAAACATGTTTGGAAAGAATGGACTGCCAATGGCACCATTTAGAACCAGTATGAATGATGAAAAATAATAAAAAGCATGTTGTTGACTGATGGGAGGAATTCGTGGTAAAATACCACGATAGTGTTGAAAGAGTTATAACTGATTTGGAGGATTTAGCATGGCAGAGAAGAAAAACATATTGACCTATGAAGGATTGACAGCACTGGAGGATGAACTTCAGGATTTAAAACTGAATAGACGTAAAGAGGTTGCAGCAAAGATCAAGGAGGCTCGCGAGCAGGGTGACTTGTCAGAAAATGCGGAGTACGATGCAGCCAAGGACGAGCAGAGAGATATCGAGCTTCGAATTGAAGAAATTGATAAAATCCTTAAAAATGCGGAAGTCGTTGTGGAAGAGGATGTTGACGTTAATGCTATCAATATCGGATGCTCTGTTCGGCTTAGGGATCTTGAGTTTGATGAGGAAATGGTATACAAGATCGTGGGTTCTACGGAGGCAGATGTCCTTGGTAATAAGATTTCAAACGAATCACCTGTTGGTGCAGCCCTGATCGGTTCTAAGGTGGGGGATACCATTGAGGTAGAGACACCAAATGGTGAGATGGTAAAGTATGAGATCCTTGAGATTCAGAAGTCAAAATAAAGATAGAAACGGAGTGATAGAAAAGTGGCACAGCAGAATAAGAAGCCGCAGGCAGAGCAGGATGTAAATGCATTGTTGAAGGTGCGTCATGAGAAGCTTGCAAATTTACAGGAAGCAGGGAAGGATCCTTTCCAAATTACAAAGTATGATGTGACGGTACATTCTCAGGATATCAGAGATCGTTATGAGGAGCTTGAGGGACAGGAAGTATCTTTGGCCGGACGTATGATGTTCAAGCGTGTTATGGGAAAAGCGTCTTTTTGTAATATTCAGGATTTAAAAGGAAAGATGCAGCTTTATGTTGCACGGGATGAGATCGGAGAAGAGTCTTATGCTGATTTCAAAAAATATGATATTGGAGATATCCTTGGAGTAAAGGGCAAGGTATTTAAGACAAAGACGGGTGAGATTTCTGTACATGCAGAGGAGATTGTTTTACTGTCAAAGAGTCTGCAGATCCTTCCGGAAAAGCATCATGGACTGACCGATACGGATACAAGATATCGTCAGAGATATGTGGATCTGATTATGAATGAGGATGTAAAAGATACATTTATCAAACGGTCTAAGGTAATCAGCTGTATTCGTCGTTTCCTGGATGAACAGGGCTTTATGGAGGTAGAGACACCGATGCTGGTCTCTAATGCCGGTGGTGCTGCTGCAAGACCGTTTGAAACACATTTTAATTCTCTCAATGAAGATCTGAAACTGAGAATTTCATTGGAATTATATCTGAAGAGACTTATTGTAGGCGGTATGGAACGTGTCTATGAGATTGGCCGCGTATTTCGTAATGAGGGATTGGATACCAGACATAATCCGGAATTTACATTGATGGAGCTTTATCAGGCATATACGGATTATCATGGTATGATGGATCTCACGGAGAAGCTGTATCGTCATGTGGCAAAAGAAGTGACAGGCTCTGAGATTTTGAAATATGGTGATCATGAGATGGATCTGTCAAAGCCTTTTGAGAGATTGACTATGGTGGATGCCGTAAAGAAATATGCAGGTGTTGATTTTAATGAGATTCCTGATACAGAGGCTGCGAAAGCATTGGCAAAAGAGAAAGGGATTGAGTTTGAGGAGCGTCATCAGAAGGGTGATATTCTGAATCTGTTCTTTGAGGAATATGTGGAGGATCATCTGATCCAGCCAACATTTATCATGGATCATCCGATTGAAATCTCTCCATTGACAAAGAAAAAGCCGGATAATCCGGATTATGTAGAGCGTTTTGAGTTCTTTATGAATGGTTGGGAAATGGCAAATGCTTATTCTGAGCTGAATGATCCGATCGATCAGAGAGCCCGTTTCGAGGCTCAGGAGAAGGCTCTGGCCGCAGGAGATGATGAGGCAGAGCATACAGATGAAGATTTCCTGAATGCATTGAGTATCGGTATGCCTCCGACAGGTGGTATTGGATTTGGTATCGACCGTATGGTGATGATGATGACAAATTCACCGGCGATCAGGGATGTTTTATTATTCCCGACAATGAAGTCGTTGGATAAATAAAGTACCGAAAATAAGGCGTTTGAGCGTTGTTAACACTACTAGGTGCTACATTTAGTGCTACAAATATACAAGTTTTGATACGTTTCGGTACTTGTTAATAATTTATGCACCTGCAAAAAGAGAATCACTACAAATGGGTAAAAACCCTTTCCAGAATGAAAAAAATCATTTTGGAAAGGGTTTTTTTGTGTTATGGATATAAATTTTGAAAGGTGGTGATAAGAATGCTTAAAGTCAGATTGTCTGGTACTAAAAATGAACTCCGGAGATTCGTAAAAAATATGAGTCGGAGTAGACAATACGACTTGGAAACGATATCGGATTTCAAATCTTATAAGGGTAACAAGAAATTTCGCATCCTGTATGTGAATCTAAGAAAAAAGGAAAAACAATAAAATTAGAAAATACGGAGGGTCAGAATTATGTGTAAAGTAATAGCGATTTGTAATCAGAAAGGTGGCGTATCCAAGACCACCACAACAGTAAATCTTGGAGTTGGAATGGTAAGGGAAGGAAAAAGGGTGCTTGTAATTGATGCAGACCCACAAGGAAACCTTTCCCAGAGTCTGGGTATTGAAAATCCGGACGAACTGGAGATAGCACTTCCTACTATTATGGAGCAGATTATCATGGACGAGGAGTTTGATGTTTCAGAGGGAATTATTCATCATGTGGAAGGAATTGACCTCATGCCTTGTAACATTGATTTATCCGGTGTGGATGTTTCTCTGGTTAATGCAATGAGCAGGGAGTTCGTGCTAAAGACCTATGTGGATTGCATGAGAGAATATTACGATTACATTCTCATTGACTGTATGCCAAGTCTGGGAATGATAACGGTAAATGCTCTTACGGCATCCGATAGTGTGTTGATTCCGGTGCAGGCTGCTTATTTACCGGTAAAGGGTTTGGAGCAGTTAATTATGACAATCTTCCGGGTCAGAAAGCACCTAAATCCGGGGATTCAGTTCGAGGGGATTCTGATTTCCATGCTGAATGCAAGAACTAATTATGCAAAGGATATTATTGAACTAATCACGGAATATTATGGTGAATCCATTCCAATCTTTGATAGCCGGATTCCTTTTTCTGTAAAGGCCGCAGAAACATCAGCAGCCGGAGTAAGCATATTTTCTCTGGATAAGAAACATCCGGTAGCCGGTGCTTATGAAGAACTGACAAAGGAGGTGCTTGCTCATGAGTAGAACAAAGGCATTAGAAAAAGTGAAATTAACAAGGTTTGATGATTTGTTTGGTGGTAAGGAGGCGGAGCCTGCGGTAGAAGCCGGAGAAGTAAAGCAAATACCAATCTCGGAACTTCATGAGTTTCACAACCATCCGTTTCAGATTCGCTCAGATGAAGAACTGGAGGAAATGATAGAAAGCGTACGTCAGCATGGTGTGTTGGTGCCGGGAATTGTACGACCACGAAAAGAAGGCGGTTATGAGATTATTGCAGGACATACAAGAAGACATGTTTGTGAACTGCTTGGTATTGATACCATGCCGGTTTTTGTAAAGGATTTGGATGATGATGAAGCCAGCCTGATTATGGTAGATTCCAACATCCAGCGAGAGAACATCTTACCCAGTGAAAAGGCGAAAGCCTACAAAATCAAGTACGATGCCATGAAGAACCAGGGCAAAGAAGGAAACAGCCTTCAAAAAATGTCGGAGGAAAGCGGCGAGAATTATAAGTCCATACAAAGATATATCTGGCTTGCCAGACTTAATGATAATCTTTTAGGAATGGTAGATAAAAAGAAACTGGGTTTTATCCAGGGGGTAAGTTTATCGGTTCTTTCCGATAAAGAGCAGGAAATGGTTTATGATGCGATTTGCCGGTATGAAAAGAAGTTGTCGACGGTACAGGCTAATACAATAAAGCAGTTGAGTGCAGATGGAAAATTGGATGAAGAGACATTGGAACGCTATTTGTTTTCTGTTGAAAGGCACAGTAAGAAGAAAGATATTACTCTGAAAAATGAACGATTGGCAGAGTATTTTGAGGAAGAAACCACAGAAGATGAAATGATGGATGTGATTTTTGAATTACTGGAGAAATGGAAACAAAAGAGAGGAAGTGAAGAAAATGAATAAGATTATTTTGCTGGGGAATATGACGAGAGAACCAAAGACAACAAGGAAAAAAAATGAGGATGGCAGCGAGATGGTTATTACAAAGTTTGACCTTGCGGTAAATCGCAGAAATAAGCAAGAGGGAAATGCCGATGCAGATTTCTTCCACTGTACATCTTTTGGCAGACAGGCAGAGTTTGTCGAGAAGTATTTTCATAGCGGTTCCAGGGTGCTTGTGGTTGGTCGTGTACAGAATAATAATTACACGACCAAAGAGGGAAACAAAGTATATGGTTTCAGCATTATTACTGAAGAAGTCGAGTTCGCACAGAAGAAAAGTGCAGGAAACACAGTAGCCGATGCAGATGATTTTTCGTCTGCTGGAGATGAACAGGTACCATTCGAGAGCAGGTAGGTGATAACATGGCAGAAGGTTTCTTCCGAAGTAAAAAAGGTTTTACAGTCGTTCAAAATGAAATAACAAGAGATGCAAAAATTTCTTTGAAGGCAAAAGGATTATATCTTGTGATACAAGCATATATCTCTATGCCGGATAAGAAATGGACAAAAGAGGATTTCAGAAATCTGACCAAAGAAGGGAAAAAGGCATTTGACAGTGCATGGAAAGAATTGAAGGATTTTGGATATTTAAAGGTTCATTTCATGCCGGATAATGGCAAGTGGAAGACCGAGTATGAATTGCTGGATGAACCGGATTTGGGTCCTCATACGTTATACCACAATAGTGAAGGAGAGGTTTCCAGTGATAATCTGACACGTGCAGAAAAGAAACGTCAAACGCAATCAGTTACGGATGAACATTCATCTTTTCAATCAGATAATGCGGATGAAGATACAGAAATTGGTGATTCTGACCGTTACCCCCTTTTTGGTACTAACGGTAATTCTGACCGTTACCCCCCTTTCGGTAGTAACGGTAACGGTAGCAACGGTAACGGTAGTAACGCTTACGGTAGCAACGCAAATGGGGGTAACAATAATAAAGACTATAATATAAAACCTGATATAAAACCTAATATAATAAATCCTAATCCTAATCAATATCAAGAAGAGGATGCGAGGGGAGAAGAGTATCCCATGGAGTTTATTGAACATCATTACGATCTGGATGAAGAGTTTGTGTCTTTGTATCAGGAAAGGCAGATAAACACGATGAAGGATGTCCTTTATGATGCATTGAATACCCAAAAGCCTGTCATTCGTGTGATGGGTGAAGACAAACCGGCAGCTGTTGTGAAGTCCAGACTTTTGAAATTGGACAGGCTTGATATTGATTATGCCATAGAACAGTATAATAAGCAGGTGACAAAAGTAAGAAATCATAAGGCATATATGCTGACGGTTCTATATCAGGCAAAAGCGCAATGTGATTTGGATATTAGTAATCAGGTCATGTACGATTTTTATGGAGCCGGTCAACTGGAAGATGTAGGAGGTGATGACAATGGGGAAGAAGAGCGAATGTATTCGGGTCCCGATACTGCTTCGTATGGATAATCCAAAACATCAGTTAGTTTACAACATTTTGGAGAATGTAGACAACAAAAGTGCTTACATACGTGAGGCAGTGATTTATTATTATCGACATAATGGAATTTCGATGAAGTCAGATGACATTCTGGATGATATTCGAAATGTGATACAGGAATGCAAGGAGGAACTTTTAATCGAACTGGAAAAACGTTTG
>JALFLW010000114.1 GCA_022774505.1 Lachnospiraceae bacterium
TGGACACACAGCCTCAGATCAATTCTGTTTCTGAGCCTCAGCCCGTTCCGGTTATGGACACACAGCCTCAGATCAATTCTGTTTCTGAGCCTCAGCCCGTTCCGGTTATGGACACACAGCCTCAGGTCAATTCTGTTTCTGAACCTCAGCCCGTTCCGGTTATGGACGCACAGCCTCAGATCAATTCTGTCCCTGAGCCTCAGCCCGTTCCGGTTATGAATGTCCAGCCTCAGATTAATTCTGTTCCTGAACCTCAGACCGCAGCACCAGGCGATGATTTCCACATTGGCGGATCAACCAATAACATGATGGATTTTGAATTTTCCATTGGCGATGATGATTCAGGCACTACAGATGACATGGGCTTTTCATCAGATGGCGATCTATTTGAATTTGATAATATACCGGCTTCTGATTTTATCTCATATGATGAATCTCCTGTGGCAGAACCGGTTTCACAAGCACCTGTTATGGAATCTCAGCCTGTTTATCAGGAGCCGGCTGATGAACCTGTTGCCATGGAGCAGCCTCCTGTCGTTGAACCCGTTGTTCAGCCCGCAGATATGCAGCCTCAGCCTGTTTATCAGGAACCGGCTGATGAACCTGCTGCCATGGAGCAGCCTCCTGTCGTTGAACCTGTTGTTCAGCCCGCAGATATGCAGCCTCAGCCTGTTTACCAGGAGCCGGCCGATGAACCTGCCGCTATGGAGCAGCCTCCTGTCGTTGAACCTGTTGTTCAACCTGCAGATATGGAAACCTCTTCTGCAAACGAACCGACTCTGGAAGAAATTCAGCCTGTCACAGAAACTGCAGACATTGACGAGGATGACGAGGCCGATTTCCTTGCCGAGATGGCAATGGGCGATAGTGATGAATCAGAGGAGGAAGAACTTCCGGAGCTTGAAAGTTCTATGTCCGACATCGCTACTATTAACGAACTTGAAAACATGCTTACGCAGCTGCGATCCTTTGAGTCTGTAATGAAAACGCCGCCTAAACCAGAGACGGCTGCCGATGAGGCCACACAGGAAGAAAGCTCTCCTGAACAGCCTTCCGGCAACTTAAATCTTAATGATATCAATGCTGTAGCTGCCATGCTGAATCCGGCAGAAGCTGAGGCAAATAACGCTACGGCTGCACCTGTTCGATACGCAGAGGTCAGAAATAAAGAAACCGATGATTCCGTAAACAGTCTTGTTGATCTGTTAAAAGATGATGACCAGCCAAAGAAACGTGGATTCTTTGGTAGAAATAAAAAGAAAAATATACCGAAGGAGATTATCGCAGATACTCCTAGACCGGTTTCCACAAGCCGGCCGATCGTTTCAGAATCGTCTCCGATACCGGTGTCCTCCTCCAGACCTACAGAGGTTAGGAACCCTGAAAGTGATGATTCTGTAAACAGTCTCGTTGATCTTTTAAAGGATGATGACTCATCCAAGTCAAAGAGAAGAAGAAAATCCGGTCGTTCTTCAGCAGCTGATGAATTCCGTGCAACAGCCGCTGACATTTCAGCAATGTCAAGCTCTGTACCGTTGCCAAAAAGTTCATCTAATCCGGTCCGGGCATTTTCATCCTCAAATCCGATCAGAGCATTCTCTTCATCAAATCCGATCAGGGCGTTCTCTTCGTCCAGACCGGTCACACCGAAACCAGAGGTTTCAAGCTCTAAACCGGTGTCCAGATCTTCCTACCGGGAAGTTCCTAATGAAGATGCTGTAGGCGGATTAGTCGATCTGTTGAAAGATGATAAGGCAGGTTCTTCTACAACACCTAAGATCTTCAAGCAAAAGAATTATACAAAAGTATCAAGTTCACAGCCTTTAGCATCCGATTCATCTGAAACTCCGGTTCCGGATGCTGAAATTCCTGATCCATCCGTTTCAGAGCCAAAGGTATATAAACCAGCTACTGCTAAATCCTTTGAAGAAAAGGCAGCTTCACCGAATGCAAAACCGGTAGAAACAACAGCTACCATCACAAAGCCTTTAGAAGCAAAAGCGATCAGTACAAAACCGACAGAAGCAAAACCTGTCGAGGCAAAATCAGTGGAAACAAAAGCGGTTGTCACTCCAAAACCGGAGGCAGAAGCAGAAACTGCTCCGGCTTCCGAAGAACAGCCTCAGGCAGAGGCTCCTATGGATGATTTCAAACGCCGCCTGATGATGGCACATTTGATCCCAGAGGACGAAAACAAAAATTGATAACTAAACTTTTATGTATCCATTGCTTTTTAGCAATGGATACTTGTATAAAACCACTTTTTATGCCGTATTGGGGAGGAAAACATGACAAAATTTGAATTTTTAGGAGATTTAAGCCGTCTGATTGCTGATCTTCCGCAAGAAGAGATCGAACAGGCGATGGAATATTATGAGGATTATTTTGCAGATGCAGGTCCGGAAAAAGAACAGGAGATCATCCGAGATTTCATTTCTCCGGCATATATCGCTGAACAGCTTAGAGAGGCGTCCCTTCAGCGTCAAAAAGCAGCCGCCCAGTCTACCTTTCAGGAAGAAGAAAAACAGGCAGCCGCTGCAAGAGCCGCCGCTGCATCAGGAAAACCGGCCGTATTTTCCCGCAAGCTTGCCGCTCAGGCTCAAAAAAATGCCTCTATGACTACAGCCAGCGGTTTCGTCACCCAGACACCAACCGTGAAATCTGCCTCAGCCACAGCCTCTCCCGTTTCCAATGCAGGTCAGGCAGCTGTACCACAACCGGCTGCCAAAACGATCCCGGGTAATCCTGCTGCAGCCATAGCCGGGACTCGTCCCACTGCTCCTGCATATCAAAATAATATGGTACAGCAGCCGGTCCGAACTGCACCAAATGCAGCTGCAACCGTTTCCGGAGCAGCACTTACACCTGCTCAAGCAGCAGCAGCTGCTGTAAATACAATACCCGTAACACAGCCGGTAAATCCGACAGTGGGTACATCTTCAACTCCGACTGCTCAGGCCGGTGTCCGACAGACATCTGTACCCCAACATCAACAGGCTCCAGCCGGCGCTCCCCAATCTGCTTCGGCTGCACCAACGGCCAAACCGGCCCAGCCTTCCAAAGCTTCTGCCATGCGTAATTCCATCTTCCGTGATGACACAGAAGATGATAAGAAAAAAGCAGAGCATGAACGTGAATTAAAAAATAAAACAAAAGTTGACATAAAATCAATAAACTCAACGACATCAAAAGTGAACAAAAAGCAGTCCCGTGCGGAAGCAAAGAAAAATGCAGCTATCGAGAAAGCAAACAATGCTGAACGCTACAGCAGCTCCAAAAAACTGATTATTGGAATCGTACTTCTCGTTACATGTCCTATCTGGCTGATTTTTGTCGGTATTTTTCTCGGTGTTTTTGCACTGGGAATATGTGGCGTAGTTGTATCTCTTGTTGCTGGAATCGGCTGCTTTGCCGCAAGTCTCTCTTCTATAGCCTTAACCATTCTGGCATTAATCTCGGCAAAGATATCGACCGGTATTTTCACACTGGGATGCGTATTCTTTCTGGCCGCAGCAGGAATCGGCCTGTGTTTTTTCAGCTACAAGCTGGTAACAAGAATCCTACCAGGTGCATACTTCAGTACAAAAGTACTGTTTACCGGAATCAAAGCACGCCTGGCCCGGATGGCCATGAAATAATATGGGTATACAGAAGCAACTGGCTTCAGAATGGAGATTAGCATGAATAAACAGATAAAAATTATAATTGCAATAGGTATTATCGGAATTCTGATCATGGTAGCAGGATATGTTATGGGAAGTGGTCCATCCTCTATCCCCACCATTTTTTCTGAGTCAAATGTCCCGGCAGGAGCTGCATCCCTGAAGGATGTCTCCACTGAGGAAATACATTCTATTGAATTGAATCTTTTTGCAAGCAAAATATCAATTAAATCCGGTGAAAATTTTGATATGTCAGGATCCGGTGAATTTGACTGCTATGTTGAAAATGGAACCCTTCATGCAGGAGCAACAGAGAACAAAAGATCCACAAAGATTCTGGGTATAAGTGTCCCATCGAAATGGATCTGCGGATATGGCAGCTACGTTTTGGTAATACCACCAAATGCAAAATTAGATCAGATTACGATTAATACAAATCGCAGCAATCTTACATGCGATTCTCTGATCGCAAGCAAGATCAATATCAATGTAAAACACGGAAATCTTATAACAGATACACTTTCTGCTGATAACGCGTCCATCAATGTGGGGGGCAGATTTACTGCATCAAAAACAAAAATAGAACGAACCGGAACAATAACTTCTAAACAGAATCTATACATTGGAACTTCCGGATCATCCAAAGAAAGTGTATTAAATAACACTACTCTTTCTAACAAGCGTGGTGGCATTACATTATATGGCAAACTTACAGGAAACGGCTCTCTTCAGTCAGATGCTGGAAATATTGAAACTGTACTGTCCGGTACCGCTTCAAACTATACGATCCCATCCAATGAACATCTGACTGTACACAGTTCAGCTATTGATTCCTCCGATGCTAAAAATCAAAAGCAGTTTGGTACTGTATCCATCAATGCATCCAAAGGAAATGCATCTGTTTCTTTTGAATAAGCAACTGTCAGGAAGTTATATACTATTTAAGATAATATCATTCAGGAAAGTTGAACATATTCCTATTATGCGGAGCAATTTATAAATGCTCCGCTTTTTTAGTACTAGAATTGCGGAGCAATTCCTGAAGGGCAAAACGCTGGTTTTGCCCCTTTTAATTTTACCCTTTTGTTCTTGACATTTGATATTATATATCATATAATATCACCATATTATACATCATATAATATTATATAATTTAACAATATGAATTGCAGACCTTGATAATCCTACTACTCATAAGAAAGGAGATTTATGCATGATTTTTAACACTGGCTCTGCACTGCTAGATGCCATTGTTCTCGCCGTTGTAGAGCAGTCATCAGAAGGAACGTATGGATACAAGATCACCCATGATGTCCGCGAAGTGATCGATGTATCTGAATCAACGCTCTATCCTGTACTGCGCAGGCTTCTAAAAGACAATTGTCTCTCCGTCTATGATCAGGAATGTGGCGGACGAAACCGTCGATACTATAAGATCACCGAACAGGGACGGGCACAGCTCAAACTTTACCGTCAGGAATGGCACAGCTATATCCATAAGATCAATCAATTGCTTTTACCTTAAAGGAGCTATTTCCATAAAAGAAATGAGGAAGATTATGACAAAATATGAATTTTTGGGAGATTTAAGCCGATTATTATCCGATCTCCCCGAAGAAGAAAGAAAACAGGCTTTACATTATTATGAAGATTATTTTGCCGATGCCGGCGAAGATAAAGAACAAAGTGTTTTAGAGGAATTAGGGACACCTGCCGATATTGCACGGCAGATCAAGGAAGACAATCTCGAAACTATTTCCTATGGTGATAGTACACACTCTAAAATAACTGATTCCTTACAACCCTATGATTTAGGCAGTCAAAAACAAGATTCCAAAGAAAGCCGGGATCAGTCATATTATGAACAGCAATCCAAAAAACAACAATATTCCCGGCAGGATGGATGGACAAAAGCCGGTCCGGAAGGGCAGGATATGAACTTTACCCGGGGAAATGATTTCAATAACAAGAATAGTGAGCCATTTTGGAAAAATATGGATAAGACCACATTTATAATTATGATCGTGGTACTTATCCTCACATCACCCATCTGGGGAAGTGTCGCAATAGGAATAATCAGTATGTTGATCGGTATTGTCTCCGCCATTCTGGGTATTCTTCTGGCAATGATCCTCGGAGGCGGTGGCTCTGCCATCGGAGGTATTGTAGTGATCATAGGAGGCATTGTCGCTTTGGCCGCCGGAGAAGCCGGTGCAGGACTTCTGACCCTTGGCATTGGATGTTTTCTCCTATCCCTTGGAGCTGCCTTCTGTTATCTTGGAATATTCTTGTGTATTAAACTATTTCCTGCTCTCTGGAAACAATTGCAGCGCTTCTATAACTGGTGTCGCCTGAAATGGAGGTTATCATGAAAAAGAAAAATATTTTTTTAATTGTTCTTTGCTGTATCTTTCTGATCGGTATCATATGCACGATTGCAGGAATACAAATGGGTGGAAAACTTTTTTCCTTCCGCTTGGATAAAAATACAGATTCCAAAAAGTATAGCTCCAGCGGTTCTACAACCCTCTCAAAATCCGACGCAGCCGGGATCAAAGGACTTGATTTTGATTTCAATGCCCAAAATGTTATTATCACTTTTTCTGACAAGCCGGATTATCGGATTGAGGGAGATGCAAATTCCCAAACAAAATATAATTCATATATAAAAAATGGGATCTGGCACATTGACACGCCAAAATCCCAAAAAGCTACTATTACCGTTCTGAATCATACCGTTCAGATCCCGTGGCATTCTGATCTGGATATAAATGATCTTTTTAATGGTGGAGATGATGACGAGGATTCTCTTTCCGAAGAAACCTGCAGAATCTCTATCCCTGCCTCCTCCACTCTCGACTCGACACGCATTTTGATCGCTGCCGGCGAATGTCATATCCGCGGCAATATGAAGACCGGGAATACAACTCTCAAGGTCGGTGCCGGCTCTCTTGATGTTGAGCAGCTGGAGGCTCAGACATTAAAGATAAAAATCGGTGCCGGTGAAGGTATTGTCCAAAAGGTCAATATCACAAAACAATGCACTGCAAAAGTCGGGGTAGGAAATCTCGAACTCGGTAATAGCGACTCTCCGGCCGCAGACAGCTGTATCCATAATCTGTCATCGAAAACTGCCATCGGAAACACTGATATTTGCAGCAAGCTCACCGGACAATCTAATCTGAAATGTGCTACCGGTAATCTTGAATTAAATTTGGCAGGTACAAAAGCAAATTACAGTTTTGACAGTAATTCTTCCATGGGGGATATCAAGTTTGAAAAATCTAAATCTGCTTCTGTTAAAAGTAACGAGCAGGATACCTATGGTGATATCTCCCTTCACTGCAGCCTTGGTAATATAAATGTAGACTTCGACAATTAATCCGGAGTCTCCTCACTATGCCAATGAAGTCTGTGAAGCTGCCCGCTTTTTTCAGCCTCCATAAAACTGTTTTGGCGAAGTGCCTCATAAAGCACGATAGCAACAGAATTGGAAAGATTCAGGGAACGGATATTGTGATTCATCGGAATACGGATCGTATTTTCTTCGTTTTCCACAAGAATCTCCTCCGGTATCCCTGCACTTTCCTTTCCAAACATAATATATGCATTTTCCGGATATTGCACATCAGTATATACCTGATGTGCTTTTGTCGTTGCCATATACATATTTCCCACTGCCTCCGGATTCTTCTCCAAAAAATCCTCATAACAGTCATAAACTGTCACATCAAGATCCTTCCAATAATCCAGACCGGCTCTCTTTAGCATTTTATCATTTATCCGAAATCCCATAGGCTCGATCAAATGCAGCCTTGTACCGGTAGCACAGCAGGTGCGACCAATATTTCCGGTATTAGCCGGCATTTCCGGCTCAAGCAGTACAATATTCATTATTCTATCACCTTATTTTCTATGTCTCTGAATAAAGCTCTCTATGCGTCCTAATGCAACCTTCAGGTCATTGATCGAATAGGCATAAGAGATCCGCAAGAATCCCTCTCCACATCTTCCGAAGGCCGTTCCCGGCACTACAGCAACCTTTTCCTCCTGCAGAAGCTTTGTCGCAAATTCATCAGAGGTCATCCCAAATTCTTTGATACATGGAAATACATAGAAGGCTCCAAACGGTTCAAAACATTTCAGTCCCATATCACGAAATGCTTTCATCAAAAAGTTTCTCCGCTGATTATAAGCAGTTCTCATGCGTTCTACATCATCGTCTCCATCGCGAACTGCACTGATTGCCGCATACTGGCTCAGGGTCGGTGCACACATAATGGCAAATTGATGTATCTTTAACATCTGTTTAATGATCGGTTTCGGTCCACAGGCATATCCCAGACGCCAACCTGTCATCGCATATGACTTTGAAAATCCATTGATCACAATGGTTCTCTCCTGCATTCCCGGGAGAGAAGCAATCGATACATGATCACCACTGTACGTCAGCTCCGAATAGATCTCATCCGAAATCACATACATATCATGCTCTCTGACTACTTCCGCAATATCCTCCAGGTCCTCTCTTGTCATTATGGCACCCGTCGGATTATTCGGAAATGGCATGATGAGGATCTTCGTTTTGTCGGTGATCGCATCCAGCAGCTGCTGTTTTTTCAATTTAAATTGATCTTCTTCTTTTAATTCGATGATCTTTGGAACACCATCCGCCAAAACAATACATGGCTCATAGGATACATAACTCGGCTGTGGCAGAAGGACTTCATCTCCCGGATCAAGCATTGCACGAAGTGCCCCGTCGATCGCCTCACTTCCACCGACAGTCAGATAAATCTCTCCAACCGGATCGTAAGACAGCTGAAACCGGCGTTTCAGATAGTTTGCGATTTCCTCTTTCAGTTCCTTTAAACCTGCATTTGATGTATAAAAAGTCCTTCCCTGCTCCAGTGAATAGATTCCCTCTTCTCTGATATGCCATGGCGTATCAAAGTCCGGTTCACCTACACCCAGCGAAATAGCATCTTTCATCTCACTTACGATATCAAAAAATTTGCGGATGCCGGAAGGCTCAATAGACTGTACTTTCTTTGATAATGGGTCTCTCATGGTGTAATCAACATCCTTTCTGAGTCGTGTTTTTCATCGGTCATGATCAGACCGTGTTCTTTATATTTTTTCAATACGAAATATGTCGCTGTACTGGTAATATATTCCAGAGTTGATAATTTCTCTGTTACAAAACGGGAAACCTCCTTCATGCTTTTCCCCTCAATGATCACAGTGAGATCAAAACCACCGGACATGAGATAAACACTCTCAACCTCTTCAAATTTATAAATGCGCTCTGCAACCTTATTAAATCCCATATCACGCTGCGGAGTCACCTTTACCTCGATCAGTGCTGTCACCTTTTCACAGTCAGTCTTATCCCAGTTGATCAGTGTCGGATAACCACAGATTACTTTATTATCCTCCATTTCCTTAATCTCATGCTCAATTGTATCCGCCCCTGTATTTAACATGGCCGCCAGATCTTCTGTTGCCAGACGGCTGTTCATACTGATCGCATCTAATATCTGTTTCTTGATCATAATTATTCTCCTTCTATTTCATTTAATTATCTGTTTTCTACTGATATATTTTATAAAGCTCATCACTGCCTGCCGGTTCCAAAAAACGCGTCTCCTGACCACTTCGTATGATCCTGTCATTTCCCGTGGTCGCTCTGCCGATCACAGCTGCCGGAATTTTCTTCTCTGCAAGCTGATCCACCAGCTTGTTTCCATGAGGCGTCCCAATCAGCATACATCCACTGGATATCAGCATATATGGATTGATATCATAGAATTCGCACAATTCAATGGTTTCCTGACGGATCGGAATCTTTTCCAGATTGGCAATGATCCCTACGCCGGATGCCTCTCCGACCTCCCACAATGCACCAAAAATCCCTCCCTCGGTCACATCATGCATGGCCGTGACACCGGCCTGCACCGCGACTGCAGCCTCCGGCACTACAGATATATAATCCCTCATTGCAGCACCGGCATCAATGATCCCGGCCGGAATCTTTTTGAGCAGTTCTTCCCGCTTCTCTTCGGCAATGATTGACGTTCCCTCCAGACCTGCCCACTTTGTCATGACAAGATCATCATCCGGCTGAAGACCTCCTGTGGAGACCAATTTATCTTTTTTGACTTTTCCAACCCCGGTTACTGTTATTACCGGACGATTAACTACATCAGAAATCTCTGTATGACCTCCCATCACCTCGATATGAAGGCGATTTGCCGCCAAAATGATCTCCTCCATCAGATCATGCAGCTTCTTTTCTCTGGTCCTTGGCGGCAGGATCACACAAGTCAGGATTCCCACCGGTTCGGCTCCGCTGGAGGCCAGATCATTTGCGGTGATATGTACTGCCAATGTTCCCATTCCCTTTGATGCTCCGGTGATCGGATCTGTCGAAAATACAAGCACTTCATCCTCCGCTGTCTCAATAGCCGAACAATCCTCCCCGACTCCCGGATGCAGCAGCACCTCCGGCCGCAAATGTTTTATCTGCTTAAATACCGCTCTTTTTAATACATTTTCTGGTACCTTTCCTATTTCCATCTCTATAACCATGCCTTTCCAAAAACAGAAATCATACCTATCCGTTTTTCCTTGTCTGATGCTTCTTTATCTGTATTTTTTCGGATGTTTACTGCCTCGTCCCGGTGCTTTTCTTTGTCTGGCTGCCTGTTGTTTTTGTCCCGGTGCTTTTCTTTGTCTGGCTGCCTGTCGTTTTCGTCCCGGTGCTTTTCTTTGCCTGGCTGCCTGTTGTTTTCGTCCCGGTGCTTTTCTTTGTCTGACTGCCTGTCGTTTTCGTCCCGGTGTCCTTCTTTGTCTGGCTGTCTGTTTTGCCTGTCCCTGTCGCCTTTGCCGCTGAAGCATCATCCCCGGCTGTTTTCTTGGAACTGCTTTTGTCTGTTGGCGAAGGTTTACCACTGGCCGATGGTTTCTCTGACGAAGGTGCTGCTGTCGCCGGCTGTTTTCCAACCGTCACATACTGTGGTGAGGCATTATAGGCACTGGTATTTACTATTTTTTTCTTTGTCTGTACACCATCGACCTTAATGATCTTCCATAATTTCGCCTTATATCCCACATGTGCAGACTGCGTCACCGTCCGATAGCTTGCCGGCTGCGATGGATCCTCTGTCACAACCTCCTTACCTGGTTGTATCGTATCTGTCACTTCTGATTCAAACGAAATCTCCCTTCCGGCCTCTCTGGTCTCATGACCATATATCCGAAAAGAAAGTACACCTCCTGAAGCACTTCCCATAATGTAAACAGGATATTCTGTATTATTTTTAAATTTGAAATCCTTGTAATCTCCTGAAATCGCTGCATCTCTGGACACAGGAACATAATGCACGACCATAGAATGAGGAGATCGTTCTACTACCTTTAATTCTGCATTGAGTACAGCATTGTACAATGTAGTGGAAACCTGACAGACACCACCACCGATTCCTGAAACAACCTTACCACTGGAATATTCCGGTGCCGGCTTATAACCATTTGCCTCGGTGCGGTCCTTTATTACCTTAATGGTCGAAAACGTCTGTCCCGGTTTAAGGACTGTCCCATTAATCCTACCGGCAGCAGTAGCTACATTCCCGGATCTTTCAACCTGATAAGTTGCATATGTCGTGGAATATTTTCCCAGCAGATCCGTACACTGAGATGCTTCCTCCTGAGTAAGATCAGGCTCTGTAACCTCAACATCCGCCTCAACATTTAAAACATCCCTGCCCTTTATTTTCTTATTGCGAAAAGCTTTTTTGATGTTTTGAACGGTTTTGTCTACTTGAACTTCCAATCCCTCACTCGACTTGGTTGCCTTCAACTCTCCATTCTTAAATTTCAGTCGGGAGTTTTTTGCTTTAATATCATAAACTGTGCATTTTGTCTGCACAAATGTTTGTACCGCCTCGTCATCAATGACTTCTTCCAGCTCAATGTCCTTTTCTCCCTGCTCCGCTTTCCGGATCTCCTGAAATCTTTTCCAGAGATTCCCCTTCTTGCCAATTGCAAGTGCCTGTGCCGCATACTCGTCCCGCTTGATCGTAAATCCGATCTCGGAGGCTGCTGCCTGCACCTGATCATCACGGATATTTATCACAAGCTGCTGCTGCTCTCTGTCCTCAATATACTCAGAAATCTTCTTTTGAGCCTGCTTTTGGGTCAACCCGCCAACATTAACACTCCCCACGGATACTCCATTACAGATCAGATCTTTATTCCCAAAATTATCCTTCGCAAACATAGTGACAATCCCTGCCACCCCAATTACTGCTACGCAGCCTGCCACAAAAATTCCTGTCAAAATCTTATTTTTCTTCATATCTCTGTCTCATTCCTTCACTTACATAACTATTACCTTATTTTAATCATATTAACACAAATTCGCAAGTCAAAGATTCCTACAGTATTTGACTTTTTTTCGTATATTATGTATATTGAAAGAAAAAAGCAGATGTACGGTAACATCTGCTGATTTATTCATTTCATATGATCAACCAAGGGATCCGAGAACCATCGGGATCACCATGGCAACAATAAGCAATATACAGATCACGATGGCAACTCTCTGCTGATTTTTTTTATTAAAGAAATTCATGAATAGTCTCCTTTCTTTTTTATATACAATTATCGCACAAAATAACATCATAGGAGGATGGTATCATGCCTATTTTTCTCATACTCTTTATTTTATTCATAATATGGCTGAACGTCAAGACCAAACGCGGTCAAAATAATATTTCCAAATGGGATACCGACTATTGGAAAAAAGAGCGGGAATCCAACTTCGTCCGTCGAAAAGATATCAGCGATCTGGATTATATTGTAATATCCGAAAACGACCTTCCTTTTTCCGATACGGCAGAAGGGGAAGAGAAAGAGCGTCAGGAACAGGTACGACGTGTTCTATCCAATAAAATATTAAATCTCTCCGGCATGAGCAATGCAGACATAAAACTCACCTACGGGACCGCTAATTTCCCCGAACTTTCTATGTACGACCAGAACTATCTCCTTTTACTGCGCAATCTCGGGCTCTGGGGAAGCTATCTGCACCGCAAATGCTCCGGACAGGATGACCGTGCAAAACAGATATTAGAGCTTGCCATCTCGCTTGGAAGCGATATCCGCGACACCTATATTTCCCTGGCTGAGATCTACCTGGACAACCACCAGCCGGAAAAAGTAAAGGAACTGATCCGTCAAATAGAAGAATCTGATTTTGATCTCAAAAAATCTCTTCTCCAATCCCTCCATGCACTTTTGAAATGATCCGTCCCGGGTTATCAACGGTACTTCTTATAACCGGCACAAAAAGTCTGCTTAAAACAGATCCTTATACGGATTATCCCTTGCTTCATTCCATTCTTCGATCCTGTCTTCATACGTTTGACATATCCATTCGTATGCCTCATCTAACCCATCCTCTGTGTATATAAAATCTTTTATCGTCTTTCGTTCCTCCGGTGTTTTTTCAAAACAAAACGGCTCCGGCCATATCGTCGTGCGAAGCACCGGTTCTGCATCCTCCTGTGCCGGATCCTTATATTGCTCCAGCTGATAGCGCATCCCCTGGAAGCTTGCTTTTAATACCGCTTTTTTATTATAAAACGACTTGATATCATAAATTGATTTTCTGCTGTTCATGTCCTATTGCCTCCTCCCGGTAAGATGACTATCCATAAAACGAAAAATCCCATAAAATGACATCTCTGTCAATTTATGGGATCAGGTAGCAGGGGTGGAAGGAATCGAACCCTCCTCTGGAGTTTTGGAGACTCTTATTCTACCGATGAACTACACCCCTGAATCGTAGTGGCAAATTCACACTGCCTGTCTAGTATACTATCAGAATTTAGATTTGTCAAGAAGTTTTTCCTACAATTTACCTACTAAGACTTCCCACACCCAAAACCGATATACACCCATAATATGTCTCATGTCCGATTGCATGCAATATCATTTTGCCCTTCCAGGCACTTTTAAATCCGTGAGCTGTGACTAAAAAATTGTCTTGTCACTTACGGATTTTGAAAAGACGAATTGCTTTGCTGCTTTGATGCTTTGATGTTTGATGAACGCATCCTCCCGTATTCATCAAAGCATTGCAAAGCAAAGTCTTTTCAGAAATCCTACTGATCTGCGTCAATTTTTTAGTCACAGCTCACGGATCAATTTGTTTTCCGAGGCAAAATGCCTATTTTCTCTTCAGGACATAAGACATATTATGGGCTGCTTTCTGTTATTGGTGTGGGAAGTCTTAGTTACCTACAATTCTCCTATAATCTGACTGCTGGCGTTTTAACTGCATTTTCTTGCAATTTTCGCCGGGAGAATGATACAATATACATATCATACGAATTTTTATTCTGATTACAGATCAAGAAATGAGGACTTTATGAAAACAAAATGTACCAACTGTGGCAAACGATTTGATTATGAACTCTATGCCGGATTATGTCCACATTGCGGAGTATATATGCGTCAGGATACCGGCTCTGATCCCAAAACCGAGCCATCTTTTCCTACCATACATACACCCGGGAAAACTTCCACGGATTCCCGGCCCAGATTAAATCCCGATGCAAAAACAGCCCAAACGACAGAATCTGCTCCAGCCCGGAATACATCCTCCGACACACAGCATTTTCGCAGGCATCCGGTCATTACATTTCTGTTGATACTGATCCTTATCTTTATCATTGTAGTCCCTGCTGTTTTTTCATCTTATACAAACCGCATCAAAACAGATACATTGACACTTTCTGAAACTTCCGTCAGCAAAAATATCCGATCAACCGAAGCCATTCCTATTTCCACCGAAAACGGCAGATTCAAAATATCCTTTTTGTCTGTTTCGCCAGATACAGACAACGCTTTTGAGACACCGGATGGGTACGAAATACTGGCTGTCCGTTATCATGTAGAGGTTCCCATCGAGGCACTTGACGCTTATCCGGGGCAGGCTGACGAAAACCGACTTTACACGAATTGGGATTATGGTACTGTACTGGCCTATGGTGTCACCAAAAGCGGCAGTTATCTCAAACCTGTTTCCGAATATGACCTGTCACATGTAAAGAACCTGGATTATGAGGATGAAAAAGACAGCGGTATCGGGGATGCCATTGACAGCCAGGAGGGAAGCCTATACTTTATGGTTAAGAAAAAGGACTTCAAAGGCTTGCTGATCAACGAGATCGATCCCGACACAGAGGCACTTTCCCATTCTTATTTTGTAACAGGGATCAAACGTCAAAAACTCCAAAAGAAATGAGGTATTATTACATATGAACGGCTTATCAATTGTATTAAAATATTTTATTAAGCTCTGCTGTGCTGCATATCGAAAGCTTGGAATCAACGGAATTCTGATCATTGCTATCGCTGTCACAATTCCAGCCAGTGCCTTGCATCTGAATACCACCCAGTCAGATTATAAATATTCCTCTAATTATACCGTGACTGCTGCCTCCGATCCGGAAAAAGCCGCACAAAAAGATATTCCGCTCTCCGGTGACCGTTTTGGGGATGATTATTATAAGGTTCGTCTGCAGATCACTAACAGCTACTCCACGGAAATATATCCTCTGCCTTCTCTTTCTGCCAAGAATAAGGAGAACTATGTATCTCTCCATGAGCTTGATTATTACAGTGATATCGACGACTATGATGTCATTTCTCCGGATACATGTATCCCCGCCGGCACAAGCGTGACCATTCCTTATTATATTGCCGGGTATGATCTGGATGGATCCAGAATCTCCATCGCTCCATTTGATGAGGATGAAGCAAATGATAAGAATTCCTTATCGATACACATTCCGAAGGATCCGACTCCCTAAGCCAAACGCCCCCGGCAGGCATCATGCATAATTTTTTATAAGCCATTTGATCCTGCTTTTCGTCTGGTGGATAAGGGAAAAATTATATGTCATTATATATCCACTTCCGCCCTTCCAACCTTCTGCATCTTTTTGGGCTTTTTTATCTCTTTTCTTTATCCAACGTAACTCAGATGTAACCAATTTCTTTCGTTTATTATCAGACAATGTTTTTTTAATCTTATTATAGTCCCTGTTTAATTCCTTATCCCACAATTTATACTCCTCGCCTGACTCTTTGTTTATTTCAAATTGTGAACCGGAATAAGTAAATTTCTTTTTGCATTTCTTCTCCAGCTTTTTATAACTGTTCCTATAACTCGATCTCGTTGCTGCATAGGTCCTTGCTGTTGAAATACTGATTCCGGAAAGCATAAAAATTGTTGCCAATACAATTGATAATGTCAAATATAATTTTCTTTTCATATTATTTTCTCCTTTCAATCTGATCTTTACCTTTTGCAAATTGCCCTTCTATTTTCCTTCTCCCTCCGTATAGTACACAAAGATATCTGATCAGGATAACTTCCTTTACAATCCCCTGCAACAGATAACTATCATGTCATAATCTTATCATCTATCCGGATTCCCCGTCTATACAGGCGAATATAATATCATATTTATTTAAGAAAATCAGAAATTTGCTAAATACAAAATAAAAAGGAGAATACTTATGCTGCTATAGCTTAAAATTATCCCCTGCAGTACAAATCATTTTCTTCATGAAGTATCAAATAAATATAAAAGTTGTCACCACACAGTGATGCTTCTATTTTTTCTCCGAGCATTTCCGTGAACTCTTTTGCAATAGCAAGTCCAAGCCCCGTACTTCCTTTCGTGCGTGAAATATCCGTAGTATAAAATTCGTCAAATATGTGTTCTATATCTATATCAGGTGATACAAGTTCATTTTGAAATGTAATCTTTATTTCATCAATTTTTTCCACGTTTATAGTCAAATCACCAGCACCGTGTTTTAGGGCATTTCCTATGAGATTATCAAAAATACGAAGGAGCATTTCCTGATTTGAACATACCATCAATCTGCGGTAATCACACTCAAAAATAATCTGTCTGTTTTTATCCGAAAAGTCATCATAATAATGCACAATACTTTCTTCCAGCACAGAAATAATATTGATATCCGCCTTTTCGGGCTCTTTTCCGTTTGAAACAATCCGTGACATCTCAAAGAAAGCGTTTATCAATTCTTCAAGGCGAGTAAGCCTCTTTTCAATAATTGCGAGCTCACGACCCTTTTCTTCTTCGGAAAGTTCTGAATACCGTATCAGATTAATATAACCCATTGCGGAAGTCAGAGGTGTCCTGAGATCATGGGAAATATTGGTCATCATCTGCTCAAGTGTGTGATTTTTCCTGTTATATGCCGTCTTGATATCATGCATGTCCTTTAACAGCATATTTACCTGATCTATAAGTTTATCTGCTGTCCCGTTTTGGGAATGAATGAGTACATTGGTATCACTTTTACGGATTTCCTGCAGCTGATCGGTAATATTTTTTATTTCTGTCTTCTGCAAAATAAGGAAAAACAGCAGAATACAAGCTACAAGTATTGCGATCACAAAAGCAACTTCCATATGCTGTTTCTCCTTTCTGTCTACATCATTTGATTTCTGACTTTTTAAAAATATAATATCCTGATACGGAAAAAACAAGAATTTCAGCGATCCCTATGCAAAGACATGTCAGACAATATCTGCCCTCAGGAAAATAGGCTAACTTGTTGAGTGCCGATTGCAATTCGTAATTTTCAAGAAAGTTTTTAAGGCTTTCTGATTCCGTAAATACACAGATAAAACCGAACACGATCTGAAAGAGCATAATAAAGCTTATCGAAACTGCATTATAGACAGCAGCTTTTTTAAATAAAAATCCAATGAAAACGAGTAAGCTTACGACGCCAAGCAGCATTGGCATTTGCAGCATTGTTATTTTCAGGATATCCATTAGTGGCTCCGAATATTTTTTCCCATGAACGATAAGGTTGAGAATATATGTAAACAAGTTTCCAAAGACAATAAACAGTGCCGAAAATCCAAGTGACATGATCATCTTGTAGGCAAAATACTTTCTTTTGCTGACTGCGGAACTGAGTGTATTCTTCATCGTTTTATTGGAAAAATCTGTCATCAGTATAACAAATACTATAATTATCAAAGGATAATACAGATTTATGTTAGCTGCAAGGATACCCTGTACAAGTGTTTCATGTGTCGAAGATGTTTCCTGCATTACCGGCACAACGACCTCGTCATTATAGGACACATTTCCGTTTCCTATATAACCGGGTTCTTTTACTGCAATACTGACACTTGACATAATTATTATCAATGCTGCTGCAATATATATACCAATCCCTCTGAATATGCGATATAAGTCTGCTCTCATCATATTTATCATGACTACACCTCCCTGACAAGCTGCTTGAAATAATCCTCCAGGGATACGCCGGATTCATATATTTGCGATATATTAACTCCACCCCGGACAATCGCTTTATTGAGTTCGTCCGTTTTTGCATTTTCATCGTAAATACGAATCTCTTCGGTATCTATTACCTGATAATCCGTAATATTGAGCTTGCTTTCAAGGATTATTGCTGTTTTTTTAACATCATCCGTCTTTACTATAATGCAGCGGCTGCACTCCAGATCAAGCTCCTGCTTTGTAATTTCCTTGATCACTCTGCCATTGTCGATAAATAAAAAACGATTCGCCACGGCATACAATTCCGAGAGAATATGACTTGAAATAATAAGTGTAATACCTCGTTCCTGATTAAGTTTCCGAAAGGTATCACGCAGTTCACTGATTCCAATCGGATCAAGACCATTGATCGGTTCATCGAGAATGACAAGATCCGGATTGTCAAGTACAGCAAAAGCAATTCCCAGACGCTGTTTCATTCCAAGAGAGAATTTGCGGAATTTTTTATTCTTAACATCCGTGAGACGGACAAGCTCCAAGGCCTCATCAATCTGCTTCAGATCAGTGATACCCTTTTGAAAACAGTAGTATCTTAGATTCTGATATGCTGTCAGATTTCCAAAAAATGCCGGATTTTCAATCAGACTGCCGATACGTCTTTTTTCCTTTTCTGCAGCATACCCTCTCTTTCCAAATAGAGAATAGCTTCCTTCCGTCGGTTCAGCCAGCCTCGCGACAAGCTTCATCATTGTTGTCTTCCCTGCTCCATTGCGGCCTATCAATCCATAAATATCGCCACGATAAACCGTCATGTCTGCGTGGTCAAGAGCCGTAAATTTTCCATAGCTTTTTGTAAGCTGATCGGTTTGCAGTATAATTTCACGCATGATCGTAATCTCCTGTTTGTTATTTCAGCTGATAGTTACATTATAACAGGAGAGTATAAAAAAACACTTAAATCAACTCTTAAAAAAGTCTTAAAAAGACTATTTTTTTAGACGATATCCGATTCCCCACACTGTTTCTATGTATTCTGTATCCGGATCACAGGCTTTCAATTTCTTTCTCAGTTTGCTGATATGCACATTCAAGGTATTATCATCCGCAGAGTTTTCATAGTCCCAGACCGTGTCATAAATCATACTTTTTGTACAAGTCCGGGATGAATTTTCCATAAGTAATTGTAAAAGGGCAAATTCATGTTTTGAAAGCTCTATGTCATGGCCACAGCAGACTACAGAAAAATTACTTTTATCAAGTAAAATATTTTTATATGTGAGCGTTGTACTTTCCGGCTTTGCCTGATCTGTGCGAAGACGTACATTGATCCTTGCAAGCAGTTCATCATTGTGGAAAGGTTTGGTAATGTAATCGTCTGCTCCCAAAGAAAACAGATCGACTTTTTTCCCTACATCATGTATTGCACTGATTACGATCACGGGCACATTGAATTTTTCTTTTAGTTCACAGATAATATCCTCCCCACTTCTTCCGGGCAGCATAAGGTCAAGAAGTATCAGGCTTACCTCCCGGTTATGTACAAGGACCCCTTCTGTTCCCGAAAAAGCACAGATCGTGCGATACCCGTTTGACGCAAGCAAGATACTAAGCATATCATTTATTTCCGTATCATCTTCTATGATAAGTATTGTTTTCTGCATTGCTATCCGCCTCCCATGTGTATTTAGATAATTATATTTGAGGAAAATTCGGACCTTTTGACACCGTGATCCCATAGTCAAAGAAAACACCCCGAAAACACTGCATTTTCGGGGTGTGATAATTTTTCAATATTCGTAATAAAATTATCTCTTTGAGAACTGTGGAGCTCTACGGGCTTTCTTAAGACCATATTTCTTACGCTCTTTCATTCTAGGATCACGTGTAAGGAATCCTGCTTTCTTTAATATAGGACGGAAATCTGCATCTACATTCAGGAGTG
>JALFLW010000011.1 GCA_022774505.1 Lachnospiraceae bacterium
CTTGTTCATGCCGGTTGCTTTTAATTCGAAACCAAATTTGGTTTTCTCAAGGACAACCCATACAACCACTGCCATGATCACTGCAAGCGGTAATCCGATAGTCACAAACTTATTTCCTGAGAAAATCTGATCAAGTCCTGCTTATTTTCCAGTGAATAGTCAAGTACCAGACCGTGTTTATGACGGTCTTCCGGAATATGGCTCAGTCCTGATGTCAATCGTTTACGAATTGACATCTCTGTGATATCCTGACCGTTCATAACGATTTTTCCACCTGTTAATGGTTCCAGACCGGAAAGTCCATAGACAAACTCTGTCTGACCGTTTCCGTCAATTCCTGCCATACATACGATCTCGCCTCTGTGTACCTGCATGGAAACGTTGTTTACTGCGTTATTTTTGTGACGTTTGGATGCAACAGACATATTCTGGATATCAAGAACTACCTCGCCTGGTTTTGCAGGCTCTTTGTCTACTATAAAATTGACATCTCGTCCTACCATCATGGCGGAAAGTTTTTCCGGTGTAGTGTCTTTAATGTCTACAGTTCCGATGTATTTGCCTTTTCTGAGAACGCTGCATCTGTCTGCTACCTGCATGATCTCTGCTGCATGCCTACCGTTGTGTCTTCGATAATGGCATCCGGATCTACGGCAAGTCCGTATTTCTCAGACAGCTCTACGACTTTCTTTCTGGCGCTGTCTTTCTGAAGGAAGCCGCCTTTTGTTGTCTCTACACCGAGGATGATGTTGTCAAGGATGCGATCCGAAATGCTATTATTGCTGAATATGCAGATGAGTATGACTACGAAGAACTGAAAACAGATATTGCGGTTCCGGAAGGACTGACCGCTTATTATAACGATAGAAATGCTCAGGGTGATAACCGTGATACCACTTACCTGATGACAAGAGATTTTACCTTGAATTCAGACGATGATTTTATTGTTGTTTATGGAGTAAACCACACAGAAACAGGAAATGCCCGCTACTCCAATGCTATTCTTTACGGCCGTCCAATGCTGAATGGAGTATGCAGTGTATATGACTCTTTATTCAAAGGAAGCGCAGATCAATACCTCGGTAATGACTGTGAAAATCCTGATCAGTATTATGTTTATAAAATGGCTCGTACCAAGATGGATGACTATACTGCTGTTATCGAATATTCCACAGATAATGAAAAAGGTAAATTCTATGGTGTAGATAATGAAAGTAATCTTCTGCTGGCATTCAGAGCTTATCTTGACGAAACGAATATAGGTCCGTCTTATTACGAGATCATCTATGACAGAGCTATTGTTTTTCATAAAAAATAAGGTCTAAAAAAGCGAGAGCATCCTGCATATTGGATGCTCTCGCTCGTTTTAGTCTGGTACATTCTATTTTTAATTACAAAACCATTTTATAACGGCAACATAAAGCTGGCTTCAAACCGACTTCCATCTGCCTGGAACCGACTTGTTCCTCCATATTTCTCACAAATCTGCTTCATGTAACGGATACCAATCCCCTCTTCATCCTTCCGTTTCTTCGACAGTATTTTTCCTTCTTTCTGCAGTAAAACTCCGTCAAATGAATTATCTATTGTCAACAGCAATAATTTATTTTCTCTCTGTGCTGCTATTGAAATATATCGTTTTCTATCATATTTTTCACAGGCAGTTACTGCATTATCCAGCGCATTACCAAGGATACAGCACAAATCTGCATCAGCTATCGGTAATCCATTTAATTTACAGCATACTGTAAAAGAAATCCGTCTTTCCTTTGCCACACATGCGTAATGATACAATACGCCGTCAGCTGCCGCATTTCCCGTGTAAGGAATCTCTGTAATATCCGCAAGATTAAGTTCCAGGCTGTCACAGTATTCTTTTAATTCTGCGCTGTTTCCGGTTTCCTGGAATCTTTTTATCACAGCAAGCTGGTGTTTAAAATTATGGCGTACTTCCCGTTCTGTCTCCACTGCTGTTGTCAGTGCCTGATAATATTTTTTCTGCATCTCGATCTGCTGGTTCATCTGATTCTTTTCCTGGATCCGCCGATAATCCATCGCAATATTATGGCAGATAAAAAGAGCAGCGATCCCTATCAGAATTCTGCTTATCACCTGCAGAAAAGTCGCCGTATATTCCTCCGGTCCATGAGACAAAATACCGCTCAAGAACAGTGCAATCGGAATAAACCATACTGTATTCCAATAATTCTCACTTTCAATCCCCAGAAAAGGTTTTACAGTATGTATCATAAGCTTCCTGAAACACGGATAAAGTGCTGCATACATCAGAATTCCAAGTATGTTCTCAATGATCAGTCCCTGTTCTATCGTCTGATATCCAATCCTTCCGGTAATATATGCCGCAATTGCCAGAACAATCCATACAATCACTGCTGTAAGCCCGAACGTAAATAGATGTTCTTTCAGATGCCCCCGGATAACTACAATATTAACTACTCCCATGAGCACACAGAACAGTAACAAATTGATCTTGTAGAAGCTTATTGATATGTAGTTTCTCTGAGCCATCCACAGACATAACATAAAATCTGCCAGAAGTCCCACTCCATAAACTGACCATATCCAATTTCTCTGCCATTTTGACACAAGTTCTTTAAATGGAACAAATCGTAAAACAAGACTCGGTATATGAGCCAATATACATAACAAGCTCACCATAATATTTGTCATTTATTTTCACCTGCCCCTCATTCTCCGTCTCATCTGTGCCCATCTGAAATCAGCAAATACGCTTTTGATTTCTTCCCGCTTTCCACGGCTGATAGGAATTTCTGTCTGATCCGATAATTTCAGCACATTTGTCGGCATAGACGTAATTTCCCGCATAGAAACAAGTGCCCAGCGGATCGGCATACAGAATTCTCCCTGAGGAACGATCTGAGACATCTCAGAAAGAGACTGAGATGCCTCCAGAGTGCCGTATTTCATATGTATGATCGTTTTTTTGCCTTTTGCCTCTATATACAAAATATCCGAAATATAGATGCTCTCCTCCATTCGTCCTACCTTTACTTCTATCGTTTTTATAGAATAAAAGCTGTCAAAAAACTTATCCAAAACACCATATACCTGTGTTTCTTCTATAGGCTTCACAATGTAATGAAGTGCCTCTATCGTAAATGCTTCCGCTGCAAAATCAATACTTGTACTTGCAAAAACAATCTGTACTTTATTATTATCCCGTATCAGTTTCTTCGCTGTCTCCATTCCATTCAGTTTGTCCATGAATATATCCATGAAAACAAGCTGATATCTCGTTGTATCTGATGCGAGAAAAGCTTCGCCGGATGGAAATTCATCTATTTCCACATAAAGATTATTTTTGTCCAGATAGTCTGAAAGAATCTTTATGAGTGCGTTCCTGTCTTCTTTTATGTCGTCACAGACCGCAACTCTTATAACTTCCTGCACTTTCTTCACCTTCTCTTGTTATACTCTATTTGCTATAAGTTTATTATATTTTACCAATACTCAAACTTAAAATCCACATTTTTTGAGAGCTTTCTCGACTTTATCCACACTTATCGGCATAGTTGTAAAGTATTCCACATTCAGTCTGAATGCCTGTGGTGCAAAATCACGGTCACTGGAAAACCATGCAATCGGAAGTTCTGGATAAATTCGTCTGATTGCAATAACGCCTTCCATCCCGGCAGCATTATCCATAAGAACAAAAACTGCAGATGGCTCATCGTCCATTAATGCCGGGATCAACACCTCCTGTGTCGTCAGAATTTCTGTATCATACCCTGGTAAAAGCATCTGAAATAACTCACAAGTTGTTTTGTAACCATAAAGTATTATTTTCATTGTTTTCCCCCTTTTCTCTTTTATATTCTCCGCACTGTTCTCTTATTTTCAAAAAAAGCCGCCACCTATATGTGACAGCTTCTTTTGAATGAATCTTACCCAATCCCCTGTATAAAATATGTATTTATTACAGTTATATTATTGAGCTTCTGTAAATATTTTTCTTTTATAAACATTCTTCTTTTAAAATACTCCTACCCTTAATGATATTACGGTTCCACAATATTGAAATACAGCTTCAGGGATGCCATACTGTCACAGAATGCTTTATAAAGTTCCTGATCCCCCTCTACTGATTCAATAAGTTTGCTCATACCGTCTTCATTACGCGCCGCTATTGCAAGGATACCTGTTCTCTTTGTCTTAATTGTCAGATCTGCATTTTCATCTTCTTCTCCCAGGTAATACAGCAATACACCATGATGTACTTTCAGAAGATCTTTCAGCATATCATTCTTGATTTTAATCTATTGATTCAGACAACCAATCTGATCCATTTCCTTTTCCAAAACTGATCTGTCTACTGGCATTCCTTTTTTATATCCCTGAATCAAGGCTTTTGCCCATGCTTCTATGTCAGCTCTTCCTTTTTTCTTAAACAATCCCATTTGATCAATCCCTCCGAACTATATAGTGATTATATCAACAAAATCATATTTCTACCATAACGAGGTTTTTTCATTTCCATGTTGTATAAGAGGCTCTCTTTTCCCATATAAGTGAGAGGTTCTTTTTCTAAGAGCAAGATCCACCCGCGTTTAACAGTAGTACCATTTTGGCAACTGCTTCACTTACGGGTTTTCATCTTGATGGGGATTCCGATTCCCCATGCCCTCGTTTTCGACATCACAGATGTCTTCTGGCTTCCTCTAAAAAAGTGGTCGCAGCAACATAGGTACAAATGGAAGGGACAGCCATTTTTACTTATGTTGGCATCACTAAGTCACAATGGCGTATCCCCCAAGAAGAGGAACAACCGTAATTCCTTCCCCCAAAAGCCCTTCCTCAGAACCGCTGTATTTCACGATCACATCCCACAAACGCATCTTTTCATCATAGCCAACATTTAAATTCCAGGATTTCTCCCTCTCTCTTTCAGTGGAATCCATTGCAAGATTTAATAGATTATCTATTTTCTGATCTGCCAAAGTCTTATCCGTCCATTTCACATTTTCACTATTATATGAAAAAGAGCTGCCAGTGACGGCAACTCTTTTACGATTCATTTCCTTTTGTTGTATTTCTAAATTCGTCCGGTCCGCTCCCGATTTTCCGGAAATCCTCATCAGTCAGGCTGCTTTTATCTGTTCACATTTTGCGCAATTGCCTTGATCACCTCATCTATGACGATAGGCTTGGCAATATGGCCATTCATACCTGCATCCAAAGATGCCTGAACATCCTCTGCAAAGGCATTGGCAGTCATGGCAATGATAGGAATGCTGAGGCAATCCGGTCGATTATTCATGGAACGGATAGTCTCGGTGGCCTCATAGCCGTTCATCTCCGGCATCATAATATCCATAAAGATCAGATCAAAAGTACCTGGCGGATTCTCTGCAAAGGTTTTTACCGCTTCCTTGCCATCAGCGGCTCTGGTCACCCGGATACCCAATTCCTCCAGCTGCACCATTGCAATCTCCGCATTCAGGTCGTTATCCTCAGCCAACAGTATCTTCACACCCGTCAAGTCCACATTGGTGTTAGAGTATCCCTGCTTCTGAACATTGCTTTCATCAGTAAGTTCCAGGGGAAGCTCTACCGTGAAGGTGGAACCCTCACCTTTTCTGCTTTTCACGGAAATGGTGCCTCCCATCAGATCTACATACCTCTTTGTAATGGCCATACCAAGTCCAGTGCCTTTATAGTGCGTCCGCGCATTGTTCTCCTCCTGAGAAAACTCGTCGAAAATATGCTCTATGAATTCCTCGGTCATTCCTATCCCGGTATCTGATACCCGGTAGCGAACCATAATTTGTCTGGCATCCGCACCCGGATGATAGCTGGTTTCAAAATGGATGCTTCCGCCATCCTCTGTAAATTTTACCGCATTTCCAAGAATATTCACCAGTACCTCCCGGATACGAACCGTATCGGCAAGCACACAGGTTGCTTCGGGCTCCTCAATATTTGTGAAAAACGAAAGGCTTCGATTGGACAGAAATCCGTACATAATACTCAATACTGTATTTACAACTTCTGTAATATCAGCAGGAACAGGAGCAAATTTGATTTTTCCGCTCTCGATTCGGCTGATATCCAGCACATCATTAATAAGAGTCAGCAGATGCTCAGAGCTTTCTCCAATCTTTTCCAGACATGCCATAACCTCCGGTTTCGGATCATACTTCCTGGCAATGTTGGTAAAACCAATGATCGCATTCATAGGTGTTCGAATATCATGGGACATATTATTCAGGAAAATAGTTTTTGCACGGCTGGCATTTTCTGCATTACGGACTGCGTCCTCAAGGGTCTGATTGATTTTCTTCTCTTTCGTCCGGTCAGACAAGTCCAGAATATATTTCTTTGCTCCCTGAATGTCTGTGCAGAATACGACCACACGGAACCACAACACCTTACCGGTTTTCTGATGGATATACTCTCTGTTCCACTCACATTGCTCTCCGGGCTTAATTTCCGACAGCTGATCTAATATGTGAATCGATTCGTCCTGCCTGACAAGATTCTCTATCTCATAAATATTACCGAGAACCTGCTGTTCCGAGAGTCCCACCAGTTTCTCAATATTGGGACTGACATATTCCACATGAAGGTTTCTCGCATCCATCATCAGGAAGACGTCGTCCACATTGGTGGATATTTTCGAGAACAGCTCGTCACGTGCAAGCAGCTCGTAGTCCTTCTGTTTCAGCTTCTGCCGATTTTGCTGGATTACCATAAGCAGAAGCATCACGGCAAGAGCGATCACAATTCCCGACACCACAAAAACGGTGATCGTCTGCATCTTATTCATGCAGGCATTGACTACAGCAGCAGGCACCACACCCAGAACTGTCCAGTCCTGAAAATTCGCAGATTCATAGACTAAATAATAGTCCCTGTCATTTAATTCAAACACCATGTCACCGGAACCGCCTGAAAGGAAAGCATGACGCAGGTCTTCAAGATCCCGGTCGGTAAGACTGCCGGAATCTTTCAACATAGCCAGAAA
>JALFLW010000021.1 GCA_022774505.1 Lachnospiraceae bacterium
CATAAGACCCCTTAGAGACGATGAGGTAGATAGGGCAGAGGTGGAAGTGTGGTAACACATGGAGCTGACTGTCACTAATAGGTCGAAGGCTTATCCAAAAGAAACGGAGAGCTGGTTGCGAAGCATGCGTAAAGATGGAAAAAAGATCGGTATACAGTTTTGAAGGTACTTACCTTCTTTGATCAATAGTTATTATTGATTGATGGCCTAGTGGCTCAGTTGGTTAGAGCGCCGCCCTGTCACGGCGGAGGTCACGGGTTCGAGTCCCGTCTGGGTCGTTTTATATGGGATCTTAGCTCAGCTGGGAGAGCATCTGCCTTACAAGCAGAGGGTCACAGGTTCGAGCCCTGTAGGTCCCATTTAAATTCTAAGTATCATTTTAATATGCCGATGTGGCTCAATTGGCAGAGCAGCTGATTTGTAATCAGCAGGTTATCGGTTCGAGTCCGATCATCGGCTTTTATGGATGGATTCCCGAGTGGCCAAAGGGGGCAGACTGTAAATCTGTTGGCTTCGCCTTCGAAGGTTCGAATCCTTCTCCATCCATTTAACTTCGGTTAATTTAATAACGCGGGGTGGAGCAGTCTGGAAGCTCGTCGGGCTCATAACCCGAAGGTCATAGGTTCAAATCCTGTCCCCGCTACTAAGATAGTCAATATCTTTTGCCCAGATAGCTCAGTTGGTAGAGCAGCGGACTGAAAATCCGCGTGTCACTGGTTCGATTCCGGTTCTGGGCATTTTCGTCTATTAGACGAAGATGGGATACTAGCTCAGTTGGTAGAGCACTTGACTTTTAATCAAGTTGTCGGGGGTTCGAATCCCCCGTGTCTCATTATATTTATGAAACTCATTGCTTTTAGTGATGAGTTTTTTTTGTATAGGAAAATGCTCGTATCGTAGAGGAAACCAACGAGAATTGCGAAGCAATTCTTGGAGGGCAAAACGCTGGTTTTGCCCTTTTTTAGTGTATAGGATAATGTTCGTATCGTAGAGAAAAACCAACGAGAATTGCGAAGCAATTCTTGGAGGGCAAAACGTTGGTTTTGCCCTTTTTTAGTGTATAGGAAAATGCTCGTATCGTAGAGGAAAACCAACGAGAATTGCGAAGCAATTCTTGGAGGGCAAAACGCTGGTTTTGCCCTTTTTTTCTGCATGGAAAATTTACCGTTCCTTATTTAAAAAAAATTGATATTTATCTAAGAAATGATATATAGAATATTTGACAAAGAGCTAATAGCATAATATTAGTACAACGAATGACGAATAATTGTTGTGCGGAAGGGATGAAGTTAATGCAGGAAAAGAAACGGTTGGAACGAGGATCCGGAATATTATTGCCTATCAGCAGTCTGCCATCGTCATATGGTATTGGTTCGCTGGGAAAAGAAGCATATCATTTTGTGGATCAGCTGGAAAAGGCAGGTCAAAAGTATTGGCAGGTGCTTCCCGTAGGACCGACAAGTTTTGGAGATAGTCCTTATCAGTCATTTTCTACTTTTGCAGGAAATCCATATTTTATTGATTTAGATCTGCTGGTGCAGGAAGAATTACTGGATAAGGAAGAACTTCTAAAAATTGACTGGGGAGAACTGGCATACGATGTGGATTATCAAAAAATGTATGTGAATCGGTTTAAGATACTGAAAAAAGCTTTTCTTCGATGGCAGGAAAAGATAAAAAAGGAAGATGAAAAGCAAAAGTCAAAAGAAGATTCAGAATATAGTTATAGCAATTTCATAGAAACAAATAAGGAATGGCTGGAGGATTATAGTCTTTTTATGTCATGTAAAGACTATTTTCATGGTGTAGAGTGGCTGTCCTGGAATGAAGATATCCGTTACAGGCAAGAGGAGGCATTAAAGTATTATAAACAGCTGCTAAAAGAAAAAATAGAATTCTGGTGTTTTATACAATATAAATTTTTTGAGCAATGGAGAGCTTTAAAAAAATATGCTAATAAAAAGGGAATAAAAATTATTGGCGATATACCGATCTATGTGGCTATGGATAGTGCGGATGTATGGTCTAATCCGAAACAATACCAGCTTGATAAGTCATTGAATCCCATAGATGTAGCAGGATGTCCTCCAGATGCATTTTCAGATTATGGACAAAAATGGGGAAATCCTATATATGATTGGGAGATTATGGAAAGAGATAATTTTACCTGGTGGAGAAAACGGATCAAGGCAGCCGGAAAAATGTATGATGTAATACGGATTGATCATTTTATCGGAATTGTAAGGTATTATGCTATTCCGGCAGAGGGGATACCAATAGATGGTGCATTTCGTGAAGGACCGGGTGAAAAACTCATTCAGGCTATTGATGAATCCATTGGTGATGCAAAGGTGATCGCAGAGGATCTGGGAGTCGTAGTGCCGGGCGTTAGAAAGCTTTTGAAACAAAGTGGCTATCCGGGGATGAAAATTCTGGAATTTGCATTTGATGGGAAAAAGGAAAATGAATATTTACCACACAATTACGAGAATAATTGTGTAGTTTACAGCGGTACACATGATAATGAAACACTGATCAGTTATTTCGATTCACTGACTTCGAAGGGATATCGGTATTTGATGAAATATACGGGAATTGATGAAAATAGAAAAGATACAGGTGAAAAAAATACCGAAAATGAGAGAAAAGTATTGGCAGATGCAGTAATACGTCTGGCTTATCAGAGTGTGGCAGATACAGTTATTCTTCAGATGCAGGATATTTTGAAAAAAGACAATACTGCAAGAATGAATTTACCTTCAACCATAGGACAGAATTGGCGATGGAGATTGAAAAAAGATGAATTTAATGAAAAACAAATATGTTTTTTGAAAAATCTGGCGGATGTTTATGATCGTTAAATATATATAAAAATATATGGAATAGTTATAAGAATAAAAGCGAAATTATCAGATTATCAGGAGGAAAAAAATGCTTGGAGAATTTGTAAAAAACCGTTATCAGAAGGATTTAAGGGAATGTAGCAATGAAGAGATCTATATTGCATTGTTGGAGTTTGTAAAAGAGAAAGCAATGAAAAAAGAATGTCCGACAGGAAAAAAGAAGGTATATTATATATCGGCAGAATTTCTGATCGGTAAATTATTGTCAAATAATCTTATTAATCTGGGACTTTTTGACACTGTAAAAAAAGAATTAGAAGAAAACGGAAAAAATATTTATGAAATAGAAGAGATTGAACCGGAACCTTCTCTGGGAAATGGTGGGCTCGGACGACTGGCAGCATGTTTTTTGGATTCTATTGCGACACTCGGGATCCCGGGAGATGGAATTGGAATTAATTATCATCTGGGACTTTTTAAGCAGGTATTTGAACAAAATTTACAGATGGAATATCCAAATCCATGGATTGATAAAAACAGCTGGCTGACAAAGAGTGAAAAAAGTTATACAGTAGAATTTAGAAATCATATTGTGAAGGCTTCATTATATGATATTGCTGTTACAGGCTATGAAAATCGAACGAATCAGTTACATTTATTTGATATTGATAGTGTTGATGAAAAAATAACAGAAGAGGGTATTTCTTTTGACAAGGATGATATTGAACATAATCTGACTCTTTTTCTGTATCCGGATGACAGTGATGAAAAAGGACAGCTTTTACGAATCTATCAGCAGTATTTTATGGTTTCAGCGGGAGCACAGATGATTCTGGAGGAATGTGAAGAAAGAGGGTGTAATCTTCATGATCTGCCGGAGTATGCTGCAATACAGATTAATGATACTCATCCAACCATGGTGATTCCGGAACTGATACGCCTTCTTTTGATCCGGGGGATTTGCATAGAGGAGGCCATGGATATTGTGACAAAGACATGTGCATATACAAATCATACGATACTTGCAGAAGCATTGGAAAAATGGCCGGTTTCATATCTTCAGAAGGTGGTACCACAGCTTCTTCCGATCATTCATATTCTGGACAATGAAATAAAGAAAAAATATTCCAATGAGGCAGTAGCTATTATTGATAAAGAAAAAAGAGTACATATGGCACATATTGATATGCATTATGGGTATAGTATAAATGGTGTGGCATATCTTCATACGGAGATTCTTAAAAACAGTGAGCTTAAACCCTTTTATGAAATTTATCCGGAGAAATTCAATAATAAAACAAATGGTATTACATTCCGCCGCTGGCTGCTTCATTGTAATGAAGAACTGACCGCATGGATTGAGAATCTGATCGGCAGTGGGTTTAAGAAGGATGCAAAAGAACTGGAAAATTTATTAAAATATAGGGGAGACAAAAAAATACTAGAGAGTCTGCTTGAAATAAAAGCAGAGAAGAAAAAGCAATTAAAGGAATATATCCTGCGAACACAGGGAATAGAGATTGATGAAAATTCGATTTATGATATTCAGGTAAAACGGTTGCATGAATATAAACGTCAACAGCTTAATGCACTTTATATAATTCATAAATATTTAGAAATTAAGAGGGGAAATATTCCGGAAAAACCGATCACGGTTATCTTTGGAGCTAAAGCAGCACCGGCATATGTGATCGCAAAGGATATTATCCATCTGATTCTTTGTCTGCAGAAGCTGATCAATGAGGATGAACAGGTAAAGCGTTATCTGCGGGTTGTAATGATAGAAAATTACAATGTAAGTAAGGCAGCACATCTTATTCCGGCGTGTGATATTTCAGAGCAGATTTCTTTGGCATCAAAAGAGGCGAGTGGTACCGGTAATATGAAATTTATGCTGAATGGTGCCATTACCCTGGGAACTATGGATGGTGCAAATGTGGAAATCGCAGAACTGGTAGGAAAAGACAATATTTACATCTTTGGTGAGGACAGTGAGACGGTGATTGATCGTTATGCAGAGGCAAGTTATGTGTCCAGAGACTACTATGAAAAAGATGCTGTTTTGAAGGAGACTGTAGATTTTATTATTGGAAAAGAAATGATGAAAATAGGAAGTAAAGAGCATTTGCTGCGTCTTTATCAGGAATTATTAAATAAAGACTGGTTTATGACATTTCCGGATTTTCAGGATTATATTTCTACCAGAGAAAAAGCATATAGCGATTACAATGATCGTACAAAATGGGCAGATAAGATGTTAGTCAATATTGCAAAAGCAGGGTATTTTTCATCAGATCGGACGATTGAACAGTACGAAAAAGAAATATGGAAGACTGGTGCAATGTAAATTATAGTTGTATACAAATGTAATGTAAAAACAGAAAACTCTCTTTCGACAGAAATGCCGAAAGGGAGTTATTTGGGTTTCTTATGCAGATGTGGTAAACTAAATACAGCAATATAAAAGATACCGGAAATATAAAGTGGAGGTATCGGGGAAATGAGGTTAGATATGCTTCAGATATTAATTGTAGATGATGAAAAAATAGAGAGAAATGGAATTAAATTTCTGTTAAAACAGCTTCATATCGAGGCAAAGATCAGGGAGGCAGTCAATGGCATTAAGGCTCTGGAAGCTCTGAAAGAAAAAGAAGCAGATATTTTATTGACAGATATCAAAATGCCTTTTATGGATGGATTGGAATTAGCAGAAAATGTTATGCATGAATATCCACAGACAAAAATGGTGATCTTTAGTGGATACGGAGAGTTTGAATATGCCAGAAAGGCTATGAAATCAGGAGTAGACAGTTATATTTTAAAACCGGTAGATCCTGAGGAATTTCGTAGTACCATGGAAAAAGTGCTGCAGGAAATTGAGGGAGAACGGTTAGAGAAAGACAGAAAAGAGAAAAATCGGAATTTTGTCAGGGAGCATATATTATTGTCTCTGTTAAATGGAGTGACACCACAGAATCTGGCGGAAAGTCTGGGCAGTAAGGACGGATTGGAATATGTACAGGATTTTCATAACATGATGCTATTGGAATTTGACAGGGAATTTTTTGGTCGGACAGGTCTGGATTTTCTTGAAAATCTGCGTGGCGAAATGAAAGAGCCATTTTTATATCTTAATATGAATCCACAACAGGGGATCATCCTGTTGGAAAGGCAGATTGATATAGAAGCCCGAAGAGAAATGGCACAAAAGCTTTTAGATTCTATAGAAAAAAAATATGGTGAGAAATGTTATATTGCAGTCAGCCGGGAATTTGAACGGCCGGTGAAGCCGGCAGAGGAGATGGAACGTCTGGAACTGCTTATGGAAAATAAATTCTATGTTCCGGAAAACAGAGTATTTAGTGAGGAGCAGCAGACAGAAGCAGATCTTTCGGAAATTGATGATGATACATTAATGAAACAGATCCGTCAGGATATAAAAATGAAAGATATGGCAGGACTGCGTCGTCATTTTGAGGCTTTATGTGAAAAATATCAAAGCAAGAAAAATTTTTCACAAATGTATGTTAAATTTATTTTTTCAAATTTATTGAAGGATGTATATGAGATTTTGCCACAGGAGAAAATGGGTGGACTTAATCAGGAAATTGATCGTCTGTACAGAACGAATGATTTTCAGGAAGTAACGGAGATATTAAATGAAGGGATTGAATTATTGGAACAAAGCTTTTCAATCAATCCGCAGATGGAACATCGTGAGATAGAGACAGTTAAACAGTATATTTATGCACATTATGATGAGGAGTTAAGTGTGGATATGCTGGCAGAACAGGTATTTCTGGCACCGAGTTATCTCAGTCATATCTTCAAAAAAGAAACAGGACAAAATCTCAGTAAATTTATCAAGGCACTCCGTATGGAAAAGGCAAAGGAGATGCTGGAGGAGACACATAATAAGATCGTAAATATAAGCTATGCAGTCGGATATCCGAATGTATCTTATTTCTGCCAGAGTTTTCGTGAGTATTATGGTGTTAGTCCACAAAAATACAGAAATCAATAAAAAATTGTATTACAATAATCGGAAAAAATGTAATTGTTTATGCTGTAATTAAGAAGAAATGAATGGGATCAGGATGAGAAATAAAATTAAAAATTGGTTTAAAAATGCAAAAATACAAAAGAAAATAATGTTTATCTATATATGTATAGGTACGGTACCTATCCTTCTTTTGGGACTATTTGCATTGTCTCAGGAGAGAAAGACATTAATAGAAAAAGAACGTCGTAATATCGAGGATTCTTTGTCACAGGGGGCCTCACAGTTAAAGTCCCAGATATTGGTCTATAATAATCTGTCAGATTATATTGCATTTAATCAGCCGATATCAGATGTATTGATCGGGGACTATGATGAAATTTTTTCGATGTATGAACAATATACAGCAACGGTGGACCCGGTACTTTCTTCTCTAAAATATTTTAATCCGAATATCAACCAGATCACTATATATCTGGATAAAAATATAGTGAAGCATGATATAACAGTGGATTCGCTTCATGCAATAGAAGGAAAAGAATGGTATGGGAAATATAAAGATGCTCTGAATCAGAAAGTGAAATGGATCATTGACGGAAAGAATAAAACATCTTTTTCTGCAAGAACAATGCCGATCATGGAACAAAATCAGCAGAGAGGTATTTTATATCTTGATGTGAATTATAATACCTTGTTTTCCGGATTTGACGATATTTCCAGAGATGGTTATGGTTTGTATGTAGTGGATAAAGATGGAAATATTTTATTTGAAAAGAGCACTTTTCCGAAAAATGACAATAAAAAAAATAATAAAGCATTAAAAAAGCACAACAAAAATGAAAAGCTGTCTTTTAAAGAACTTGAAAAAAAGATGGCAGATCAGAAAAAAGGAAAAAAAAGCAATTATCTGATCGTTTCTACAGATACAGGGGTCGACAATTGGAGAGTTATCGCTTATCAGCCACAGAAGATGCTGGCAAGGGAGGTGCAGACATTAGTTTTATTGATCTTTGGGATCATTGCGATATGTATTATTACTTCTGTCGTGGCATCCATGGCATTTTCACGGTTTGTGGTGAGGGATATAAAACGTCTGCGGGATAATATGCAGGCGGTAGAAGAGGGAAATATGGAGCTGATGGTTACCAGTGAGGCCGGAGATGAGGTCGGCAGCCTGATCCGCGGATTTGGCAGTATGTTAGGAGAGATCAACCGTTTGATCCATGAGGTATATGAAAGTAAGCTTACACAAAGAAAATCTGAGATGACGGCATTACAGGCACAGATCAATCCTCATTTTTTATATAATTCACTTTCTCTGATAAACTGGAAAGCATTGGAGGCCGGGCAGCAGGATATCAGCAAGATCACGTTGGCACTTTCTTCATTTTATAGGACTTCATTAAACAGGGGAAAAAATGTATTAACCATTGAGAAAGAAATTGAAAATATGAAGTCATATCTTGCAATACAGCTTTGTATGCATGATAATGATTTTGATGTGATCATGGATATTGATGAAACAATCCTGCCATATCAGACATTAAATTTATTGCTGCAGCCATTGGTGGAAAATGCCATTGATCATGGTATTGATCTTAAGGAGGAAGGAAGAGGATATATTAAGATCATAGGACGAAAAGATGATAAAAATATTTATCTGACAGTGGAAGATAATGGTGTGGGGATTGAACCGGAAATACTCTCATCTATACTGGAATTTAAGACAAAGGGGTATGGTGTCCGGAACGTAAATCAAAGGATACGGCTTTATTATGGGGAAGAATATTGCCTCAAAATAGAAAGTGAAGCAGGAAAAGGAACAAAATGTACCATTAATATCCCACAGGTTTTGCAGGAATAAAAATAGCAGTTGCTAATTTCTTCGTTTCATCCTATAATTTCATAAGGTTGATATAAATATGAAAATACAGAGAAATAAAAATGAATGTGAGGTTACGAAATGCCTGTTTTTGATTTTAATCAGGAAAAAAAGGATGCTGTGAAGGCAGAAAAGACGTATGAATTGGTTTATTCAAATGAAAGAGTACCGGATGTGTCACATCCTATTATGCTTTTAAAGGATGATGAAAATAAGCTTACGCATCATTCATCAGGGATGTTTACGGCACCTACTAAGGGGACAGCATTTATATGTGATGAAGAAAAGACATCTCATGATATTTTGCAGATTGACGCACGTTTTGAAAAGCTTGTGAAATGGCTTGGCGAAAATCATATAATGGTAAAACTGTCCGGAGCAGGTACAGATGGCGGATACGCTGTTTATAAGATTTATGAGACCGGAGTGGCAATGAGAGGAACAAAGCTTTCCGGGGAAAATGGATTTCTTCAGTTTATGATAGAGCGTTTATTGCAGAGCGATGCCCCTACCAAAGAGGTCGTAGATTTTGATGAGATTGAAGATTCTGATGATATGAAGCTGACAAGTATTCAGAGTATTACCGATTATCTCATGTGTGCGGGAAGTACCCTGCCGGATAATATACGTCTGTGGGCAAGAAGAAACCTGGCGGTAGCAAAATCGACGGAGGTAACACCGGAGGAGCGTCGTCATGCACAGAGAGCTCTTTCTATTATGTTAAATATCCAATGGAAAAATACAGATTTTCAGCCGATCGATCCGGTTGAGGCCAGAAAAATACTCGATGAGGAGCTGTATGGACTGGATAATGTAAAGCAGCGTATTATTGAAACGATCATTCAGATCAATCGTACTCATACATTGCCGGCATATGGAATCCTGTTGATCGGACCTGCAGGTACAGGTAAATCGCAGATTGCTTATGCTGTTGCAAAAATCCTCAAAATGTCATGGACGACATTGGAAATGAGTTCGATCAATGATCCGGAGCAGCTGACGGGAAGCTCCAGGATCTATGCCAATGCAAAACCGGGTCTGATCATGGAGGCATTTGCCAATGCAGAAAGCTCAAATCTGCTGTTTATTATCAATGAGCTTGACAAGGCATCCGCCGGAAAAGGAAATGGTAATCCGGCAGATGTACTGCTGACACTTTTAGATAATCTTGGATTTACGGATAACTATGTAGAATGTAATATTCCAACGACGGGAGTGTATCCGATCGCAACAGCCAATGACAAGGCTGCCATCAGTGCACCGCTTATGTCCCGGTTCGCAGTGATCGAACTGCCGGACTACAGCTTAGAAGAAAAGAGAGTGATATTTACCAAATTTGCAATGCCAAAGGTATTAAAGAGGATCGGTCTTCGAAGTGAAGAAATTGTGATCACGGAAGAGGCATTGGATGCAATCATGGAAATTTTTAAAGACACATCAGGTATCCGTGACATAGAGCAGGCAGCAGAGCATATTGCCGCAAATGCATTGTACCGCATTGAGGCAGAAAAAATGGTATGTGTAACTTATACGGCAGATATGATCCGGGAACTGTTAAAGTAAGCCTGTCTCAGGTGCAGGATATGAGGACAATGAATAATTAACGAAGACTTCCCATACCCCAAATGGATATATTATGGGTTGATTCCCATTATTGGTATGGGAAGTCTTAGTAATTAAGTGAAAATATAAGATCAGGGTATCAAAAAATCCAAGTTTTTTGATACCCTGATCTATATAAAAATTTATTTCGGTATATTATATATTATTTCGATTATTTTGTCTTGTCTTTCTTAAGCTCATTCATTCTCATGGCACGAACCTTCAGTGGCAGACCCCAT
Source organism: Lachnospiraceae bacterium (assembly GCA_022774505.1). Taxonomy (GTDB): domain Bacteria; phylum Bacillota; class Clostridia; order Lachnospirales; family Lachnospiraceae; genus Jutongia. Next base: position 10,567 of record JALFLW010000021.1, read on the forward strand.
AATGTGATGAAGCCCTCTGCATCATGATGGTCATACATATCACCAGTAGTGAAGGATGCAAGAGATTCGCTGTACAGAGAATATGGAGAAGTCGTTCCGTTTTTGATGATATTGCCCTTGTAGAGACGAAGTTTTACTTCACCGGTCACATACTGCTGGGTGACATCTACGAAAGCGGAAATAGCTTCGCGGACAGGAGTAAACCATTTTCCCTCATATACAATGCTTGCAAGCTTGCTGCCAAGTTCTAATTTCAATGCGATGGTGTCGCGGTCAAGAACGAGTTCTTCTAACTGCTGATGTGCTTCCATAAGGATCGTTCCACCCGGTGTCTCATATACGCCACGACTCTTCATACCAACAACACGGTTTTCAACGATATCAACAATACCAATACCGTGCTTTCCACCGATAGTATTCAGCTCACGGATAATGTCAGCAACCTTCATTTTCTTGCCGTTAAGGGCAGTCGGAACACCTTTTTCAAAAGTGATGGAAAGTTCTACGTCTTCATCCGGTGCTTTTTCCGGTGTAACACCAAGAACGAGCATATGGTCATAATTTGGTGCCTGAGCAGGATCCTCAAGCTCAAGTCCCTCATGGCTGATATGCCAGATATTTCTGTCACGGCTGTAAGACTGATCTGTTCCGAATGGAAGATCAATGCCGTGTGCCTTACAATATTCAATCTCTGCTTCACGGGAATCCATTCCCCATCTGTCATCACGCCATGGAGCAATGACTTTGATATCCGGAGCCAGTGCCTTGATACCAAGTTCGAAACGGATCTGGTCGTTTCCTTTACCGGTTGCACCGTGGCAGATCGCAACAGCGTTTTCCTTGCGGGCAATTTCAACCAGCTTAGCTGCAATAGTAGGTCTTGCCATAGCTGTTCCCATGAGATATTTATGTTCGTAAACCGCACCAGCCTGTACACAAGGCATAATGTAGTTTTCACAGAGATCATCAACAACATCTTCAATGTAAAGCTTAGATGCACCGGAAAGCTTTGCACGTTCTTCTAATCCATCAAGCTCCTCTCCCTGTCCACAGTCGATACAGCAGCATACAACCTCATAGCCGTATGTTTCCTTTAACCATGGAATAACTGCAGTTGTGTCAAGTCCGCCTGAGTAGGCTAAAATAACCTTATCCATCTTTTTGTCCTCTTTTCTTTTTGTTGTGATTATTTGATTGTAAAAAATCATACTGTGTCAATGTGGTGGAGAAATGACCTGCCACACTTCTCTATCATAACGTAAATGGAATAAAATGACAAGATTTGATTTATCATCT